>JBAWVO010000278.1:0-8615 GCA_037147235.1 Planctomycetota bacterium | reverse complement strand
GACCGGCGGTAACTTCGTTCAATCCAAAAGGACAAACCCAAGCACGGGCAGTATACCTTGCCCAAAGTGATCGGCAGCCACATGGTCTTGCAACGAGACCGGACATTGCCATTTCAGACTGACAAGTGGCAGGGCAGCACTCGGCACCAGGATTCTACTCCCTCATGTTTCAGCGCTGGCGGGCCGTGATGCCTAGCGCCTCACCGAGCCACTGGATGCCCTGGTCGGGGTAATAGCCCACCAGAGATCCCAGGATGGGTCGCCCTTGCTCGATCGGCAGATTGAATGTCTGCGACTCTCGGGATTCCCAATCGCAGACACGAATTGCTTCTTCAATCGCGGACACGGATTACCTTTCAATCGCATAAATGATTGCTCTTTTGAATTGCAGACACGGATTACTTTTGAATCGCGGACACGAATTACTCTTTTCACTCGGGGAATTGATTCTTGACTCGGGTGTAGTGGGTGGGGGGTGGCAGGATAGCAGACTATCACAGCACCAGACAGTAGACTACTACCTACTATAGTAGTAGTAGTCTACTGCTGGATTCGAGGAGTATACTGTTGGTTTTCTCCGACACACTGGGTAATTTGAAGCAACTCTTGTACACCGATTATTCCTCCTCATCGGTGAGTAGATTAGGGTCTCCGCCGACGTATTTATAGTGGTAGAGCATCTTGCCATTGCCCGACTTCTTCTTAAACTTCTTAAGCCAGCCCATGGAGATCAACTGTTCGGTGACCTTGTTCGCCGTGCCGGAATTACCGAGTCCCAGTTGGCTGATCGGCTTAGCTTCGTCGGCGAGTATCAACTGTAGGTATGAGGCCTGCTTCAATAGATTCTGGCGCTCGGCGACGTTGTCGGCATTCTGTTTCGCTTCCGCTAGCGAATCCTTGTACTGGGTGTAGCCCATGACCTGGGTGATCCATCGCGAGCCCTTGGGATGCCCTTCGTCGATCTTTAAGTAGTGCAGTCCAGAATGACCTGCACGGCCGCCCGTACGCATCATCAGCTCGTGCTTGCCGTCGTCGGCATACTTTACCAGCCTCTCCAGCAAGATCCACTGTCCCGCCCATTCGGCGAATCCCGCCTGCGATAATCGCGTTAGACTGCAAGGATCTAAGGGATCGACTGGGGTGGTCTTGGCGAAGTGATGTGCCAGCGTGAGCACGACGCCCAGCTCCTGGCACATCTCCGTGATACCTTTCAGCAGCCGGCCGAAGTGGAATACGTTGCCCGCATGCTCGCTCATGCCTTCGCCCGTCATGGCGAGGTAGGCGGGGTCGATGAATAGCACCCCACAGTCGTACCGCTTCAATTCGCTCCGTACGATCTGTACCTGTTCGCGATCGGAGATCGTCGGCACTTGGAAGCTCCAGCGGACTCCCGCCTCGGAAAGAGTAAAGCCCCTGGCCTTGCAAACCGAGCGAGCCGTCAGTTGCAATACGCTCTTGCCCGACTCGCCGCTGAATATCATGGCGGGCGTTTTGACGCACTCATAATGATCTAGGAACTTGGTGCCCGTCGACAGCGAGATCGCCGCGTCGAGCATCAAGCTCGATTTCATCGACTTCGATAATGCACCGATCACCATGGGCTGATCGGACACCAGTACATCCTCGATAAGGAATTTGACCGAGCAGTCCATGGCGTCAAATTCCGCCGAGGAGATCGTGATGAGGTTGGCATGCGTGGCCTTATTCACCTTGGCCACGACTCCGCTGAGTTCACCCGCCTGGATATTTACGGCACCGACCTGCCCCATGCCAGCCTTGGAGATGATGATATTGGCGATGCGTTTTGCCTCGTCGCAGACGTAGCGTTCCTCGATCTTACGCACCATGAGCGGGATGTTGGCGTACGGGTCGTAACGCTTTTTTAACGCCAGGAGCTTTTCTTTATCCCACGTGTGGACGGCGGCGTAACTGTATTGGAGGATCTCCTTGATGTCGATTACGTCCCCGCACCGCTTGAGACATTCCTCCCACAAGTCGCTGTTGTCGGGGCAGTCGAACATTTCTTGGGTCAGGTGCATTGCCTCGGTCGGGATCTTGCCTTCAGCCAAGATCGTGGCCAGCAGCTTGGCCTGGTAGTCGATCAGCTTCTTACCGACGCTTTTGGCCTCCAGCGACTTGTCGGTTACGGGCTTAACCTTCTTCGTTATGGTGGGCATGCTTGCAGCGGGCGAGGACGTGCCCACGGCGGTGTACTTGTCGATCAGCCCGGACGGGTCATACTCGCAGGCCACCCGCGGCTTGAGGTCGGGTCTGGGGATGCGGCCGGAACGTGGTTTACCGTTGAGTTTTCCGTTGGATATGGTAGAATGAACCATAGATTGAAACCTCCTAATGATTGATGGTGGATTTTGATCTGAGCGATCCTGACGGGGATCGCACACAGCGTAGCAGATCGGACTCAGTGGAGGGTTGGCAGGACAAGTTTCTGTCGGCCCTCTTTATTTAGCAGTACCTGTGACGACCTTCTCGTTCGTCGAAGAGAGTCTCTTAGCTTCACAAACCGGCATCTGCCTGAACCGCGGCACGTCGTCGGGCCACGCGCTCCAGTCGCCACCGTGGCTGTGCTGAAGGGGAATCCGTTCCTCACCGCGGAATACATAGGCCCCGAGTTGCTTGAGGAAATACGGCGTGCTTGTTTCCTGGCAGTTCTGGTGCATCTCCAGCGCCCAAGCGATGTCGAACTTCCGGGGTTGCTTCCCAGACTCGCCGCCCTGGATAATCAAGTCCAGGCGAGGCAGCCAGGGACGGAGATCAATCCTCTCAAGCTGCGGCTCGACGCTCAGAAAGTGAATAGTGTTCTCGTCGCCGACCTTGAGCAACTCGTCGATACGGAGCGTTTTGTCGGCAGCCGTGATGGTCGTGCCCGCCCAAAGGTTCCCGGGCCACGGTATACCTGCGGCATTCAGCCACGCGGAGAACTCGGCCATCCGCTTGGGGCGTTTGGTCAGCCAGAGCCAGCGGTGACGGCGGCCCTTGGGGCTGACGACGGTCTCGATGATTTCCATGCGGAGCCAGTCGAACGGCACGGCTTCACACAAGGCATCGCCCATGTCGGAGATGAAGATCAGCCTTGGCATGCCGTCCAACCAGGGTTTTTCGTTGCGGCCGAGCCCAGTCAGGCTTGGCAGTTTGGCAGTGGCGGCCACGCGGCCTCGCCACTTGGTGATCTGGTCGAACGTGGGCGAGTAGCCCAGGCGGATGCCGCCGAAGATTTCGTGCTGTTCGCCGGCATAGCAGCTCTTGCGGGTTGCGTTCCATAATTCGCACCCGTCGCATCCCATGACGGGATTGACGGTGCCATCGGCCCATTGGATTGGCGTTTCGTTTAACATGCTTTTTCCTTGAAATTAAGAAATGAAATTGAGAAATGTGACGGCCCAATTCAGGCAGATTTTCCAGACGTCTGGAAAATGTGACGCCCAGGGCACGGGCCGCTTTGCCCGTGGCGGCTAAGCGCTCTCGTCCTGATCGTCCGTCGTATGTTCCCAGTCGTCTTGCGGGTGGGCTGCCGTCATTCGTCGCTCTTCAGCCAGCAAAATGAACTTGTCGAGGTCAGCGAGCAGACGGTTGAGTTTTTCGCGAGCCTCCCGCAACGGTTCCAGCAACGGATCGCCAATCTCCGAAGGATCGGCTGTTTCGATCTGCTTGAAAAGATCCTGGCCGAACGTATCAGCAGTGTCCCGAATCGCATTGATTTTTGCCACGTTGGCATAGTCGTAGATGCTCGACTTCTCCCATCCAATCGCCTGGGCCAGCTTGATTACGGCCTTCTCGCCGTACTTCCCGCCATTACCATCGCCCACGCGGACGTTCTGGCAGTGGACAGCGATCTGGTAGCGGGCCTGGACATCTTGCCGGTCGGCCTTGACAGCGAGTGCCCTGATCTCGGTGAACTCCCTAAGCAGGGCGTCGTTCATCTTTGCCGCGGCGGCGTTGCTACCATGCGGTTTCTTAGTACTACTTTGTTTTGCTTTCATTACGTTTCGCTTTCTCTCCTGGGGCTCAGTGACTTGTCCTTCCCGCGAGTCTGCTGTGGATCGGCGTTCATGTTTTTTTACCCCCTGGCAGTAGCAGTAGCGGACGTTCCAGTTTCAGGGCGACTCCCACGATGCTGGCGGCATCGGGCAGACGGATCTTCCCGTTCCCGATTCCATGATGGGGCACATCCTGGATCTCGGCGGGTTGCAATGTGTCGGCAATCGCTGTCGCTGGTACGTTATGCGTCTGTTTTGCCGTTGGCGTTGGCAACTTGGGCGACAAATCCTCATCGTCCTCGCGAGGCCGTTTTTGACGGTACTGAGAAATCTTCATTCGGTCGGGCTGCCCGAATTGTGAAAGCCGATCTTGTTGAGGAGGGTTGCTGTTGAGAGGCTCTTTGCTTTTCACCGCCAACTCATGGGCTAGAAACAATTCCGCGAACAGTGCCCCGTACTCGATCGAGATCTTGGCTAATGCGTAGAAATCGCCGGTTTCTACTGCAATTCGTACTGTACAGAGACGCCCACCGACCACGTCGGGTCGATCGAGAAATGCCCGGTCGGACTCAATAATTAAGGTGTCGGCCGCCGACATCAGTAGTCGATCCTGCAGCAGGTCAGACCAGTAACCAGCTAGAGGCAGCCCGTATCTCGTATCGCGGTCGAGACCGGCCGCGACGGGAAGGCGCATACCCGTGAGCATGCCGGGGTATTCGCGGGGCGAGCCGGGCAGGATCACGTTGGCTATCGGCAGTGTGCCGGCGTTGACCGGCAAAAGGGGTTCGCCCTCTCCGCGGAATAACCACGCAGGATTGACCAGTGGCTGACGAGCCAGAGCATCTAAAAAGTTTTGACTCGGTTGTTGCGATCGGCCAAGAATTTTCGAGACGAACGACTGTGAAACCCCGGTCGCATCAGCCAGCAGCCGTTGATTTCTGCGATAGAGAATTTGGTGGAGGTGCTCGATCCGCTCCACCATCTCTTCTGCTTCGGGTTTGACCCTCGGTCTTCCTTGCGATCCCATAATAATTTCTCACCTTGGACTTGCGGGAATGAATAAACTTGATACAATTATTCCATGAACTGCGATTCGTTGCAAGCCCCCTTCCGCGAGATTCAGCACGGAGCGGAAATGGACGCCACAATTTACCCATCATGGGAGGGTGTTGAATATGACTGGACAGGTGCAAAGCCAAAGGCTATTGATCACGGCACGTGAGGCCGCAGCAGCGTTAGCCATATCAGAACGGACACTATGGGAACTGACTCATTGCGGCAAATTGCCCGCTCTAAGGATCGGCAGGGCTGTGCGTTACCGGCCGGCAGACCTGGAGAAGTGGGTCGAACAACAGCAAAGGTAGAAGACGACTTGGTAATCAGGACTGCACCAACCTACCAAAAGAGGGGTGGAGTCGACGGAACGAAGGAATATGACAAGGACATTTTCAAAACATGCCTCGTCGGACAGATTCTCCGAGGCCTCAACTACGCCGGCCAAACGCCGGCATTGGAGAGACCGGTGGGACAACAGAAGACGTACGATTCACTAGGCGTAGAAAGCCCGAGAGTTTACATACCAGCAGTAGCGGCGAATCAGAGCGGCTCTGCGATTCTCATTTACCTCGACCGCATAGCGGCCGCCCTCGAAAGCCTCGCTGAGGACAGTCACCGTAACCGTGCCCACGTCGCACCGGAACCGGGGGATGTGGTCGGCACCCCCTATTTGGCGAGCCAGTTGGGCTGCTCCGTAGTATGGGCGGCCGAGATGGCCCGAAACGGCGAGATTCCCAAGAGTTGCATCGTGCCGGGAACGGGTAATGGCAAGGTTTGGAAATTCTATCGGCAGCGGATCGAGGAGTGGCTAGTCAAACGGTAGAGATTACTGCCAGATAATCCACTTGACCGCTGGATAGAATCGGGCATCAAAAGCATGTGAACCTAGAAGTCTCCTACAATGCCGCGCAAGCCACAGCAACGAAAGACGACAGCGATCATCCACGCCAAAGGAAGGCCCGTGCGGGTAACACTCTACCCGCCCAAGCCGCCGCGCGGGTCGTGGTATGCCTTTTGGCCTGGGCTGATCGCTGCACGGAGCACAGGCGAGCAAAGCCGCGAGGAGGCCCTGGCAGCGGTCGTCTGCATGCTCGAAAACAACGGCAAGCTCGCCCACGCGAAGGATCTTGCCTTGACCGACGAGGAATTCTGGGAGATCCAGCGATGGCACTTTAATCGGAAAACCGATGAGCAAGCGAAGAAGCGATCCATCAAATCGTTGGCCAACTGCCTGGACGCCCTTGCCGCCTTCTCCGAAATCAC
The DNA here is from genome assembly GCA_037147235.1 of Planctomycetota bacterium. Taxonomy (GTDB): domain Bacteria; phylum Planctomycetota; class Planctomycetia; order Pirellulales; family Thermoguttaceae; genus JANXQG01. Next base: position 2,301 of record JBAWVO010000278.1, on the reverse strand, counting down.
CGGTGTGCATCCCATTACCTGTGCCACGGCCGATGACTGCGCCAACTTCCAGCGACTCTGCATGACGCTACCCAATAACTGGCGGCGGAAACCGATGGAGAAGCGTCGGCCCGTAAAGCATTACTCGGAACAGGCCCGCGAGCGCAGGCGGAAATCGGGAGAGTTGGACTCGCTTGATGAACTGCCCCGCTACTCGCCGAACAATATCCTTCGGTGGTCTCGGTCGCTTCAAGCCGCGTTTGAGCGGGGCAATCGCAATGCGCTCAAGCGAAAGTGCGTTCGTGGCGTCGTGGATGCCGAAAAACTCCTCACGTCGAACCCTTGGAATCAATTCACCTGGATTGAGGGGAAGAAGAGGCCGATTCGGCAGTTCGACGGGACCGAGTTGCTGTCGCTACTCGATCACCTGACCACGAAGTGGAGTGGTGTTCCCACCGCAGCCACCGCAGCCAAAGTTCTGCTCTGGTCAGGCTGTCGGAAGCTGGAAATCACGGGACTTTTGTGGGATTCCTTGCGATTGGTCGGTAACGAGTGCCACTTTGAGATCGTAGGCAAATGGGGCGTCGAACGCTGGTTTCGGCTACCCGAGGCGGTCTATCAGGAATTGCTGAAATACCGCAGCAAGAGCCCGTTCGTGTTCGCGGCGCACAACCAGCAACTACGTACCTTTCGCGCCGGCAAAGCCAATTTGATAACCGCCCTGGCCAAGGAGTTCGACCCGGATTGTTTCGGAGACTGGTTCTATCACCGGGTCTCCGAGTGGTCGAAGACGGCGGCCAACGGCCATGCGTACGTCCACGTCTTCCGCAAGACTACGTTGCAGCACGCGCGGCGCGGCGAGGATATCAACCGGCAAGTTGCCGCAGATGCGCGGGTAAGTGAGTCGGTGATGATGACCAACTATGTCAAGGAAACGGACGAGGACATGCGGCAGCGCAGCAACCGCACGTATCGGCGGATCATGGCCAGCCTGCCCGTTGAGGTCGCCGCACGGTACGGCCTCGTCCGGGACGCCCGCTCCGAACTGGAGGAGCGAATGCGGGCCGCCATGGACGCCAAGGATTGGGCACAGGCAGCGGAGTTGGCCGCACGACTAGCCCAGAACGGCCAGCAGGATTCCGGCTGAGCTCTGTTGGCACCCCGGAAAACGACATGAGGGAGCTGCTTTTAGGCGACATGCCTCAGCTCAGTTCTTGCTTACCGAAATACAACCCCGGAAGCCTCCCAGCAGACCGCGTTTCGGTACATCGCTGTGAAATCCTGTGAAATCGAATCCCGATCGACAAACTCCACATTTAGGCAACAACAAAGGCGTTGTCAGAAGTCCTTATCTGACAACGCCTTATGAAGTACCGGAGGAGGGACTTGAACCCTCACACCCTTGCGAGTACTGGATTTTGAGTCCCCCCGGAGGTGGTATATCAGGTGTATCGCAGACGTAACATGTCGGCCTGGAAGTCGTTGCCCTAGAACGGCTTCCAGGCCCTTTTCTAGCCTCCCTTGAACCACCCTTGCCGTGCCGGGATCGTACCGGGACGGCGTTTTTATGTTGGGAAAATACCGGGACGAAATGGGCGTCAGACGCGCTGGACTTGAGGTCCAGTTTGTCTCCGTCACGACTCGCTCTTGCGGCAAGATCGCCGCAACGCCGAGCAGATTGTGGTCGCGTGACCAGCCAGGATGAAAAAGTAGGGGCTGTGGAAGGTTGAAATGCTAAAAAAACGAATTAAGGTATGGCGGCTTTGGCACCGCCAGCACTACACGCCAGGGGCGTACAGTGAGGTATCAGTCCTGTCAGACCGTAACAGACATGCTGAGACGCTCTGCGAGCGTCTTCACCTGCTCCCCCAGGTTCGTAAGCGGCTTCAACAAGTCGTCATCAGCCAGATTCTCGATCTGGCTGAGCTTCTCGTTGATTCCAGCCACGGATTTGGCGACAGCGGCCAACTTGGCCGCGGCCGTCGGCTTCTTTGAGGTATGCGTCTCCTGTTGGGCCAGTTGGACCTTCAGGATCGGCAGCGCCTTTTTGAAGGCGGTCCAGGTATTGAGATCGGGCCGCTGCTGATGAAATTCAGCAACACTCGTGAACAAGCGGGCAAACCACCGCATCCGACTGAGTTCGGATTGCGAGATTCCCAGCCTGTTCGCCGTATTCAAAAGGATCTTCCCGCCGTACGACAAGCGTTTGTCGGGATCTCCCAAGCTACGGTTGAGCAAAGCACCGCTCTCGTGGAAGAGTTCTAAGCCCTTCTGGCCATACTTGCGCCACTTAACGGCAAGTGGGCCGATTTCAGCGTCGAG
>JBAWVO010000277.1:0-8616 GCA_037147235.1 Planctomycetota bacterium | reverse complement strand
CCCTCAGGGAATGGTTAACCCTTCCGGCCGTGCAATCCGGCTAGGACACCAGGCGCAATCAAGAGAGGTGTTTTATTGGCGGGGAGAGGAGTTTGTCGGTTTTGAGCATAAGAAGGTACGCACGAGGAGGGGTATCACAAATCGAAACCGGTGGTGGCTTCGCTAACGCTCCGCAACCACCGGCTAATTGCTGGCATCCCTCGGGATGCACCCCGGAGGGGTCACTGCGATTAGCCCCGGGTCGCGCAGCGCACCCGGGGTATACGATCGAGAAAATCGCCGACCCCGAAGGGGTCGCAACCTAAGGACCGGCGCAGAAATAACTGTCGCAATAAAAGTAGCAGGCACACTCCGTGTGCCGTCTGCCCCTGCTCGGCGAGTGGGCAAAACACGACAGTTATTTCTGCGCCGGTCCTAAGGCGATGCAAAGTTGGGATTGGCGTGCTGGGGCGGTCGGGTGGGATTTGTTTACGAGGGCGAGGCAATTTGCCCCAGAGGGGCTATTGTCAAATGTCCCTCCGGGACAAACCACTACACTCCCGGTATCATTGTTCGCGAAATAGATTTCCCCTCTTCACCACTCTCGGATTTTCTCTGTCAAGCCCAACTTTGCATCGCCCTACCCCAGCCCGTGGCGCACGATGGCCCAATCGATCATCCACCAGGCGACCGCGGCGGCAGCAAGAAGACGATAGATGGCAAAGGAGACGAGCGTGTGCCGGCTGAGGAAATGAATGAAGAGCTTGACCGCAATCCAGGCGGTGAAAAAGGAAACCACGAAGCCCACGGCCAGTAGATTCCACTGCGATAGGTCTAGGTCGTGGTAATGCTTGTGCAGACTGAAGACGGTGGCAGCGAACATCAGGGGAACGCCAGCCAGGAAGGAATACTCGGCGGCCGTCTTGCGATCGATGTTGGACATCATGCCGCCGAGGATCGTCGAGCCGCTCCGCGACATCCCCGGCCACAAGCCGAAACATTGATAGACACCCATCAACAGTGCCTCTCTCCACGTCATGGAGTCAAGCCCCACGATCTTAGTCTTGGGCCGATACCATTCCACGGCGAGCATCCAAAAGGCACCCACCGCAAAGGCTGCCGCCACGGTGATCGGGGCCAGTGAGGGGTCCATCAGCTTGTCTTCAATTTTCCGATTCAATAGAAAACCGAGAATGCCCGCAGGAATGCAGGTAAGCAGCAACAGCCAAAGGCCGCGGATGCCGGCGAGTCCCTGGTTGTCTTTGAACTGGGCGAGCCTAGCAAAACGCTTAGGAAAAACGAACAGGATCGCCAGAATCGCGCCGAATTGGATAATGATTTCAAACGCCTTGGCCGCCTTTTCGCCCCCCATTACTTTGTCGAAATCGATCAGCGCGTTGGTCAGCAACAGGTGGCCCGTCGAGGAAACGGGCAGGAACTCGGTGATTCCTTCGACGATCCCCATGAGGATGGTTTTGAGCAGGGCTTCCAAGACAAAGTCTCCTTAGTTGAAAAAATATCTTCACTCCTTGCGGAGCACGCTTCCCTGCCCGAACTGCTGGAAGCCCATTTTGCGATAGAGCGATTGGGCAGCCAGGTTGTGCTGCATGGCCTGGACCTCGACCTCGCGTGTACCCTCGCGGATGAATTGGCGAAACGCCTCGCTCAGCAGGAAGATCGCCAGGCCGCGGCGACGAGACGACTCTTCAACCCAGACCTCGATAAGCCCCAGCGACGGTGGTTGCAGGGTGGTGGACACGAGGTCCATGCGGCGGAAAGTGGCCGTTGCTACCGCCGAGCCGCCGGCGCGCGGAACGAGCGCGAAACGCACGAGATCGAACATACCCAGCGTACATGCCTCCCACCAGGTTCGGGACGGCGGATCGACCACCACTTCCACGACCATCTGCCGGCGAACCTGCATCTGCCGGCGATCGACGACCGCCTCGAAGGTGCTCAGGTCGCGGCGGAAGAGCAATGTGCGATCAATTTCGCGATAGCCATGCGAACTGAAAACCTGTTGGGCCACGGCATCCGACTCCAGCACACCCGGCAACTCGCTTCCCCCGTAAAGGCCGAAATAAAAACCGTTGAGCGGGCGGATTCCGCCGCCGTAGAGAACCTGTGCCCCCTGCCGGCGGAGATAGGCTTCGGAATGTTCCAGCAGCCCGGCGGCCACTTGGGCCTCGTCGCAGTCGGGCCGGACTAGGAGCAGCGCAGTTGTGCCTAACTCGGTGGAAACACCGTCTTCGGTGTCGTTGGCTCCAAAGGTTGCGTGGGCGAATCCAAGCATGCGATCGCCGTCGCAGGCCAGGATCAACCCTTTGGCATCGAAGTACGTTTTGGCTAGGACGAACTGCTCGAAAATTTCGAGGTTGACCGTCGAGTTCAATCCCGGTTGCCCCGCGCGGCTCTGCCAGACGGCTACCAGTGCCGGCGGGTCGAAATTGCGAAAATTGCGGAAATAAGTAATTTGAGCGGCCAAGAACGAGACGACCTGATTGTTATCGTGATTTGAACCGTGTCCAGATTATAGGATGAAATTGCCTTTTACGCTACCGAACTCCCGCGGAGAATTGCAAGGCGGCTTGTCGACCAATTGCCGCAACAGCTTGGCAACCCTTGGACCCCAGCGACGGACGTTGTAGTCGCTTTCGACACGACGGCGTGCGGCGGTGCCCATGCGGTGACGAAGGGCCGGGTTTTCCGCCAAGCGTGCAACCGCCTCGGCCCATTCGTCCGGCGTATCGGCCAGGAAACCGGATTCGCCGTGGACGATCATTTTTCGATGCACACCCACCGAATTGGCCACAACCGGCAATCCGGCGGCCATGTATTGCAGGACCTTGAGCCCGCATTTGCCCTGACTCCAGAGGTCGTCGCATAGCCAACTGATGCCGATGTCCGTGGCGGCCAGTTCGGCGGTTTCAGTGGCCGAAGACCAAGGGCGAAGTTCCGTCCGCATGCCCCCTATTTGTGGCAAAGCGTCGCTGATCACGCGGAGCGAAACCTCCGGCAACCGCCGGCCAACCGCAGTCAACTGTTCTTCCATGGCGTTAAGCGACGGAATCATGCTCCGCTGGCCGATCCAACCGAGGCGAGCCGAGGAACCGGTGCGGCAGTGGCTGGCTAGGGGATACCAAGAGGGTTCCACGCAAGTTGGCACGAAGTATACCCGGTTGGGATCCGCGTAAGCCGAAGCGAATTGGGCCAGATAGTTGTTTCCTGCCAGCACGGCATCGGCCGCCCGCACCATGCCGCGGAAGCGGGACAAACGGCTGGGGCTTTGCTGCTTCTTTTTCGTGAAGGCATCGTGGCGAAAAAGGGCATCGTCGATGTCGTAGACGAGGCATTTCGCGTTCTGCCTTAGGATGGCTAATTGCCAAGCGGGCAAGAGTTTACGTTGCAAAACGACGATATCGGCATGGCTCCCCGCCAATAAGGTGGAGATTCGCCCAAAACCCTTTTCGATAGGCAGGGCATCGAGCAACAGCCCCTCCTGGGCTAGATCCCAGGCCAGCGCGTTGAATCGATACCGGTAGCAGACGTGGTCCGCGCTTTCAATCAGAGCCAGTACTTTCATCGCACCTTCCTTGGAGAGTACGAATCGTAGCAAGAATGGATATTTGCCGGAAGAGCAGTGTAAAAGCAGTGGCAGGACTCCGGGAGACCTTCGGTCGGGTTTTCGGCGGGGTCAGGAGACCCGCGCCGAACAAAGCTACGGTTTCCCATTCGGCCTCGGTACGTTAGAATTTGTACTTCGGGCGGAACTGAAAAACTTCCGCCTTGCACACATCCGTTTCTTCAGCTCCCAATCTTTCATGGAATCACCTCGCATTCAACGTGTTTTGGTCAGTGTCAGCGATAAACAAGGACTGGCCGATTTCGCCCGCGGACTGGCTGCCGCCGGCGTGGAAATCTTCAGCACCGGCGGAACCCGCAAGCACCTGGAGTCCGAAGGCATCGCGGTTCGCGACGTTTCGGACTATACGGGCTTCCCCGAGATGATGCACGGGCGGCTCAAGACACTGCACCCCAAGGTTCACGGCGGCATCCTCTGCCGACACGACAACCCAGAGGACATGCAAGCCATGGCCGAGCATGGCATCCTGACCTTTGAACTGGTAGTCGTCAATCTTTATCCGTTTGAGACCACGATCCGCAAGCCAGGCGTGACGCTCGAACAGGCGATCGAGCAGATCGACATCGGCGGGCCAACGATGGTCCGCGCGGCGGCCAAGAACCATGCCTTCACGACGATTGCCACCGATGCACGGCAGTACGGCGAGATCCTTCAACAGATCCAGGCCCACGGCCGCACTACGTTGGATCTGCGGCGGAAGCTGGCCGGCGAGGCTTTTTCGCACACGGCTCTTTACGATCGGGCCATCGCCGACTATTTTGCCGGCGTGACGGCCGAAGGACGCTTTCCGGGCACGTTGCACCTGGGATTCCAGCGGCAGCAGGTACTCCGCTACGGCGAGAACCCGCATCAGCAGGGGGCCGTTTATGCGGCGGCTCAAAGCGAAGGGGCCAGCGTGGTCACCGCCCGGCAACTCAATGGCAAAGAGCTTTCGTACAACAATCTTTTGGATCTCGACAGTGCCTTGGCCATGGTCCGGGACTTCAGCGATCCGGCCGCCGTGGTGATCAAGCACAATAACCCTTGCGGTGCCGCCGAGGCAGGCACACTGGCCCAAGCCCTGAAGTTGGCCATGGCGGGCGACCCGCTCAGTGCATTTGGTTCGGTGCTGGGGCTGAACCGCAGGGTTGATGCGGCCACGGCCCAGGTGCTCACCGAACCGGGCATGTTCGTCGAGGCCATCCTTGCCCCGGAATTCGATCCCGAGGCAATTGCGATTCTGACCACGGTGCCTAAATGGAAGGCCAACGTGCGTCTGATGGCTGCCGGACCAATCGCGAAGCCGCTCGCCCGCTGGGCCTATCGTGTGTTGGACGGCGGAATGCTCTTGCAGGATGCCGATACGCTGCCCGATCCAGAGGATGAGTGGAAGGTCGTGACCGACTGTCCGCCGACGCCGGCCCAGTTGGCCGATCTACGTTTTGCCTGGGCGATGGTGCGACATGTGAAGTCCAACGCCATCGTGTTGGCCAAGGACCGCATGTTGCTCGGCACCGGTGCCGGGCAGATGAGCCGCGTCGATTCGGTGGAAATTTCCATCAAGAAGGCGGGCGACCGCGTCCGCGGATCGGTGATGGCCTCCGACGCATTCTTTCCCTTCCCCGATTCCATCGAGGCGGCCGCCGCGGTGGGCGTGGTCGCCGTGATTCAGCCCGGCGGCTCACGCAACGATACGGATGCCATCGCCGCCTGCAATCGGCATGGCGTGCCGATGATATTTACGGGAAGAAGGCATTTCAAGCATTAATGTGGCACGGGGTTGCGCAAGGGTTCCTGATCCTCCAAATCAAATGAAAGCCAAATGATGAAGAAAGAACTGATCGTCCAACTTCATTCCAGTTTTGAGCAGTGTATGCAAACTGAGACCGAAGGTGGCACAACCTTTTGGCTGGCTCGCGATTTGCAACCACTCCTCGGCTACGAACGCTGGGAGAATTTTTCCAAGGTCATTGAGAAGGCCAAAGTCGCTTGCATGACATCGGGTTTCGACGTCACAGACCATTTTCTTGATACCACGAAAATGGTTGATGTCGGCTCCGGTGCCCGGCGGGAAATCGACGACGTGATGCTCACCCGCTACGCCTGCTACCTGATCGCTCAGAACGGCGACTCAAACAAGGAACCTGTCGCCTTTGCCCAGACCTATTTCGCCGTGCAAACTCGAAAAATGGAGGTCATCGAGCAGCGGTTGGAGGAAATGGAGCGTCTCAACGCTCGTAAGAAACTGACGGAATCTGAGAGGCAGTTATCGGGAATCATCTTTGAAAGGCTCAAAGACAACCAGAGCTTCGCCCGCATCCGCAGTAAGGGCGACCAAGCCCTGTTCGGGGGGATGACGACGCAGGACATGAAAAATCGGCTTGGTGTGCCGAAGTCTCGTCCACTAGCTGATTTTCTGCCTGTAATCACCATCAAGGCGAAAGACTTCGCCAACGAGATCACGAATTTCAACATCAAAAAGGACAACCTACGGACGGAGCCAACCATCACACGCGAGCACGTCAAAAACAATCAAGATGTCCGAAAAGTGCTTACGGATCGGGGTATCGTTCTGGAAAAACTGCCGGCAGCGGAGGATCTAAAGAAGGTCGAACGCCGTGTGCAATCGGAGCAAAAGAAGCTATCCAAGCAGGTGGACAAACTGGATGCCCCTGCGGACGACGATCCAGCGGAATCGGGCGAGGCAGATGCCTAATTTTTGCGGCGATACGTTGCCGGTGGATCGATTGACCGAAATTCAGAAACCTCAAAGGACTAACCGCAATGAGCATTCCCGACTTTCAAAGCATAATGTTGCCGCTGTTGCAAATATTAGGCGACTGCCAAGACCATGTGATGCAAGAGGTAACAAAGGCTACGGCAGACAAATGTCAACTGACAGAGCAAGAGATGCAGCAAATGCTGCCGAGCGGACAAACCACTGTCATCGCAAATCGTGTCGGTTGGGCAAAAACCTATCTCAAGAACGCCGGACTGCTTGTACAGCCAAATCGCGGTGTGGTGCGAATCACAGAGGATGGCAAGAACGCTTTAGCCGAGAATCCCCCTCGAATAGACATGAAGTATCTGGAAAAGTATCCAGCATTTCTTGCATTTCGCAGCAAAAACATAACAAAGCCTGGTGATGACAAGGGCGTTCAGGAAGTGCCAACCCAAACGCCGGAGGAATTGCTTGAGAATGGCTATCAGACGTTGCGTGAGGCGTTGGCTGCCGAATTGCTAGAGCAACTCATGGCCTGTTCCTCGACATTCTTTGAACGTGTCGTGATCGAACTGCTTGTGGCTATGGGCTATGGCGGTTCCATTGAGGATGCGGGGAAAGCAGTTGGCAAAACCGCTGACGGTGGAATTGACGGGAGAATCAAGGAAGACAGACTTGGGCTTGATGAAATCGTTATTCAGGCGAAGCGATGGACAGGCCAAGTTGGTCGCCCTGATATTCAGGCGTTTGTTGGAAGTATGGAGGGATTCAGAGCGAAGAAAGGAGTATTCATCACAACCTCAACATTCTCGCAACCGGCTTGGGACTACGTTAAAATGATTGAAAGGAAAATTGTTCTGATTGATGGGGCAATGCTCACAGGCTTGATGATTGACTTTGGTATCGGCGTGACGACCTACCGCACGTTTGTTCTGAAGCGAATTGATTCTGATTACTTTGAGGAATAAGTGCGCCACTTATACGAACTATGCCCACCATTCTCGACAAGATTGTCGCCGATAAAGAACGCGAAGTGGCTGCGGCCAAGATTCGCGTGCCCGAGGAGCAACTGCGCGAATCATTATCCGCTGCGCCTCCGGTTCGCGATTTTTTCGCTGCCCTCGATGGCCGAGGTACGATCCGCCTGATCGCGGAAGTGAAGAAGGCCAGCCCGTCGAAAGGCGTGATCCGTGCCGATTTCCACCCGGTTGAGATCGCCTGTACGTATCAACAGCATGGTGCGGCCTGCATCAGCGTACTGACCGATGCGCCTTATTTCCAGGGTAGCCTCGACTATTTGCGTCAGATCCGCGCGGCGGTCACGCTGCCGCTGCTGCGGAAGGATTTTATTATCGACCCCTATCAGGTGATCGAGGCCCGGTCCGCCGGGGCGGACGCCGTGCTACTGATCGCCGAATGTCTCGACGATCGCCAGCTTTGCTCGCTACACGAGGCGATCGTCTCGCTCGGAATGACGCCGCTGGTGGAACTTTACGATCCGGCCAACCTCCCACGGGTGCTGGCGGCCGGGGCCAAGCTGATCGGCATCAATAACCGCGATCTGCGGACTTTCCATGTCGATCTGGAGCACACAATCCGCCTCCGCCAAGAGATTCCGGCTGGACATCGCGTGGTTGGCGAGAGCGGCATCCGCCATCGGGCCGACGTCGAATTACTTCAACGCTCCGGCGTCGATGCCATGTTGGTCGGAGAAACACTCATCGCACGCGCCGACATCGGCACTGCGGTCGATGAGCTGCTGGGAAAATAGGCAACCTGTTTCAAAAACCTAGCGCGCAGGCGAGGCACCTATGCTACAAGGTTACTTCTTTGGCTTCGTCTGCGCCTGGTGACAGCGCTTGCAGCGCTTCACCTGATTATTGAGCTTCGCGCCGCACTTCGGACAGCGGCGAGACTTGAGTTGCATCACAAACTTTGTGCGGGGCCGCGTTTGCATGACCGTCGTTCCTGTACGTACAGGTTCCAAATGGGGGTGAAACCTCTCAGTCTAAGCGATTTTCTTCCTTGCGCCAAGGGGGGTTGGCCGCCATTTCCTCGGCCGCTATTCCTTCGGCCACGCGGATTGACTCCCGGTGAAAAACTGGCTCTTCCGGTTCTGTGTGCGAAATATGAATAATTGTAGGGTGAGAAAAAATACCTACCCCCCTACCCCCCGGTTGCCGGAGCGTTTCATCGCCACTAGAATAAAAGGCTCGTAAGAAGTTTGGGCTCTTCCGTTTTTAGGTGCAGAAGTAGGGTGGGGAGAGTGAAACGAGCCCCCATACGAACCAAC
>JBAWVO010000276.1:0-8647 GCA_037147235.1 Planctomycetota bacterium | reverse complement strand
GACCCGTATCAACTGAGGAATCTTGCAACCGTGCCGGAATGTGCCGCGTTGTGCCGGCAATTCGACGATCGCCTACAAGCTGTCCTGCGAACAATTGGCGACCCGTTCCGTCCCGCTGCGTACTATATTAAGCAGTGGGGACTGAAGGTTGCTCCCGGCAATAGCATTTCTTACGCCCCTGGTGCCCAGCCTCAGACGCCACAACGACGATAAGCGAAAACCGGCTGGTGTTTGACAAGGCGGCAATGAAAGAACTCCGTAATGAACGTAAGAAAGATGAAAGCAACTTTCGCAGTGCAGATATTGACCGTCGTATCCCTGGCGGTGGGTATGTCCGCAGGAGATGCACGAGCGGCGGCCGGCGATTCTGGGAATCGTCCAACACCACCGAATATCCTCTTTATCCTCTGCGACGACCTGGGTATCAAGGACCTGCATTGTTACGGGCGGCAAGACCATCATACGCCTAACCTCGACCGCCTTGCGCAACAGGGCATGCGGTTCACTTCCGCATACTGCGCCCAGCCGATCTGCTCGCCCTCGCGGGCTGCCATCCTTACCGGCAAGGCCCCGGCTCGCCTGCACCTGACCACGTTTCTTCCGGGGCGTCCCAACGCGGCCTCACAGAAGGTGATCCACCCGGAAATCGAAATGCAGGTGCCGCTTGATGAAACAATGATTTGCAACTATCTCAAGGAGGCCGGTTACGTGACCGCGGCCATCGGCAAATGGCACGTCGGCGGTGCTAAATTCGGGCCTGTGGAACACGGCTTCGACATGTACCATGCCGGCAAAGCCAATACCAAACCTTCGCCAACCGAGGGAGGCAAAGGGGAATACGACCTGACGGCCGCTGCCGAGAATTTCATCGAGGAACACCGAGACCGCCCCTTCTTCGTCTATCTGGCCCATAATACTCCCCACATTCCCTACGATGCGCAACCTCGTCGCATCCGCGATAATGCCCAGGCTTTCGAGCCTGTCTATGCTGGGGTCATCGAGACACTCGACGACACGGTCGGCCGGCTGATGGCCAAGCTCGATGCCCTGAAGCTGACCGACAAGACCCTTGTCGTCTTCACCTCCGACAACGGCGGATTGCACGTGCCCGAGGGACCGCATCCCAAGGTCACCTATAACTCGCCCTACCGGGCCGGCAAAGGATTCGTGTACGAAGGCGGCCTGCGCATCCCGTTGATTGTCCGCTGGCCGGGCCACGTACCTGCCGGAAAAGTGGCCGACGATCCAGTCATCAACACCGATTGGGTTCCCACATTGCTGGAACTGGTCGGGCAACCGATCCCCGCCGGGCTGGACGGCGTGAGCATTGCGGCATTGCTGACCGGGCACGGCTCTTTGCCGGCCAGAAAATTCTTCTGGCACTTCCCTCATTACACGAATCAGGGCAGCCGTCCCAGTGGTGCCTTACGGGACAGCAACTGGATGATGGTCGAGTATTACGACGAGGAAAGGGCCGAACTCTACGATCTCCGTAAAGACATTGGCGAAGCTCAGGATCTGGCCGAATCGCAGCCCGAGCAGGTGAGCCAAATGCGTGCGGCCCTGTCCGCCTGGCGCAAGGCGGTCAACGCTCAGGAGAACACGCCCAATCCCGATTTTGACCCAGCAAAGTACCGCCGGCTTTATGTGGATGTGGACGCCAGCCGCTTTGATCCTGCCAAGGCGGATCAGGCCCAATGGGAAACCATGTGGCAATGGCGAAAAGAAATGAACGCCGCCGTCGCCGAAACCAAACGAGATAAGGGCGGCAAGAGCAAAAAGTAGGATCTTTATGCCTGGCGTCTCTGACTCACAACCTCAATCCGAAAGAGCCCCAAATTATGAACCCCACGAACATCGGCTTATGCGCCCTTTTGGCCTTGCTGCCCTCGATTGCAACAACCGCTGGAGCGGCGGAAGCGGCGTCCATGCCTAACATCGTCTACATCCTGGCGGACGACTTGGGGTACGGGGATGTCGGCTGCTATAACCCGGCCACGAAAATCCCCACGCCCAATTTGGACCACTTAGCCACCAGCGGAATCCGTTTTACGGACGCCCACGCTCCGGCCTCCGTCTGCACGCCGACGCGGTACGCAATCCTTACCGGGCGTTATTGCTGGCGGTCGCGGCTGAAGCATGGCGTGCTGGCCCCTTGGGGCGAAACGCTCATCGAGAAAGACCGGCTTACGGTGCCCTCGCTCTTGAAGAAACACGGCTACGCCACGGCATGCATCGGCAAATGGCACCTGGGCTGGCAGTGGGCGACCAAGGATGGACGTCCGCCACGCAGCGGACCAGACCGGCTTAGCAACGTGGACTTCAGTCAGCCCATCGCCGCAGGCCCTACAACTCGCGGCTTCGACTACTACTTTGGCACCGACGTGCCGAACTACCCGCCGTACTGTTTCATCGAGAACAACCATACTCTGGGCATCCCCAGCCTGCCCAACCGGCCGGAGTTCAATAACCGTGGCCCGATGCTGCCTGGCTGGCAGTGGGTGGACATCATGCCGGAGCTGACCCGGCGGGCGGTCAAGTACATTGACGACGCGGCGAAGGCCTCGCCTCGGCGGCCGTTCTTCCTCTACTTCCCGCTCACTGCGCCGCATTATCCTGTCGTGCCAGCGGCGGAGTTCAAGGGCAAGAGCCTCGCTGGAGATTACGGAGACTTCGTGGCGCAGGTCGACTGGACCGTGGGCCAGGTGCTCGAAGCCATCCGGCGTGCTGGCATTGCTGACAACACGCTCGTGATTTTCACCAGCGACAACGGCCCTGAGATCACGGGGGAAGTCAACCCTGGCGTGTACGATCGTATCCGGCAGTATGGCCACTACAGCATGGGCGAACTGCGAGGCGCGAAGCGCGATACATGGGAGGGTGGCCACCGAGTGCCGATGCTCGCCCGCTGGCCCGGCAAGATCAAACCGGGTTCCCTCAGCACGGAGACCATGTGCCACATCGACCTCATGGCGACCGTCTCGGCGATCCTCGACACGGAACTACCTGACAATGCTGGCGAAGACAGTTGCAATATCCTTCCGGTCCTGCTTGGGCAGCCGTACGACCACCCGGTCCGCGAGGCAACCGTTCATCATAGCTGCAATGGTTATTTTGCCATCCGCAAGGGTTCCTGGGTGCTTATCGACCACGCGACCGGCGACGATAATCGCGAGCCGGAATGGTTCAAGCGAGAGCGGGGTTACACGATCCACCATCAGCCCGGCGAGTTATTCGACCTGCGTCAGGACTTGCCCGAACGCCGAAATCTCTATGCGGAGCATCCGGAAACGGTGCGGGAACTCAAGGAACTCCTGGAAAAGTACAAACGTGAAGGCCGCAGTTCGCCGGGCAAACCGCAGAAATGTGTCACTGCCGACATGGGTGGGAAGATCGACACTACCTCCTGGTCTAATCGAAACACCGTCAGCGGAGAGTGATACGTCGCTTGAAAGGGTTGCACCAGTTCGTCGGCCTACCAAAGAACGTCATCGCCCACAGCCTGGTCGTCCTGGGCTAGTGGCACGGGCGCAGGGGCAGACACCCTCCTTCACGAAAGTACTACGATGCGCAGTCGCCGACAACCACTCTTCGCTTCGTTCACCATCAGCGCATGGATTCTGTCATCCCTCACAGCGTTCGGGGCAGATGCTTCCGGCATCGGCTCGTCAAACAGCTTGGGCAAGTACGACATCGTGGTCTACGGTGGAACCAGCGCGGCGATCACCGCGGCCGTACAGGTCAAGGCGATGGGCAAGTCGGTAGTCGTGGGCTCCTACACGATGGACTCGCACAACGTGCAGCGTTATGTCACGTCCTCCGGCCACGTCCAGAATGAGGGCGACATCAGCGTGGAAACCAATGGTCCCTACCAGATCGGCTATGGCTCGATCGCCCCGAGAGATGGGGAGTGCGAAAACCTGCTGGTTCCCGTGTGCGTCAGCAGTTCGCACATCGCCTTCGGTTCGATCCGCATGGAACCGGTGTTTATGATCCTTGGCCAATCGGCCGCCACTGCCGCCGTGATCGCCATCGACGATGGTGTGGCCGCAAAGAAGATCCTGATGCTCGTGGGCGACTACGTCGAGGACTACGAGGTGATGGTGCCGTACCAGATGCTCTTGATGGTCGGCCACCAGGTCGATACCGTGTGCCCAGGCAAAAAGCAGGGCGAGGTAGTGAGGACTGCCATCCATGATTTCGAGGGCGACCAGACCTACAGTGAGAAGCGCGGGCACAATTTCACCCTCAATGCCGATTTCGACGCCGTGGACCCGGCCCAGTACGATGCCCTCGTTATCCCTGGTGGGCGTGCCCCAGAATACCTCCGTCTGAACGAAAGGGTACTCCAGATCGTCCGGCACTTCGCCCAGACCAGTAAACCCCTGGCTTCGATCTGCCATGGGCAGCAGATTCTCCTGGCCGCAGGCGTGGTGACTGGCCGTCGTTGTACAGCCTACCCCGCCATCAAGCCCGATCTCGTCCGGTCTGGGGCCGTATGGAAAGACGTCAACGAGACGTTTTCCAATGCTGTAGTGGACGGCAACCTCGTAACCGCAGCCGCTTGGCCTGGGCATCCCGAGTGGATTCGGAAGTTTTTGGAAGTGCTGGGGACGAAGATTGAGTTGTAGCTGACAAGCTCCAAAGAACCTTTGCAAACTCTGAAGGATATGGATATGGACACCTTGGAAGCAATTCGCACTCGCCGCAGCATCCGCACCTACTTCGACCGACCCGTACCCGAAGAACTGATCCGGAAACTCCTGGTTGCCGCAATGCAGACCCCCAGTGCCCGCAATCAGCAGCCGTGGCATTGTGATTTGGCCCCAGACTTCACCCGTGAGACCCACGACGGCCAGCAGGTATGGCTTGCCGACTATCGGGGCAAGAGCGTCGTCGTCCTGTATTACCGATGACGAAGAACATTCCCAAGACCGGAAAGAAGACACGACCCAAGACCGCCGTAAAAGGCAAACGCTTCCACTGTGCCAAGTGCCGCAAACGAAGCCCAAGACCCGTAAAGAATCCCGCCCCCTGGTATTGCCCGGCCTGCCTCAAAGAAAATGATGACTCGACCGTCATCGGGGAGTAACTACATGGCCATCACTACCGAGTCAGGGAGGGGCTTCGGCTGTTACACCGACGACACGCGGATGACACTCGCGCTGGCCACCAGCCTAGTCGAGTGCGGTCGCGTGGACGTCGCCCACGTTTCAACCAAGTACGCGGAGTTTTACGAGCCGTGGAGGGGTTACGGCGGAGCGGCACATCGCGTCATGCGATTGCTGGCCGATGGCGGCGACTATCGGGGCACGGGCCGTTTGCAATTCCCCGAGGGTTCCTTCGGCAACGGTGGGGCTATGCGGATTGCTCCCGTGGGACTTGCTTATCGACATGCCGACGCCAACGAACTGGCTGAAGCGGTTGAAGATGCACTGCTTTGCACCCACATTCACCCCGAGGCCTGACGGCATTTCCGCTCGTGTGGGAGACAAGACTCCTGGCCGCGTGGTTTGGCGGGGGCACCCACACGGCGATCATGTTTTCCAGGCTGGCGTGGTGGCTCTCCCATGTTCGCGAAGGGCTTGACACCTCCTACGGCAACTATCCATTCCTGGCTTACGGCACCGATTGGCTGGCCTTTGCCCATTTGATCATCGCCGTCGTCTTTTGGGGACCGATCAAGGCCCCTGTCAAAAACATTTGGGTGGTAGAGTTTGGCATGATCGCTTGCGTGGCGGTTGTTCCGCTGGCCCTGATCTGCGGGATGATCCGAGGCATCCCGCTATACTGGCGGTTGATTGACTGCTCGTTCGGATTCTTCGGGCTGATCCCACTGTTTATTGTGTGGCGAATGATCCGAGGCATTGCAGCCGAGGAGCGGAAATCGTGACCGTCGAACAGAGTCAGCCACAACCGACACGCTACGAGGTCGAGTCTGCCGGAGGAAAGCGCAGTCGCGTTTTGATTTGCTGATTCCTATGACCGTAGGCAATATGGGCTGGCACTGGTCATGATAGGCCGTCACCTGACTGCTCAGTGGCCATGCCTCGAGATCACTTTCCCGTTCCATCGTCTGGCGGCGATATTTTGCCGGTCGGCAAAATGCCTCCGTCCCTTGGTGGGTGTTTCGACGCCAGACGTTCATCACGCCCCATCCAGAGGCTTTGGCATGGGCTTCGTTAGTCGTAGCGGGGGCAGAATCGGATAACAGCGCACATCAATAACCTTCCCCTGCCCTGGTGCCATGACACCGTGACGTATTACATAGACCGACGATTCTTTGCATATCGTCCAGACAATGTGCATTTTGGGTCCGACGCGGGCATCATCATCAATTCGGACTCGATTCAGGTGAAATCCTTGCTCTTGGCGACTTTTTGCGAGATTGGCACGCAGTAGGCTCAGCAAGAGTCGCCAAGAACGTATCTGCTGGGTTTGGCTCATGGGCGTTCACTGGGAGCCTTAACGCAAGAGGCCGCAAGAATCGCTACCAGGGGCCTTGGTGCATGTATCTGCCGTCGGCATTGCACCTGTGCCGGCGGTCATATCAGCGGCCGTAGCCTGGCGTCCAAGTGCGCAACCGTTGCGCACTGGCAAGGATATCCACTTGACCGCCTCGACAGCAAAGTCAGGTGGGAGAGTCAAATTGTCTGAGGGTCAAGAAAAAAGACCGTTTCCTGACTTTTTGACGCCGGCCGAGCCGCTTCGCTGCGGAGGAGGGGGTGACCGCCGCAGGTTACGAACCTCCATTTTTCTGAAAAAGACACGACAAAGCCCAGCGGGGCCTTCGAGCCATTCAGCCTACCGGACCGGCCGGGCCTTACGGTTTTGCCCCAGCAAGCGAGGGCTTCGCCCTGGACCCAGGAGCACCTTGCCTCGTGGCTCGCTCCCCTTGATTTGACTAGTCCGCCGGAACTTGGGAGACGCGGAAGCCCAGGTTGTAGCGCCGGAACTCGGGCGTGTTCCTGTAACGGTTCGCCGACCGGCAGTACCTGGCGTTGTTGCGCCCGCTACCGCCGCGATGCACACGGTCCGAGCCCGTTGTAGGACCACTCGGATCGTCCACCGGTGACTTCGCATAGTAATCCTCGCCATACCAATCCGCGCACCACTGCCAGGCATTGCCGTGCATGTCGTAAAGCCCAAAGGCATTCGGCTGGAATGAACCCACCGGCGACGTAAACACGTAGCCGTCGCTGGCTTTAATCGCCCATGTCCAGTTTGGAAACTTCGCCTTGGCCGTCGCATCGGCCACGTTACCGACCTTGGCCAGCGTTTCAGGGTCATCGCCGCTGGAATACCGCGTTGTCGTCCCCGCACGGCAGGCATATTCCCACTCGGCCTCCGTGGGCAATCGGTAGGTCTTGCCCTCCTTCTTGCTCAGCCACTCGCAGAATGCCTTCGCGTCGTTCCAGCTTACGTTCACCACTGGGTGCTCGTCGGTCTGCTCGAAACCCGCGTTCCGCCAAGAATATTTCTCGTTGAAGTCAAACTCCTTTTTATCAGGGTCCCAGCCGAAAGCCCCCGGATCCTCACCCTTCTCCGAGTCCGTCTTGTACCCTGTGTCGGCGACAAACTGCCGGAACTGGCCCCGCGTGACGTGGTACGTACCCAGGTAAAACGGCTTGGTGATCCGAACCCGGTGCTGCGGGTGCTCGTTCTTGAAAAAGTCAGCGGTTAGAAAATCCTCGCCGTAGTTTTTCTTGAAAAAGGCCGCCGTGTCCTCCGCCGACTCTTCACTACCCATCTTGAACTCGCCGGATGGGATGAGCGTCAGTTTCAGCTTCACCCCACCGCCCAAGTCCACCGCCAATCCCTTCGGCGGGTCTTTCGTCTCGCTCAAAGCCGTCCCCGCCATTGCGAAAAGCACAAAGCAACCAATCACGAAGTTTCTCATTCCATGCCCTTCCATAAGAGATTATGATCGAAAGCTACGCCCTGATATTATCACCGACGCCGGTTACCGGGAAGACTCCGCGGAAAAACCACCTAATGCCCCGTAGAGAATTGAGCCATTTGGCACTGCCCGACGCGGCCGTTTTCTTCGGGAAGCGACCCCTCTCCCCGACAGTTGAACGGTCAGCGGATTGGTGCCCTTGCCTGCGGAGGAGGGACAGCACCGCCGCAGACAATCGCCATAGGACAGGCTGGCAAAACCCTGCGATTCAAATTTCCTGTGGGTCAAGAAAAACCGCCGGTTTTTTGGCTTTTTGACGGCGGCCGAGCTGCTTCGACGCGGCGGATTGGGTGACCGAAGCAGGTTATACTGTCCGCGGTTGAGATTGTCCCAATCCATACCAGCCCGAAGCGCAAGCGAGGCAACGACTTAGCAACCTCGCTCGCGCTTCGGGTTAGTGTCAGTCTCAACCGCGAGCAGTATAGTGGGAAAGGACGAGTCGGCCACCGACACGAACAAGACGTCGCTGCAATCCCGTCTCGAGCTCTACAAGGCCAAGAAGCCCCATCGGGAACCAGCGAGGCCACGGTAGCTGTCATCAGCGTCCCGGTGACAGCCAAGCCGAGTCGCCGAGCGACCAAGGTTGCCTTGCGTTCGTCGAGGAGAACCTGATCCGCCTTCATCGGCCCAGTGCCTTGCGCAAGCCGCTGACCTGGTCGTCGAATTCTTCGCGGGTCAGCAGATCCT
>JBAWVO010000275.1:0-8706 GCA_037147235.1 Planctomycetota bacterium | reverse complement strand
TCCCAAAAATGTGCCGACTCTGGTCGCCGGCAATTTCTGTTCCGGGGATAGCTGATAAAGACGCTTGGCCGAAAGCTGTGGGATAGAGCAAGCCGTCTTTTCACGCGCCGCATCTCCCGCTATGATAAAGGATTCTGATAACCTTGTTTCCTCCGCGCCGGGTGATGATTCTCGGAATCCCAAATGCAACCTGGGGTTTTGGGATGTTTGTGGCGTTAATTTTCAGGTTGCGTTAGGGAATCCCCATATGAAAAGCGACGAATTGCGGGAAAAATACCTGTCGTTCTTCGAGTCCAAAGGTTGTGTTCGTCGGCCCAGCGACGTGCTGGTGCCTCGCTGGGATCCCTCCGTGCTGTTCACACCGGCCGGCATGAACCAGTTCAAGGACAACTTTCTCGGCCGCTGCAAGCTTGACTTCACGCGGGCGACGACCTGTCAAAAATGCCTCCGCACGGGTGACATCGACAACGTCGGCCGCACGGCCTACCACCATACGTTCTTTGAAATGCTGGGGAATTTCAGCTTTGGCGATTACTTCAAGCGCGAAGCAATCCTCTGGGCATGGGAATTCTTGACCAGCAAGCAGTGGTTGGGCGTCGATCCCGACCGACTTTGGGCCACGATCTACCTGGACGACGACGAAGCGGCCAATATCTGGCTCAATGAGGTCAAGCTGCCGTCCGATCGTCTGAAGCGACTGGACGAGGACGAAAACTTCTGGCCGGCCAGTGCCCCCAGCGTGGGGCCTGACGGCGTCTGCGGGCCCTGTAGTGAAATCTACGTTACCACGCCTCGCGGATCGGTCGAGGTCTGGAACCTAGTCTTCACGCAGTTCAATCGCGTTGGCTCCCCACCGAATAACCTGCGTCCGCTGCCCAGCAAGAACATTGATACGGGCATGGGTTTTGAACGGATGGCCTCCGTGCTGCAAGGCGTCGAGACGAACTACCACATTGATATCCTCCGCCCGTTGGTCGAGGCGGCCGGCGAGGTCTGCCATGTGAAGTACAAGCCAGAAAGCGACAGCGACCTTGACAAAGACAACGGCCGCCGCCTCCGCCGCATTACCGACCATGTGCGGGCCTGTTCGTTCGCCATCCACGAGAACGTCTATCCCGACAACGAGAAGCAGGGCTATGTGGTCCGCAAGCTGATCCGTCGAGCCGTGTTGGATGGCTATCAGATGGGCATCCACGAGGCGTTCCTCTACCAACTGCCGAAGGTCGTGGCCGATATGATGCAAGGCCCCTACCCGGAGTTGCAGGAGACGGTCGAGCGCGTGGCCCAAGGTCTGCGGAATGAGGAAAGCCAGTTCTTCGAGGTGATCAACGCCGGCATGCCGCGGGTGGAGCGGCTCTTTGAAGAGACGCGGAGGGCGAACTCGAAGACGGTCTCCGGCCGCGAGACCTTCAACCTCTTGCAGACCTACGGCTTCCCGCCGGAACTGACCGAAACGCTGGCCGTGGAACGCGGCATGGAACTCGACTGGGATGGTTATAAGAAGGCCCTACAGAAGCACGAAGAGGCTTCCGGTGCCGGGCAGCGGAAAGAATTGTTCAAGCAAGGGCCGCTCGATAAGATCCGCGAGACGCTGCAATCGAGCGCGTTCGTGGGCTATGAATCTGAATCGGCCGAGGCCCTGGTGATGGGGCTGCTTGTCAACAACGAGCTTTCCTATAAGCTCGATAACCTCGAAAGCAAGCTGCCCTCGGTGATCGTGCTCGATCGCACGTCGTTCTACGCGGAAATGGGCGGACAAGTGGGCGACACCGGCTGGATCGTGGGCCCCAAAGGTCGCTTTGAAGTAATGGATACGCGGATCGAGGACGATTTCATCCTGCACGTCGGCCATCTTCGCGAGGGGATAATTGAGTACAAAGACCCGGTTACGGCAACGGTCGATTCGCAGCGGCGGCAGGCTATTCGCCGCGCGCACTCGGCCACGCATCTGCTGCAATACGCCCTGCGGAAGACGCTCGGCACACAGACGCACCAAAAGGGTTCCAAGGTCGAGGCCGATCTGCTCCGCTTCGACTTCAACTTCGACCAGGCCCTTTCGGACGAGCAGCTCGCTACGATCGAGACCGATGTCAACGCCCGGGCGATCGAGTCCTTGCCGGTCCAATCGGCACTCATGCCGAAGGAAGATGCCCAAAAGCTCGGCGCGACGATGCTGTTCGGCGAAAAGTATCCCGACATCGTTCGCGTCGTCTCGATGGGCGAATACAGCAAGGAACTCTGCGGCGGCACGCATCTGGTCAACACGGCGGAGGCAGGCCTGATGAAGATCATCGGCGAAGAGAGCATCGCCAAGGGTATTCGCCGGATCACGGCCTTGACCGGTCTGGCGGCCGTCGAGCGGGTGCAGCGAGATGAAGCCCTGCTGCGGCGGATTGCGTTGACGATCCGCGCGGCGGTCGAGGATTTGCCCGACCGGGTCGAAGCCCTCTCAAAGCAGGTTCGCGAGTTGCAGAAGAAGGCATTGGCCGCACCGAAGGCCGACGGAGCGGGAGTCGATCATCTCGTGGCCGATGCCGTCGAAGTGCAAGGTGTGAAGATCATCGCGGCGGATGTGGCTGGCGGCACCCCGCAATCGCTCCGCGACCTGATCGACCAGTTGCGCCGCAAAGTCGCTCCCGTGGCGGTGCTCTTGGGCACGAAACAGGAAGAGGGCAAAGTGCTACTCATCGCCGGGCTGAGTCGCGATCTGGTCGATCGCGGGCTGGACTGCGTGCAATGGATCCGCGAGGCGGCCACGCTGGTCGGCGGCAAAGGCGGTGGCCGCGCCGACATGGCCCAAGCCGGCGGCAAGCTCCCGGAGAGGCTGGGCGAAGCCCTCGAGTTGGGCCGCAAAGAAATGGAGAAGCGGCTGGAGGGGTGAGAACGAACTTAAGGATCGGCGCATAAATAACTGTCGTGTTTTGCCCGCTCGCCGTGCGGGGGCGGACGGCACACGGAGTGTGCCTGCTACTTTTCTTGCGACACTTATTGATGCGCCGAACTTAAGGAATTCACTTCGGGATACGGAGATCCCAAATTGGACAGTGATACCAAAACATTTTCACTTTCGCCACACCCCGATTTTCCCTGTCAAGCCCAACTTTGCCAATCCAAACCAATCGACCGCGCTGTCAAATCGTTTGGCCCCAAACACCACGGCTGCCAACAGCGGCGCGGTGCAGCGGGCGGCAAGTTCGACACGGTTGCTGGTTAGGCTGATGTCGTCGGCAGACGGCGGAGCGGGATGGTTGAGCACGACACCGGCGACCTTCAGACCGCCGCGATGGACGGAGGCCGTGATCAACGTCTGTAGGGTGGCGTTGATCGTGCCGAGAACATTGCGCGAGACGACAATCAGCGGAAAACCAAGATCTCGGGCCAGATCGGCCACGTACTCATCGTCACCCAGTGGCGACATCAGCCCGCCGGCACCTTCGACGAGCACAATGTCGCAGTGCGATCGCCAGTAGTCCACGCCGGTGCGCAACAATTCGGCGTTGATCTCGCAGCCTTCCGCCCGGGCGGCCAAATGCGGGGCCAAAGAGGCGGCAAAACACTGCGGACAAACGTGTTCCAGGTCGCCTGGTCGGCCGGCCGCTTCCCAAAGGATCACGGCATCGTCAGAAACCCGTCGGCCTTGAGCGTCGCGGTTGCATCCGCTGGCCGCCGGCTTGTAGACACCCACACGTCGTCCGGAAGCCGCGAGTGATCGTGCGATGAGCGCGGTGACGTAGGTCTTACCTACGCCTGTATCGGTACCGGTAATGAACAGTCCTGGAGGATCGTGCGTTTGCATTTTTCACGGTAGTGGGTGGGAGCACGGAAATTCAATTTGTGGTGCAGGCGTCTCGCCTGCTTGGTTCAACGGGCAGGCGGGAAGCCCGCACCGCAATTATCCGCAAATCCGGCGGAGAGCCAACGGAATTCATTCCGTTCAAACAGATTAAAATCCGCCCTACGAAGAAACTGCCGCTACAGTTCCAGAAACTCTTCCACCGCCTCTCGCATCAATGGGTGATCGGGATCGAGCAGGGTCCAGAGACGGAAATCGACAGCCATTTGCGAGACCAAAGCACCGAGGCCGTCGATTGTCTTGCATCCCCGCGCGGCCGCCTCGTGCAGCAGCCATGCTTCATCCGGATTGACGGCTAGGTCGGCGACGATCAGCTCGGGACGAAGACTGGCCACCTCGACGGGCAGGTGCGTTTTGGCATCGTGCGGTTCGAGCGACAATGCGTGGATTAAAACGTCGATGTCTTCCGGCACATGAAAACCGCCTTCCCAAACCAACGACGATACAACCGCCGGAAATTTACCGATCAGCAGCCCGGCCGTGGCTGCAGCCCGTTCGGCCGACCGATCGGCGATACGGACTTCGGCGGCTCCGGCCGAGGCCAATTCCGCGGCCACGGCCTGGGCTAGTTCGCCGGCATCGAGGATCAGACATCGCTTGCCGGCCGGATCGGTCATGCGGCGGAGTGATTCAACCAGCCCACGGCCTTCGGTGTTGTCGCCCAGCAGGCGGTTCTCTTCACCGACAACGAGATTCACGCTGCCCAACAATGCGGCCGTATCGGTGGTGCTGTCCAGTAGCGGAAGGACGGTCCGGCGGTGGGGATCGGCGATCGTGCCGCCACGAAAACCCATCGCCCGCATCCCACGCACGGCATCGGCCAGACCTTCCGGTGCGACCTCCAGGCTCAGGAATCGCCAGTCGAGATTCAGGTGGGCGAATGCCTTTTCAAAGGCATATTGCATGGGGTTGCCGCCGACTGGGTAGGTCAGCAGTGCCAAGATAGGTTGTACCGCGGGACTGGACACGAGAGGAATGGCTCCTGAAACATCCGTGAGGATTGCGAAAGGGTTCCCCTCTATTTGAGCCGAAAACGCCCGCGATTGCAACGTGGCCCTGCGTAGAACGGAATAATCGTCACCGCTGGATACGAATGGACAGTGGAAGGCAGATCTATTGCAATGGGGAGAGGAGGCGCGGTATGGCTCGTCAACATTCAGCGGAGGGTGTGGAACTGAACGTCACGGCAATGCTCGACATGGCCTTCCAGTTACTCGCCTTTTTCATTCTGACCTTCCGGCCGGGACCTTCCGAACCGGCCGTGCAACTGCACCTTCCGCCGGCCCAACCGATGGTCGTCGGATGTCCGAGCCCAGGCCAGTCCGATCTGTCGAACATCAAACTGGCAGGCATCAACACGCTACGGATCAATCTGTTCTCCACTGGTGGCGGCCTCGACCGCATGACCATCAACGATTTGCCGGCGGATACCTTCGATGTCCTGCGCGACAACATGCGGAGGATGCTGACGGAACCTGGCAGTCCCATCGAGCAGGTCGTCGTCCAGGCCAGCGAGAGCCTGCACTACAACGAGGTCATAAAGGTCATCGGGATCTGTTCGGAACAGAAGCTGCCGAAGACCGGGAAGTTTGTGAAGTTGAACCTCGTGGCGATGGGAGAACGATAAGGCAGCGAGCAAACGGCGGGACAGCGATTGGCGCAACCGCAATTCCGTAAGCGGCCAAAGCGAGGGCACCTGCAACCGTGATCTCGGTCACTCGTGATTTGGTTGCAGTACCGCAAGTAGTTCTTCAGCCGTGATCGCCGGCACTCCGCAAAATTGGAAGTCAGCTATGTTTCATATCGATACGTACTTGCGCACGCGCTCCTCATCGAGCACCTGCTTCACCTGTTCATCGGACATCGAAGGCAGCATCCCCAGTGCCTGGCGAGTCAAAGGGGGAAGGTCGCTGTGCCGCAACGGCGGTGCCGCGACCACGCGGAGCAAATGTTCCACCATTGCTGAAACGGTCGTCTGACGGGCCTCGGCGATCTGTAACGCGCGGGCGAACAGGTCATCATCGACTTGAACCATAACATTATTCATAATGGATAATTATATCACGTGATCGATGTCTGTTCAATAAGTTCATGGTTCCGTGACCGCTTTAGCGGCTGGCCATGAAGAAAAAATGCCGTTAGCACCCGCTTGCTCTCACACTGGGGGGGGCCGCTACCTCACCTCCAGCATTCTCCGCAGCGATTCCAGGGCAAAACTGGCCGTTTCATCATCAACCCGCACGATGTTTACCGGCGTGCCGGCCGCGAGGTTTTCCAGCGACCAGCAAAGATGCGGCAGGTCAATGCGATACATGGTCGCGCACATGCAGATCATCGGCGAGAGGAAGTGAATCTCCTGCTCGGGATGTTCGTGCTTCAGACGCTCGACCAGATGCAGTTCCGTGCCGATGGCCCATTGACTGCCCGGCGGGGCCTGTTCGACGGCCTGGATGATGCGGTTCGTCGAGCCGATCACGTCGGCCTGCTCGACCACTTCCATCATGCACTCGGGATGGACGAGAATCTTGATGCCGGGATACTTCGCGCGGAATTGGGCCACGTGCTGCGGCTGGAACATCTGGTGGACACTGCAATGGCCCTTCCACAAGATCACGCGACTGGTGAAAATTGCCGGGCGACCATTACCGCCCAGTTCGCTCTTGCGCGGATCCCATACCGGCATTGCGCCCAACGGAATGCCCATCTTCAAAGCCGTATTGCGGCCCAGGTGCTGATCGGGGAAGAAGAGTACTCGCCGCCGCCGCTGAAACGACCATTCCAGCACGGCCCGAGCGTTGGACGACGTGCAGACGATTCCGCCATGCCGGCCGCAAAATGCCTTGAGGCTGGCCGCCGAGTTCACGTAGGTGACCGGCATCACCCCCTCGACATCGATCACTTCGGCCAGTTGCTCCCAACAATCTTCAACCTGTTCGATGGCGGCCATGTCGGCCATCGAGCAGCCCGCCTTCATGTCAGGCAGGATGACGGTCACGCGCTCGCCGCCGCGTCGATCGATTTGCTCGGGACGATTGGCGAGGATGTCGGCCGTTTCGGCCATGAAATGTACGCCGCAGAAGGCGATGGCCCGGCACTCTTCTTCGGCAGCGGCCAGTGCGCTGAGTTGATAGCTGTCGCCGCGGAGGTCGGCCAGGGCGATCACTTCGTCTTGCTGGTAATGGTGCCCCAGGATCAAAAGCCGCCGGCCCAGGGCAGCTCGGACTCGCTGGATCCGCTCGGTGAGGATGTCGCTCGTCAGCTCCTTATACGGTTGCAGCTCGTAGGCGGATTGAGTGGGGGCGAGGAGGATAGACATAGTGATTCTTTCGGATAGACCCGTGCTTACTTCCACATGCGCGGTTGGGATATCCCTTCTTCCCTCTAGCACGTCACATGAATCAGAGCCGCCTTGCGTGCTTTCGACTTATTGTAGAGGTCGATAAGCTGCACGGCCGGTAGGATTTCGCAACGGATCGAGCGCTGGCTCAAATACCGCTGGGCCTGCTCGCTGAGGACAACCTCGCTGGCCTTCGTGCAACCGATAAACAGCACCTCGGGGCCGCCTCGGCAAACCTCCCCAAGCTCCTTCGGCCCAATGGCATGCATGTCCTCGCCGTCGTGTTTGGCGAGGTCCTTGTCGCGCGATTTGACTTTACCGCTAACCAAAATATAGATGTCGCGATCATAAGCCCTCTCGCCGACCACGATTTCACCAAAACTGAAACGGGCGATCTGGGGATAGGTCGGTTCGACGCGATAACGATTCTTGAATGGACTTCGGCCGACCTGCTTGCGGGCCAAGGCCACCGCGCCGAGGACCACGGCGTCGTCGCCCAGGGCCGAGAGCAATACATGACCGCCTTCACGGGCACCCGGCAAGCGGTCGGAGCCGACGATGTTCTCCAGGATTGGCATCATGAACTCGCTGCAAGCCTCCATCAGGCCGCCGCCCAAAACAATCACCTCCGGGTCCACCAGATGGCGCACGGTGAGGCAGGCGTAGCCCAATGTTTCGGCGGCACGATGCAGGATGCTGGTCACCAGCGGGTCTTCGGCCTTCAATGCCTTGCGGATAGCACCGCTGCGGATAACGCTCAGGTCGCCGCCGGAAAGCTCGGTCAGTTTGCTTGATCCGCCGGCCTGGAGTGCCTCGCGGATATCGCGCTCGATCGCAGTGCGGCTAGCCAAGGCCTCCAGGCAACCGCGATTACCGCAACCGCAGAGCGGGCCGCCTATCTGCATGATGATATGTCCAATCTCTCCGGCCGACTCACGTGCCCCACGCCACATCCGCCCCCTCTGAACCAATCCCGCTCCAATGCCCGTACCCACCCATATGCCCAAGACACTTCTCGATTTGCGGGCGGAGCCAAGCCAAGCCTCGCCGTAGGTGCCGAGGTTGCCGTCGTTGCCAATCGCGACGGGCACATGGAAGCGGCCTTCCAGATGCGAACCGATCGACACACCGGTGAGGCTCATGTTCGGCGTGACGACGACATAACCCGACTTAGGCTCGACGACGCCCGGCACGGCGACACCGATGGCCGTGAGGTCTGTCGTTTCGAGCTTGGCCTGGGTGAGGACTTCCTGCATCACCGTTTCGATCATCGACAGAACCTTCTCCGGTCCGCCGGTCCGCGGCGTCGATTGCCGCTGCTTTCCCAAAATGGCTCCCGATTCGCTGACCAGCGAGGCCTGAATCTTTGTGCCGCCGATATCAACGCCCAAGTAAAGCCGTTCGCGAACTGTTTTTCCCATCATGAACTCCTATTGCTTGTTAAATCATTGAAACGCGGAACCTACCCGGATTATACCGTATGGGGCGGGGGCGTGGGGCGTGTGCCGCGCAGTCG
>JBAWVO010000274.1:0-8710 GCA_037147235.1 Planctomycetota bacterium | reverse complement strand
GGACGGACGGCACACGGAGTGTGCCTGCTACTTTTCTTGCGACACTTATTGATGCCGATCCTTAGCAAGGCTCGCTGACTTCCCCCCCTTCGATCAGCACTCGCAGTCTTTTGATCGCACGCGACGCGATCTGCCGGACTCGCTCCCTGGACACGCCTATTTTCGTACCGATTTCATGCAGCTTGAGCGGTTCGCTACCGAGTCGCAGGCCAAACCGCCAAATGAGGATTTGCCGGTCTCGCGCATCGAGCCGGTTCAGGATTCGCGCTACCGTGTCTTGCTTCTGCACGTAGACCGTTTCCTGCACGGAAGGATCGAGACTTTCGTCCGCAACGAACAGGAGCGCCTTGTCGCACGTGGTCCGGAGACGACCTTGGCGGCGGTGTTCGGCGGGAAGGCGATAGACGAATGTTTTTTTCAACGCCTCCATCACGTAACTGCTGAACCGATTTCCCCTGGAAAAATCAAAATTCTCAACCGCCTGCATCAGCGTCAAGTTTCCATCGCTGATCAACTCGAACAAGCTGTTCATGGGGCCAACGTGCCGCTTGGCCACCGAGACTACCAGTCGCAAGTTCACCCGAATGAGCTGGTTCCGCACGACGAGCGCCTCCTTCCGACATTCTTCGATCTCGTCCATCCGTGCGGAAGAGGGCCGCAGAAGGTTCAGTTTCTCCCTGAGCGTCATGGCCTTGTACTTCAGGTAGTTCATTTTCCGGAACAAATGGCCCTCTTGCAACCGCGTCAAGATCGGAATTTCGTACAAACTTGCCAGATACGCAACCACACCGCAAGGCGCGCGAACCGGCCGCCACAAATTGTTTGTGTCCGTTGACATGGGGCCTAACACGCTTTTTTCCAATGCAGGGTCTGCAAGGATCCGCGAGAAATCCTCGAGCGGAACGTAGCGCAACGGCATTTCCAGGATCTGCTGAGTACGCATCCGCCCGACCAGCCGAGCGATGTTGGCCTGTGCCTGGCGGAACCGCCGAGCGAGAACTTTGATGGTTGCCCCCGATTGATACTCTCGGTAGATCGCCTGCTCGGCTACCACCCCGATCTCGGAAAAATGGGACGCACGCACCGTGGGATCCGAAGTCAAACAACTCATGGCTACATTCTCCTCCTTGAAGACCGGCCGTATTACAATTAGGGCTGACAGCCCGGCTCTTTAACCCACCAGCCCAATCATTAGGCACCAATTTTAGCTGAACTGCGAAGGTGCCAAATCCCCGTAGACCGGAGAGTACCCCTGGGAATAGTAGCAGCCGCGGCCCAGGATTTTCCGTACTCCAAATAGGTGGGGCTCACTGACGATTCGGTCCCCCGGCCTGATATCTCGGGGACGTAACACCGTTGGCGTAATGATTCAGGAGTTCTCTTGAGCCCACTGAAATGCGCGACGGCTCAATTGGGCGGCGGTCTGCAGATGCAATTTGGCCTTGATGACTTTGCGGTGTGATTCAACGGTTTTGGGGCTCAACTCAAGCTTCCGGGCGATCTCGATCGTGTTCACCCCCTGACCGATCATCTCGAAGACCTGCAACTCACGATTCGAGAGCGTTTCCGTGGGATTGTAGTCCAGCGGTTTTCCGACGGCCGCGCGTTGCAGGAGTTTGGTGGTCATATGGGGACTGAGGTAGATCTCGCCGGCGAGAATTTGGCGTACCGCCACGACGACATTGAGCATGGGTTCGCGTTTGGAGACATAGCCCATGGCCCCGGCCCGCAGGACGCGCCCGGCGTACGTTTCTTCATCGTGCGACGAGTAGACGAGAATCTTAACGGACGACCAGCGCGACTTGACGTAGTCGATCAACTCGATGCCGTCCTCGCCATCCAACGAAAGGTCGATGATGGCGACATCGGGATACCCCTCCTCGGCCAGGCGCAACGCTTCCTCGATATCCGCCGCTTCACCACAAACTTCCAAGTCCGGCTCCCGGCCGATTGCCAGGACAAGCCCCTGCCGCACGACCGGATGGTCGTCCACGATCAGGACTCGGCGGCGGGTTAAGAAGTTGATCGAGTTGCTCATGATTCAACGGCCATTACCACATGCGACGGTTTTCCTGCCGCCTCATAATAGCAAGAACCTGTTCTTCGTGGAAGTACCCCCCGCTCACAACAGCCCCCCCCCATGGGCTAATGCAAATCATTAGGCAATGCCTCCGTCTTTCCTCACCGGGATGCCCGGTTCTCGGGGATTTTGTTTTTTTCCATACGCCCTAGACTTATGTACGTGTGGAGAGAATTCAAAAAAACCGTTCGTGGATCCGTTGAGGGGGCATCCCAATGAACCAGTATCGATATTTGGAGTTGCTTAGTGGCGGACCGGTATCAAGGGTGCGACTCTTGAATCACAGACCATTTTGTGCTGAAGAGGTCGAAGCGTTGGCGCGGGAGTGGAACTCCGTGGCCGACGGTTCGGCTTGCCTCACGCTCGTCATGGATTGTTCCAACTTCCAACTCCTAAGCAGTGAAATGCTGGGCAAGCTGATCTTGCTCCAGCGTCGACTTAAACAAAAAACCGGCAAGCTGGTACTGTCCGGCCTGTGTTTTGAAATCCGCGAAGTCCTGAATTGGACGAAACTCAACCGATTCTTTGAGATCGAGGAGGACGCTGATCGAGAATTCGTCGCAGTTGCGTGAACGTCCGCGACGCGGGAACTTGGGGGGGTTGTCAGGATCCTAAGATCGCGGTTGGTGTCTTTTCTATCCATGGAGGGTTATTGCTGTGTTGGAATATCAAACAGGAAGCCAAATGCCCCCGCTACGGGAGCATGAGGCTGGACGGTCGAAGGAGAATCTGTTGGTTCAAACCGAGGCGCAATTGCGACTTCGAACGTCGGGCTACCGTCAGTTGCAGCTCGTTTCATGCGAGTTTCACGAAGGCGTTCTCACGCTACGTGGGGGTGTTTCGAGCTTCTATTTGAAACAACTCGCTCAGACGTTCATTCGTGGACTGGACGGCGTTGAGGAGATCAGCAACCGACTGGTGGTAGCGGAATCGCCTTCGGATGACGCAGGAGTGGGGGGATAGAACCGATGACTGCGACCCACCAGAGGGAGTGGTGCGACGTCTCGGAGCAGAAGCGGGCGGAGGCGCTATTGTGCGCCTCCACCAAACAGTGGGAAACCACATTCGACGCCATCCGAGATGGCATCTGCGTGTTGGATATGTCCGATCGCATCGTGCGCTGCAACCAGGCAATGGCGGATATCCTAGAAGTCCCGCGGGAATCGCTCGCCGGCCGGGGCTGCTGCCAGGTATTCTGTTGTGGGGAGAATCACGGCTCCAGATGTTTGATCTCGCAAATTCGCGAAAGCTGGCAAAGGGTAACCGGCATGGTCCGCCTGCGAGAGCGGTGGTTTGCCGTGGCGGCCGACCCCGTTCGCGACGAGAAGAACGCACTCGCCGGGGCGATCTATATCGTGTCCGACGTGACGGAAATTTTAGAGTCCCGGCAGGCACGGGAGGTGGCCGAACATGAATTGGGGGCACGGCGCGTACTCAACGCTGCCGCGGACCGTCTGCGAACGCTGGGCGAAATGGTGACCATGATCGCCCACGAACTCAACCAGCCCTTGGTCGGGGTCCGCGGCTTAGCCGAACACCTTCTCATCGGTATGGAGCGCGGATGGGACATCCCTCCAGAGAAGCAACGGGAGCGGCTGACCTTGATCATGGAACAAGCCGATCGCATGGCCAAGATCATCGAACGCGTCCGCATGTTCGCCCGCGAGGCCGGCAAACCGGAAGTCCACTCCGTGCAACTTAATCAGGTAGTCCAATCGGCCGTGGAGATGGTGGGCGAACATCTTCGCGTACAGGGCATCGCCTTGGAGTGCGAGCTGACGGAGGCCCTCCCGCCGGTCTCCGCGAATCCTTTTTCCCTGGAAGAGGTTGTGCTGAATCTCATTACCAACGCCCGCGATGCTGTCTTGGAAAAGATCGGGGCTACCCCTGCGCCGTTCGCTCGCATCCTGGTCCGCACCTTTCCCTGCTCCCGTGGCGAAACGCGCTGGGGAGTGGTCCAGGTGATCGACGAGGGATCGGGCATTCCACGGGAAATTCTGCCCAAGGTTTTCGAGCCATTTTTCACCACCAAACCCCCGAACCAGGGGACTGGAATCGGGCTTATGGTCTGCAAGCATATCGTCGAACAATTCGGCGGCACCATCGAAATCGAGTCCGAGCCGGGACTCGGCACCACGGTCACCTTTGCTTTTCCGGTCGGGACACACGACGAAAGGAAGCCATGATGGGTGCGCGACAGCCTTTGGAAATTTTGTTGGTCGATGATGAGGAAATCGTCCACGAGACCCTCGGCGGCTATCTTCGCAACGCGGGAGAGCAAGTGGACGACGCCCGCAACGGAGAGTCCGCGCTGCAGTCCATTAAAACCCGCGAGTACGACCTAGCCTTGATCGACTTGCTGATGCCGGGAATGGAGGGGATGGCCGTCCTCCGGAAAGCGGTGGAAATTCGCCCCGAGATGCCGACGGTCATCATTACAGGAAACCCCGGCATGGAAACGGCGGTCGCCGCTTTGCGGCTGGGCGCGGCGGACTATCTCTGTAAGCCGATCAAGCTGACGGAGCTGGATGCCGTGCTGGAAAAGTCCCGCCAACTGCGGTCGCTTCGCAACGACAAACGATACCTACCGAAAGCGGCCAGAAAGATCCCGCCTCCGGCGCACCCACCAGCCCAACGGGGAGAACTGGTGGGAATCAGCCCAGCCACGAATCAGGTCCGCCGGCAGATCCACGAGGTAGTGGAGGCGGGATGCGAGATGGTGCTGATTACGGGCGAGACAGGGACGGGCAAGGACGTCACCGCGCGCGCGATCCATTTTCAGGCCGCTGCGGCGGACGATTCATTCATCGCCGTCAGTTGCCCGGCCTTTGCCGATTCCTTACTGGAAAGCGAGTTGTTCGGTCACGTCAAGGGTGCGTTCACTGGGGCCACCGAGGACCGGGCCGGATGTTTTGAACTGGCCAAT
Source organism: Planctomycetota bacterium (assembly GCA_037147235.1). GTDB lineage: Bacteria > Planctomycetota > Planctomycetia > Pirellulales > Thermoguttaceae > JANXQG01. Next base: position 3,704 of record JBAWVO010000274.1, on the reverse strand, counting down.
GGCGGCACCATTTTTCTGGACGAGGCGGGCGACCTGTCGTTGCCCGCTCAGGCCAAGATCCTCCGCGTGCTGGAGACACGATCCCTGCGGCGCGTGGGAGGTTCCCAAGAGATTACCGTTCAGGTTCGCGTGATCGCTGCCACAAACGTCCCCTTGGAGGAACTCGTGCAGTCGGGCCGTTTCCGCCGCGATCTGTTCTATCGGTTGAACGCCTACTCGATCCACCTCTTGCCACTTCGAGAGCACCGCGAGGATATCCTTCCGCTGGCTGAACATTTTCTCAGAAATTACGCCTCCACGAAGGGACGTTGCCTGGAAGGCTTTGACGCGAATGCCGCCAGCAAGCTTCGGGAGTATGATTTTCCCGGCAACGCCCGCGAACTCCGCTATCTTGTCGAGCGGGCAGCCATGCTCTGCCGGTCGGGTCGGATTCGCGCCGAGCAGATCGCCCTGCCGGTCAAGAGCGCGCCCCCGCGTTCGGCTGCACCGAACGAGGAGCAGGAGCGGACACTCCTCCTGAACTCCCTGGAGGAAACCCGCTGGAACTGCCGACACGCCGCAGAGCGGTTGGGCATTCCCTACTCAACATTCCGCTACAAAATGTGCCGGTTCGGCATCAAGAAGTAGCCAGCTCAAGAGTTTTTCCGGCTCTCTGCCGGGTTTGCGGATAATTGTGGTGCGGGCGTCCCGCCTGCCCAAGATGTTGTGGTTGAACCAGGCAGGCGAGACGCCCGCACCACCAACTTGGCGGAGAGCCGTTTTTCTTCTGTCGGTTACGCTCTCCTTGGCGTTCCTCTCATCGCAGGAGTTTGGCCATTCGGCCAACTTATCCCCGGGCCCTTGGCAACTGTTGCCAACAAGTCTTCTTAGCACCTGAGCGGTGCCGTGTGGAAGCCGCTCTGGAGCCGCCGACGCTTAAGTGCCGTTCGTGCAAGCCGTTGTGGCATATCCCGTTCCAATCGCGCCTACCGGCACGCACTTTGCTTCCTAGCGAGACGTTAAAAGCCCGTGTGGCCCGGCTATTTCGGTCGGGCGCAAATGGCTTTTTCAGCGGCAAAAGGAGGAAATCATGTTGGTACGTTATTGGCGAACACAGTTAGCACGTCTTTGGTACGAAGACGAAGGTGTTTTGACGTTCGAGTGGATTACCTTGTACACCTTGCTGGTCATCGGAACGATCGGTGGCGTAGCGGGAGTTCGTGATGCACTCAATCAGGAATGCCTGGGCGTGATTGGTGCCATGACTTCATTGGACCAATCCTACTATGTTGCTCCACCGTTGGGCATCGACGTTCAGTCGGCCACCATGGGTAAAGTTAATTCACACCGGATCTCATCGGCTTCCGGCAGCCAGTTCAACAGTCGGGCAGCTTGGGCCAATGGCCGCACGAGTTCGGATCTTAGCGGTGGAATTCAAATACCGTTGACTCTGCAACCATGATTCTGATACGGAGCAGTTGAGGCTCAAAGGGCTTAACCGCAAGACATCCCTGCCGTCGGTCCCTTTGAGCCAAACGGGTCTGTACTCAGCAGCCAACCACTGGCGAAGGGAACCAGGAGTTCCCTTGAGGTAGAGGGGTTCAATCCGTGGTCGCATTCAGACTCCCGAAGATTTACGTGCTTGGCGACGATCCAGTGTTTACTCAGACACTCGCCGAGTTTCTGCGGGATCTGGGGTACGAAGCGATGCCGCTTTACACCGTTGAGGACCTAGAGGCTGACGCTCCGCAAACGGCCACGGTGGTGGTTACCCTGCCGGAAACGCTGGGAACGGATCCCTTCGGGCGGCTGCGGAGAATCCATTCACGGCTACCTGAAGTGACGTTCCTCCTCATCGTGGATAGCGATTTTCCCACCCGCGAGGCGGTCGCATACGGAATCCGCAATTTCCTCCGCCAGCCTCTGCAACTTACGGAGTTGGAACGCGCGATGGCCGGCTAATCGCTGGCATCTTCGGGATTCATCCTTGTTCGGCGCGGGTCTCCTGACCCCGCCGAAACGTCGAGGGGTGGCTTGGTCAGGAGACCGGCCAACAACGACGAACTACGTAGGGTGCGTGGAGCACGGAGCCCCAAAAAAATGGTGCGTTACGCGAACCAGTCTATTCCGAGGTAGACGTTCTCAAAGTATTGAGTCCGTGCGCAACGCACCATTTCCCGTGCGTTGGTTCGCTTCACGCACCCTACGATTGCGGCTTTCACCGCATGTGCGCCTGCATGTAGTCGACAAAGTTGTCGTCAAGCTTATCCAATGGGCCGAACTGCTTCTCAAACTCGGCCAGCCGCGTCGCTTTCTCGTCATAGACCAATGGCTGTTTGCGGGAAAGAACCTTCAAGTAGGCGACATACTGCTTGGGTTGCTTATGGATGAGATAATAGGTCAGTGCCCAGGACTCGGCATAGGCATCGACGGCCTGCTTCACGTCCAGCAAACGGTCATCGCTGCCAATCAGCGTTTTGAGCGAGCGGGCCGGCCGCTGTTGCATGTATTGTTGAAACTGAGCGAGCCGCGTGCGATTGACGACTCCTATACCCGCCCAACCTTTCCCTCGCCCCAGGTCGGGTGTCTCGCAATACATGGCGATGCCTTCGCTGAACCACTTGGGACAGTCGCTCAATCGCTGATGCAGACCACTATTGAAAGCGATCTGGTGCGTGGCCTCGTGGACGATCGTGGAGACCGCGCCGGGTGCGTTGGGGCTGGCGAGAAACTGGTTGATATGCGAGAGACCGACGGATCGTCCCGGGCGGTTTACCGCCACGCCCACCAGGTCGTACATAATCATCCGATTGCTCTCCATATTGTAGTAGCCGATGATCGATTCCGCAGCGTCGCCGAGATCCTTTTGCGAGTACTTGATGTAGGACGCCTTGTCGGAAAAAACAATCGCCACGAAGCGGAATTCGGGATCGGCCATCTCAAAGCCTTGGCGGCTCCAGGCATTGCGGAATGCGGAGTAGAGCCGTTCAAACAACGCCCCACACCACTGGGCGTAAGCCCGCGAGGTATCGTAAAAGATCATGTAATGCGCCGTCTGGTAGACGTCAAACCCTTTGGGCAGATCCGCCAGAACGCTCTTGGTCATTGGTTCGGCGGGGTAAGCGCGGAATGACGCGTCGTCGGTCGTCTGCTTGACCAGTTCCCCTGGCAGTATACGCCAGAGCAAGCCGTCGCGGGCCAAGAACAGCAACCCACCGTCCTGGGCAGTCAACACGATCCGGCCATCGAGGTGCAGCGTTTGCTGTTCGCGACGCAATGTCACATGGTCCATCGCCTCGACCGACGAACAGGCCACGACGACGATGAATAGGGTCAACCGGAACCAGCATGAATTGTGTGCGGTGGGGAGCATGAGTCTTTTGGGGGAGGGAATTGGGGAGCGAGCAATCTCGGCCACGAGTGTATTATAGCGGACAGCCGGCCAACTCCGTAGAACGGAATTTATTCCGCTGCCCCACACTGCCGACCTTATTGTGGCCGGTCTCTGACCGAGCCACACCGCCGACCGAAGGTCTCTCATTCACCGGGAGACCTTCGGTCGGACGTTTCTGCGGGGTCAGGAGACCCGCGCCGAACGCGGGGACGTTGCCCTCGTTGTTACACACATCTTTTGGACCCCATCCGGCTTGCCGGATGGTGAACAAGGTTAAATAGCTAAAATGGAGAACAAAGACCAACACGACCCCATCCACCTTGGTGGATGG
>JBAWVO010000273.1:0-8728 GCA_037147235.1 Planctomycetota bacterium | reverse complement strand
CTCGCTGCGCTCTCCCCACCCTACAATTATTCGCGTTCCGCACCTGGAACCGGAACAGCCTAGAATCATCACTCTCCCAGCACGTCGTTCAGCACGTCCTCATTGACATAGATCGGCAGGGGCGGATTGCAGGTCACCGCCACGGCAATGGCATCGGATGGCCGGGCGTCGACTTCGATCAATTCGCCCTGATGGCGGAGCCGCAACTGGGCGAAATAGGTGTGTTCCTTCAGTTCGCTGATCACCACATCCTGAAACTCAGCACCAAGATTTTCCGCCACCGCGACGATCAGGTCGTGCGTCAGTGGTCGGGGATATTCCTCGCCCTTCACGCGGCGGTTGATGCTCATCGCCTCAAAAAGCCCGATCAGGATCGGAAAGGTCCGCTCGCCTCCGATTTCCTTCAGATAAATGACCTGCTGGTCATTCACCTCACTGATGATAATCCGAGATAACTGCATCGGAATTGGCATAACGATATCCTTTCAAACCATCATTATAGCAAATCCGGGAGCGAAACGACTAGAGCCAATGGATTTGACATTTCCAGCCAATTCGCTACAATCATCCTGAATTGCCCGACTTGCGCGGTCCACGTGGCCCGCGAGCCCGACCTCTTTCCTTCATGGCTTGTATCGCAATGAATCCGTTGCCGACCCATACCGAGCACCCTGCCGATGGCCTGAGGGAGGCCTATTTTCGCCACACTCAAGCCCTGTTGGCAGCCAGCGACAGCCGCGACGACGTCTGGCTGGCTGCGCGAGGATGCCTGCATCAGCGTGGGTTCGACCTGCGGAAACTGGAACAACTGCCGCTTGGATACTTTCCTGCGGCCGAACCAATCTGGCACGGATTGCTCCGCGACGGCTTTTCGGCCGACGAGATTCGGGCATCGAATCTCCTGGCCGACTCTCGCCTCCCCGGCCGGCTGGTCGGGCCAATTCGCGATGCCGGCCGGCGGATCATCAGCTTTTGGGCAAAACTGCCGCAGCACCTCGATCGCATCCTTTACCTCAGCAGCGACTGGAAGGAGCAGGCGGGCGTATTCGGTCTGGACGAGGCCTATCCGGTCGTTGCCCATGGCCGACGCGATCTACTACTGGTCGAGGAGATTTGGGATGCCATTTTACTCCATACCCACGGGGTTCCAGGCGTTGGTGCGATAGGCAACAGCCCGGCCGACATCAGCTCCCGGCGGTGGGAGCGGCTCGATGAGTTGGGCATCCATCGCGTGACGCTGGTGGTTGACAGTTTTCACGATTCCCACGAAGCTTGCGTGGCGGCCATCCGCCAGGCGGCCTTCTCGCGGCGTGGGCCGGCCATCTATGTCTTGCCGCCGGCCGCCGTGCATGGCAGTTGGCAGTCATGGCAGCAGGGTCGCGCGGCCAACGCCGAGACCTTGGAAAAACTCCTTACCGCACACCGCATTCACGGCTTTCACTACCTGGCCCTAAGTCTGATCGCGCTACACAAGGGCGAAGGCCCGTGGACCGACGTCGCGCGCCATGCGGTCTTGGGCGAGTCGCAAAAATTCTATGCAACGGCCCATCAGCGCAATGTGCCCCAGTTGGACGCTTTCTTCCTGCCGCCGCTCTTGGATGCACTTGGCCTGAACTGGGGTGATCGCGCCGCATGGCATGATTCCTGGCTCGAAGACATGCCATCAAACGGTAGTGGCTGGGCCGATCCTGCTTCGGCACCGAATGAACCACAGAGCGATGAGCCCCCCGCACATTCTGCGGCCGAACCTGAATCGGTTCCGCAGGAAGAATCTACTCGCGATCTGCCGACGGACGAAGAAATCGCGGTCGAAGCGGCTGCGGTTGAGCCGATTCCCGTACGTCCTCTGCCCGTTGTCACGACTCCGCGCGTTCACCATCCCGGTTCATCGGACTACTGCGACTTCCACCAGTGCAACCGCATCGTGTGTCTGTGCTGGGATTAAGTGCTCGTCCAGAAACAACTTGTGGTGCGGGCGTCTCGCCTGCGCAGGCAGCCGGGACGGCCGCACCACAAAAACGCAGAGTTAATGTTGGACAGGTATTAACCGACTGCTTGAAGGAAATCTTTGATGCTCGATGTTCTTGTTGTCGCCCCCCATCCGGATGATGCGGAACTAGGGATGGCTGGCGCGATCATGAGGTTCAAGGATGATGGCTGGCGGGTAGGGATTCTCGACCTGACCAACGGCGAGCCTACGCCCTTCGGCACGCCGGAGACCCGGGCGCGAGAGACGGCCGCCGCATCGGCCATCTTGGGGCTTGACTGGCGTGAAAACCTCGGCCTACCCAATCGCAGCCTGGAGGCAACACTGGAAACCCGGGCGAAGTTGGCTGCCCTGTTTCGCTTGCAGCGGCCACGGTGGATTTTTGCCCCTTATTGGGTCGACGCACATCCCGATCACCTGGCGGCGACCGAATTGATCGAGGCGGCCCGCTTCTGGTCGAAACTCACCAAGACCGATATGCCGGGCGAGCCGTATTACCCACAACGGATCTTCTATTATTATTGCGTGCATCTGCGGATTATCCCGCAGCCGGCTTTCGTGCTGGACATCAGCCGGTACTGGGACCGAAAGCGGGCTGCGATCGAGTGTTATCAGAGTCAGTTCGTTGAAGGGAGGCCGCTAGATCCGCCGACGTTCATCGATCGGCTTCGCGACCAGGCATCTACGTGGGGATGGTCGATCGGTACGCAGTACGGCGAGGCGTTTGCTAGCCGTGAGCCGGTGGGCCTGACGACGATGACGGGATTAGTCTGAAAACTAAACGGTTACTCCTATTCTTCCCCTTCCCCCTCTTCCCTACGAAGTCCACCCGCTGCCGGAGGTAAGTCTTTCGTCCTTAGAACATCATGTCCAAAATACGCATCGCGGGATTCCGTGGCTGAATGACGAAATTCCGTGATCGCCCCACGGCACTCGATCTGAGGACGGTTTGGAAGTGAATACGTAACTTATTGCTATTCATTGAGTTGCGATTGTCTTGCCGATTCTGACTTGGGTTGGAATGTTTCTTGCTAGGGTACTCATCGTCCGATAAATAGAGAGGCGTTTGGCGTTTGCTGTTTGTATAACGTAGCCTTATACCGGGTCTTGAAACGGCATCTTCACTAAACGGTTGCAACAATAGGGAATCATCATGGCTTTGGAGGCAAAGTGTCTGGAGTGCCAGGAAGCTACCGAAGAGGAGCTTCTAGCCCGTCTCGATGAGGTTCTGGCACAGTACGTGGAGGTTCCCGGGGCACTGATTCCTGTGCTTCAGATCGCCCAAGCTATGTTCGGCTACCTGCCGGAGAGTGCCCTGCGAAAAATCAGCTTGGCCTTGGGCAAACCGTACAGCGAAGTGGCGGGGGTGGTTGGATTCTACTCGTTCTTTACGACCGTGCCGCGAGGCAAGCACCTGGTGCGGGTCTGTCTAGGGACGGCCTGCTATGTTCGCGGTGGCAAGCAGGTGTTGGCGGCGATCCGCGACCTGCTGCGGATTGAAGTCGGCGAGACCACGCCGGATCGGCAGTTTTCGCTCGACGTGGGCCGCTGCTTCGGGGCCTGCGGGCTGGCCCCGGTGATTATGGTCGATGACGACGTGCATCAGCGCGTCAAGCCGACTCGCCTGGGGCGAATCCTCGACAAATATCGCCAGACGGAGGGGGAAGCTTCCGGAAACGGAATAAATTCCGTTCTACGAGAGGGAGACAACTCATGAGCCAGATCATCGCCACACCGAAGCAACTGAGCGAACTTCGCGACCGCCTCCTCGCTGAGCAGGCTGCCAAGAAGGCTGCCGGCCACAAGCAGGTTCGCATCTGCATGGGGGCGGGCTGCATCGCCTCGGGTGCCGAGCAGATCAAGCAGTCGATCGAAGCGGAATTGGAACGTAGCGGCGTCCAGGACGGGGTGTCGATCATCGGCACCGGCTGCTTAGGCCCATGTTCCGCCGGCCCAACACTGATGATCGATGACGTCTTCTATGAGAACGTCAAGCCGCAAGACGGTAGTGCCCTGGTCAACGAGCACGTTCTCCGTGGGCAGATTGTTTCGCGGCTGACGCATCGCCGGCCCGATGGCCGCAAGGTGGCCAACGCGGCCGAGATGGATTTCTTCAAGCGGCAGACCAAAATCGTGCTGCGCAACTGTGGCGTCATCGACCCGCAGCGGATTGAGGACTACATCGCCCGCGACGGCTATCAGGCCCTGGCCAGAGTCGTCACGAACAATCTTCCCAACGAAGTCATCGAAACGATGCGGGTTTCCGGCCTCCGCGGCCGCGGGGGTGCCGGTTTTCCCACATGGCGGAAGTGGAAGCTGACACGCGAGTCGGCGGGGGACGCCAAGTTCGCCATCTGTAATGCCGACGAAGGCGATCCCGGGGCCTTCATGGATCGCAGCGTATTGGAAGGCGACCCGCACAGCGTACTCGAAGGCATGGCGATTGCCGCCCACACGATCGGTGCATCGCGCGGCTACATTTATGTGCGTGCGGAATACCCGCTGGCCGTCGAACGATTGAAGATTGCCATCGCTCAGGCCCAAGAGCGGGGCATTTTGGGCAAGAATATCTTGGGTTCCGGTTTCGATTTCGACCTGGAGATCCGCATGGGCTCCGGGGCGTTCGTCTGCGGTGAAGAAACGGCCCTGATGACCTCGATTGAAGGTAATCGCGGCGAACCGCGCCCGCGCCCGCCGTTTCCGGCCCAGCAGGGGCTGTGGGGCAAGCCGACGCTTCTGAACAATGTTGAGACCTATGCCAACGTGCCGGCAATCATCCTCAATGGCGGTGCGTGGTATGCCAGCTTTGGCACGGAAAAGAGCCGCGGCACCAAGGTTTTGGCACTGGCCGGCGCGATCAAAAATTCCGGCCTGGTGGAAGTGCCTGTCGGCATGCCGCTGGGCGATTTGATCTATGACGTGGGCGGCGGCACTTCGTCGGGCAAGGAGTTCAAGGCCGCGCAAATCGGCGGGCCTTCCGGTGGCTGCATTCCCAAGCAGCACTTGAATGTGCTGCTGGATTATGAGTCGCTTGCGGAACTCGGTGCGATCATGGGCTCCGGCGGCCTGATCGTCATGGACGAAGATAGCTGCATGGTCGATGTCGCCCGCTTCTTCATTGAATTCGTACAAGAAGAATCGTGCGGCAAGTGCGTTCCTTGTCGCGTCGGTACAAAGCGGATGCTGGAGATACTGAACCGTATTTGCGAAGGCCATGGCGAGGAGGCCGATGTTGAGCGGCTCATCGACTTGGGCGAGATGATCAAGGACACTTCGCTCTGCGGCCTTGGCCAAACCGCGCCCAACCCCGTGCTCTCGACCATTCGCCACTTCGGCCACGAATATATCGAGCACATCCGCGACAAGCATTGCCGAGCGGGCGTATGTTCCTCGCTGGTTTATGCCCCCTGTTCCAGTGCCTGTCCGGCGAATGTCGATATTCCCGGCTACGTGTCGCTAATTGGCGAGAAGCGTTACGCCGAGGCATTGCGGTTGCATCGTGAGAAGAACCCGCTGGCGGCGATTTGCTCGCGGGTCTGCTTCCACACCTGCGAAGACAAGTGCCGGCGGAGCACGCTCGATGCCCCCGTTTCGATCCGCGGCATCAAGCGATTCATGGTCGATCAGGAAGTGACGATCCAACTCCCCGAGGTCCGCGAGAACCCGGCCAATGCGAAGAGGAAAATCGCCATCGTCGGTGCTGGCCCGGCCGGTCTTTCGTGTGCCTACTTCCTCGCCCGACTGGGCTACCGGCCGATGGTTTTTGAGAGTGAACCGCGACCCGGCGGGATGCTCGTGCAGGCTATTCCGGCATATCGTTTACCCCGTGAAATCGTGGCCCGCGAGGTCCGCATGATCGAGCGGATGGGCGTGGACATCCAGACGAACATGTCGCTTGGGCGCGATTTTACGCTCAAGTCGCTCCGCGGCCAGGGTTATGAAGCCGTGTTTCTGGGTGTCGGCGCGCCGATCGGCGTCGGGTTGGGCATTCCGGGCGAGAACGCGGAAGGAATCACCGACGCGCTCTCCTTCCTGCGGACGTATAATCTCCGCGGCTCCGTGCCGGTGGGCAAGCATGTTGTCGTGATCGGCGGTGGCAATTCCGCCATCGACGCGGCCCGGACGGCCGTGCGGTTGGGGGCCGAGTCGGTCACCGTGGTCTATCGCCGCAGCCGCGATGTGATGCCAGCCTACAAAGAAGAGATCGAAGAGGCCGAACACGAAGGCGTGACGCTGAAACTGCTGACTGCCCCGGTGGAGGTCATTGTGGCGGGCCGCCGCGTGGCGGGCATCAAGTGCCAGCCGATGCGGCTCGGTGAGTTTGATCGTTCCGGCCGCCGTCGGCCTGAAGAAGGCGGCGATACGTTCGTCATTCCGGCCGACCATATTCTCGTAGCCATCGGACAGACGTTGGACCTCAAGGGTATTTCCGGCGGATTCTCACTGGAGACTCGGCAGCGCGATTTCGTGCAAGTGAACCCCGTCACCGGTCAGACCTCGGAGAAATGGATTTTTTCCGGCGGCGACGCCGTCAGCGGGCCGTCGTCGGTGGTCGAGGCCGTGGCTGCGGGCGAGCGGGCGGCCGTGGGGATCGATCAGTATCTGACCGGACGCATCCACGCATTTTGGCGTGAGACCCACGAGGTCGATACCTTCTTCAATCCCGACGCTGAACCGATCGATGCGCCGCGCGAGAAACTTGACCTAATTTCGGTCGAGCGGCGCCGAGAGAATTTCGACGAGGTTGAGCTTCCCTGGCGCGAATCCGTTGCCGTTTGCCAAGCCAAGCGTTGCCTGCGCTGCGACTACGGCCGCCGTGGAACGGAAGAACATGTACAATGATAATGGAGACACCGCGATGATCAAACTGACCATCAACAACATTCCCGTCGAAGTTCCCGAAGGCTCCATGCTCCTGACCGCCGCCAAACAAGCGGGCATCCGGATCCCCACGCTTTGCCACGTGGAAGGATTGCAGACGATCGGTGCTTGCCGCGTCTGCGTGGTCGAGGTCGAGGGGGCGCGGAACCTCTGTGCATCGTGTGCCATGCCGGCCACGGCGGGAATGAAGGTTTTTACGAACACCAGTCGTGTTCGCAACGCCCGGCGGACCGTGGTCGAACTCCTGCTCTCGGAGCATAACGGCGAGTGCCAAACCTGCGACCGCAGCGAAGACTGCGAGCTTCAGGCCCTGGCCTCCGAGCTAGGCATCCGCGAAATCGCCTACAGCGGCGAGCGGACCCGCAAGCGGATCGATACCTCAACGCCCGCCTTGCTCCGCGACACGGGGAAGTGCATTAAGTGCCGCCGCTGCGTCAGCGTTTGCGTTGAAATTCAGCATGTGGGCGCCCTTTTCCCGCAGAACCGCGGCTTTGAAACGGTCATTGGCCCGGCCTTCAGCCACGACCTGTCGAGCGTGACTTGCGTGCAGTGCGGGCAGTGCGCGGCCGTGTGTCCCGTGGGGGCAATCACCGAGCGCGATCAGATTGAAGAAGTTTGGACGGCCCTAGAAAACCCCGGCAAGCACGTCGTGGTACAGACCGCGCCAGCCATTCGCGCTGCCTTGGGCGAGTGCTTTGGTCATCAGCCGGGAACACTGGTCACCGGCAAGATGGTGGCAGCCCTGCGGCGACTGGGTTTCCACGCCGTATTCGATACCAACTTTGCCGCCGATGTCACGATCCTGGAAGAAGGCACGGAGTTGCTCACCCGCCTGAAAGCTGCGCTCTGTCCAGATCTCCCTGCTCCCTCCGGGAAAGAAGCAGGGGGTGAGGGCATTCCCCGCCCCGCCCTGCCGATGTTCACCAGTTGTTCGCCGGGCTGGATCAACTTCCTGGAACACTTCCATCCCGACATGCTACCGAACCTTTCCAGTTGCAAATCTCCGCAGCAAATGTTCGGTGCCCTGGCCAAGACTTATTACGCCAACAAGTTGGGCAAGCGGCCGGAGGATATTTTCGTCGTTTCGATCATGCCTTGCACCGCGAAGAAGTACGAATGCCAGCGGCCCGAAATGACCGCCAGTGGTGTCCGCGACGTCGATGTGGTACTCACCACGCGCGAGTTGGGCAAGATGATCCACGCCGCGGGCATCGATTTCAATAGCCTGCCTGACGAAGAGATGGATGCCCCCCTGGGTCTTTCGACCGGTGCGGCGGACATCTTCGCCAACACCGGTGGCGTAATGGAAGCGGCCTTGCGCACCGCCTACGAGATCGTCACCGGCCGGCCGCTGCCGGTGACCAATCTGCACGTCGTGGCGGTGGAGGGATTGAAGGGCGTGAAGGAGACTTCGCTCAAGATCGAGGGCGCACTGCCCGAGTGGAGTTTCCTGGAAGGCGTGACGATGAACGTGGCCGTGGCCCACGGACTGAGCAACGCCCAGCGGCTGATCGAGGCCGTGAAGCGTGGCGCGGCCAGTTATCACTTCATCGAGGTTATGACCTGTCCCGGCGGCTGCATCGGCGGCGGCGGTCAGCCACGGTTCACCGACAACCAGATCCGCGAGGCTCGCATCGCAGCCATCTATCGCGAGGACGAAGGCAAAAAGCTCCGCAAGTCGCACGAGAACCCCGACGTGCAGCGTCTCTACGCCGAGTTCCTCGGCCAGCCCCTGGGCGACCGCTCGCACCACCTGCTACACACGAAGTACACGCCGAAGGATAGGGTGTAAGTGCCTGTCGCTTAGGATCGGCGCAGAAATAAGTGTCGCAAGAAAAGTAGCAGGCACACTCCGTGTGC
>JBAWVO010000272.1:0-8776 GCA_037147235.1 Planctomycetota bacterium | reverse complement strand
CCGTTGGCTCAGGCTCTTCGATCAAATCGCTGGCGGCCCGTTCCCTGCTCCCTGCTCCCTGCTCCCTGCCTGTCGGCAAATCTGCTTTGGCGGAACTTCTCGCCGGTAACATGCTTCGCCACGCCCAAAGCTCTTCACCAACGATCAATGCCCAAACCCCGAGCAGGGCAAGGGGATTACTACCGGGGAGCGATAACGACGCGGCGAGAACAAGCATCGCCAGGGAAATCAGTGCGCTTCCCGCACGGTGCCGGCCTGTCTGCGATAGAGCATGAGCGATTTGTGCTAGTCCTGCCAGCAACACTGCGGTCACGATCAATTGCAACGGTCCAAGCGGTGTCTCCAAGGCACCAACCAGCCGCCGCGAGGCAACGAAAACGGCCGCAACGGCAAACAGTGCCGCCACGGCCGATCGCAAATAAGCAGACGTTCCCATCACCGCGAATATCCGCGGGAAAATGCTTCGAGGCACGTTGGTAGTGGTGTCTGCGGTCATTAAACGCTCCGCAAAGCAATGTTTTCAGAGGTACGTTGTACCACCTCTACTTACAGGCCTTCGCCAAGTCGGCCGCAAGATCGGTCTTCTCCCAGGTGAATTCCGGCTCGTTGCGGCCGAAGTGACCTCCGGAAGCCGTCTTCTGATAAATCGGCCGACGTAGGTCGAGATGCCGGATAATGCCGCTAGGCGTGAGTGGGAAATGCTCGCGCACCAAAGCCACGAGCCGCTCATCGGGTAGCTTGCCGGTGCCTTCGGTATCAACTCGCACGCTCACCGGATCGGAAACGCCGATGGCATACGCCAACTGCACTTCGCAGCGGTCAGCCAATCCCGAAGCGACGAGGTTCTTGGCCACATAGCGGGCCATGTAGGCCGCGCTGCGATCGACCTTTGTCGGATCCTTGCCGCTGAACGCCCCGCCGCCGTGGCGAGCCCAACCGCCGTAGGTGTCCACGATGATCTTCCGCCCCGTCAGCCCGCAGTCTCCGTGCGGACCGCCCACGACGAACCGGCCGGTGGGATTGACGTGATACGTAACCGGCCCGGTGACCAATTCCTTGGGCAGGACCGGATTGATAATCTGGTTGATCACATACTCGCAGATCTGCTCGTGGGTAACGTCAGGGCTATGCTGCGTGGAAACGACGACCGTATCGACGCGGACCGGCTTGCCGCCGCAAAACTCGATAGTCACCTGACTCTTGCTATCAGGTCGCAGCCAAGGAACCTCCTTGGCGAAACGGGCCGCCGTAAGCCGGGCGAGGATGCGGTGAGCCAAGGCGATGGGCAGCGGCATTAACTCCGCCGTGTCATTGCAGGCATAGCCAAACATCAACCCTTGGTCGCCGGCCCCGATCTCCTTGCCCTTGGCGGAGTTCTCGTTCACGCCCTGAGCAATGTCCGGGCTTTGCCGGTCCAACGAGAGAAGCACGGCACAGGTGTTGGCCGAAATACCGTGCTCGTCGTCGATATACCCGACTTCACGAATCACTTTGCGGATAACTTCCGCATAGTCGATCGTGGCCGTGGTCGTAATCTCGCCCGCCACCACCGCCATGCCCGTCGTGACCAGCGTCTCGCAGGCAACGCGGCTGTAGGGATCCTTGGCGAACAGAGCATCGAGAACACCATCGGAAATCTGGTCGGCGAGTTTGTCGGGGTGTCCCATGCTGACCGACTCGCTAGTGAACAAAAACTTACCCTGGGCCACTTGAAAAACCTCCTGAGCTAACGAACTAATGTTTCGGCGGTGAAAGTGTACCTCACAGGCAATCTTTTCGGCCGTGAGGCAATATCTGATTATAACGACAGGGAGAGCCTACCTGCAAGCCGTTTAATTGGAAATATGTTAATTGGACGGCGGATACTAAAGACGGATTTCCTCGCGAATACATATCCGTTAGGATGGTGCGTGTCACCCAGGTTTTAGAAATTTGGGATTTCCGTCAGAATTGCGTTCACCTTGTCGCCCCATCTTGGCGAAACTAGAACTTCCTCGTTTTCAGGGATTTGTAATTATGAAGAAGCAAGCGTTGTTCCGCGAATCCGCAGCTCCAGCCGATGCGCACCACGAGAAAAATACGATCGCAAGGTACTCCTATCGCGTAATCGTCCTACTATTTGGCTTCCTTGCCGCATTTTGCTCCGAATCGCAGGCTCAGCAGCAGGCCAATCACATGCTCCCGCTGGCCGGGTTGTGGGATTTCCGTCTCGATCCCAAGGACCAGGGCATTCAGGAAAAATGGTTCGACACTGCCTTGACCGACAAGATCAAGCTGCCCGGCTCGACGGACGAGAATGGTTTTGGCAAGAAAACCACGGACCGTTCGCCCAATTGGCTGACCAGGGTCTATACCTATTCGGGGCCCGCCTGGTATCAAAAACATGTGCTGATTCCCGCCGATTGGAAAGGAAAACGCATCACCCTGCTGCTGGAGCGTTGCCATTGGGAGACGCAAGTTTGGGTCGATGGTCAACCAGTCGGCATGCAGAATAGTCTCTGCGCTCCCCATGAATACGACTTGACGGCTTTGCTGGCACCCGGCCCCCACCGGATCGCCGTGCGCGTTGATAGTCGTTACAAGATCAACATTGGCAAAGACGCCCACTCGATCACCGAGCACACGCAGACCGGCTGGAACGGCATGATCGGTCGCCTTGAACTCGCGGCCACCGATCCGATCTGGATCGACGACGTGCAGGTGACGCCCGACATTGCGAGAAAGACCGCCCGCGTGCGGGTGACCATCGGAAACCAGACGGGCCAGGCTGCCGAGGGGGTATTGGCACTGAACGCCCACCTGACAACCGAGGATTCCGGCGGCGTTGAAAAACGCCTGGAGTGTCACATCACCGGTGAGAAGCAGACGCAGGTTGCCATCGAATTACCCATGGGGGATGCGGTCAAGCTATGGGATGAGTTCACGCCCAACCGCTACAAGTTGACCGTTGGGCTTACGGCATCGGCCGCCGGCAAGAAGTATTCCGACAACAAGCAGGCGTCCTTCGGCATGTGCGAGTTCCGCACGCGCGGCACGCAGTTCACCGTCAATGGGCGGCTGACCTTCCTCCGCGGCACGCTGGAATGTTGTGTCTTCCCGTTGACCGCTTATCCGCCCACCGATCCAGAGAGCTGGCAGCGCATCATCCGCGTGGCCAAGGCGCACGGTTTGAATCATTTTCGCTTCCACTCTTGGTGCCCGCCCGAGGCGGCCTTCGAGGCAGCCGACCGGGAAGGTTTCTACCTGCATGTCGAGACGCCCGTCTGGGCCACGTTGGGCAGCGATGCCGGGTGCGATGCCTTCGTCTACGCCGAGGGCGACCGAATTCTGCGGGCCTATGGCAATCACCCGTCGTTTACCATGCTCTGCGTGGGCAACGAACCGAGCGGCAGGAACCACGAGGCCTGGCTCTCGAAAATCGTCCGCTACTGGAAGCAGAAGGATCCGCGGCGGTTGTACACGAGCTGCTCGGGTTGGCCCGTCACGCCGGAAAGCGACTATCACTCGCGTCCCAACCCGCGCATCCAGGGCTGGGGAGAAGGCTTACGCAGCCGCGTGAACGCCTTGCCGCTTTCCACCGACATGGACTACCGGGGCGAAGTGGCCCACTTCCGCGCGCCGGTTGTCTCGCACGAGATCGGCCAGTGGTGCGTGTTTCCGAATCTCCGCGAGATCGACAAGTACACGGGCGTGGTCCGCGCGCGGAATTTCGAGATCGTCCGCGATTCGCTTCGCGAACATCACATGCTCGACCAGGCGCAGGACTTCGTCATGGCCAGCGGCAAGCTACAGACGCTGCTCTATAAGGAAGAGATCGAGGCGGCACTGAGGACGGCAGGTTTTGGTGGATTCCAATTGCTCGACTTGCACGATTTTCCGGGGCAGGGAACTGCGCTGGTGGGCGTGCTCGATCCCTTCTGGGACAGCAAGGACTACGTCACGGCGGCTGAGTTCCGCCAGTTCTGCTCGCCGACGGTGCCGTTGCTCCGGATGAAGAAGTGCGTCTGGACCAACGCGGAAACATTCACCGCCCAAGCCGAAATTGCCCATTACGGCGCAGCACCGATCCAAGCGGCGACGCCCGTTTGGTCGCTTGCGGCGACGGATGGCCGCGTCGTGGCGTCCGGCGAGTTGCCGGCCCTGCCGATTCCCCTGGGCGGCGGCACGGCCCTTGGCAAGATCGATATCCCGCTGGCAAAGGTCGATGTGGCTAAAAAGCTGATCCTGACGCTCTCTCTCAAGGATACGCCCTACACGAACCATTGGGATGTTTGGGTCTATCCGGCTCAGGTAGACAGGGCCCCGCCAACGAATGTGCTGGTGGCATCATCGCTCGACACGCAAACCACGGCCGCGTTGGCGGCGGGCAGGAAGGTGTTGTTGCTTTTACCGCCGGCTGCGGTGCGCAGCGACGTTCCGCCCGGCTTCAGCCCGATCTTCTGGAACACGCGCTGGACCCGCCGCCAGCCACCCCACACGCTGGGCATCCTCTGCGATCCTAAGCACGCGGCCTGGGCAACATTTCCCACCGAGTTTCACAGCAACTGGCAGTGGTGGGATCCGGTGAGCAAGTCGCGTGCCATGATTCTCGACGGGTTTCCACCCGACTTTCGGCCGCTCATCCAGGTGATCGACGACTGGAATACCAATCGCAGACTGGGATTGGTATTCGAGGCGAAGACCGGGGGCGGCAAGCTCTTGGGATGCAGCATCGACCTGAGTACGGGCATCAACCAGCGGCCGGTGTCGCGGCAGATGCTCCGCAGTCTGTTGGATTATATGGGCGGCGACACCTTCGCCCCGTCCAAAGAGCTTCCCATCGAACTGGTGCGCGGCCTGATGAAGTAGACATGCCCCATGTCGTGATGCTGCCGTGGATTTCCCGCGGGTGCGATTGCGATGAGGGGTGTTGTCCAATAATCGTGGACAGAAAGGAGCGCTGATCGCAGTAACCGGATGTCTTCGCCTAGATTACCCAAATTTGGTGGCTGTCACCTTTTCTGGTCCTGAACGATGAATTCCGCCCCTCCATTGGGGGCAGGTCGGTAACCAAGGTCCACTCCCACCAGGGCCAGTGCAAGGCATGTCAATGTTGTGCTCATAAGAAAAACTCCGTCCCGCGATGCTGTAGGTTCTTCTTATCCATGGTAACTTATCGCACACGGAGGTAAAGACGTAGGGCCACGGAACTGGAATACTTTTTCATAAATTCACCGTCGGAGGGGTGTTTTTCTATGGAATGTCGACTCCAGTGCGTTTCTCCGGTTCTCTCTCCTGTTTTGGCGACGTGATTGTTTGGACGAGCGGCGCGCCATATAATTACCAGTAGATTCTGCGTCTCTTATTCGCTCGCGAAAAAACTCCCGTTTTCCGGAAGGCTGTGTATCATGCAAGACTTCGTTACCGTTGCCACCCTTTTCTCGCTGGCCGAAGCCGAGCCGGAGCGGCTCGCGTTGGAAGCTGCCGGAATTTCCACGCTGGCTACCGATGAGAACATCGGCTCAATGTTGGTGCCCAACGTGTTCGGCGGGATCAAACTGCAAGTCGCGGCGAAGGATGCCGCCCGGGCCACCGAAGTGCTGGCTACGTTTGAGGCCGAGTCCCAGTCTGATGCGCCCAAAAAGTCGTTCTTCTTGGATGATGGCGCTTCCCTTAATTGTCCAAAGTGCAGGGCGGCCATCTGGTTCCCTTCTGAACGCCGAGGCCATGTCGAAGTTTGTCCCGAGTGTGAGGCTTACGTGGATGTGCCGGAATAGCGTTTTGACAGAAATAATTCGGCTGTTCCACGGCCGACCGAAGGTACACCTTCGCAAGATTATTTGAAACGCTACGCAACCCGACTACACATTGTAGAACGGCTACGGAACGGCAAAATCATCGTGGGCTTCCCGCCGGTCAGGTGAAGCTGCTTCGCGAGACGCCATGCCGACTTCCAGGCACATCCTTGAGTCTCGCCCTGGACCGAGTAGGAGTGGCCATTCTGCCTCGCAGAGACCAGCCAGAGTATGCTGCCATCGTGGGTGATAACCTTCACGGAACGAGCGGACCAGCCAAAACTTTGAAGTCGCCTACGGATTTCGTCGTTTACGGTGTCCATCTTCAAAACGTCATTTCTGTAGTCCTTCGATCAAACCGCCTGCGATGTCGTTCATTGGCCAACGGCTCATAGTCTGGCTATCTGATCACGCTCCGCCTTCGCCAAGCCCAGCCTAGCAGCCCGAAGCCGCAGATAGACGCAAGCCAAGGGCGAGAATAAACACCCCTTCCCTACAAAGAGGTGCGAGAATGGCTCCGTAGATCATCGAAACGTCCTCCGCCTCCCTCCATAAGCAAACAGACTCCTTAGAAAGGATCCGAAGCATGAACGAACCGAAACAATCAGGCAAGAAGTACATCCTTGGCATCATCGTGGTGATCGTGCTGGCCTTGACGAACCCGGCCGAGGAGAAGCATAAGCAGGTCGTGTTCGACCGTTTGTCTGAGCACGCAGCCAAGGAAGGCGTATGGTCAATGCTGGCCCTCGCAGCGGGGAAGGATCTTGTTCTGGCACAGTTCCAATACCACAACTACCTTCTAGCCTCGACTACGACCTACGACGATAAGCGGTTGACAATTGGTGTGCTCGGCAATGTGTTGATTGTGGGAGACTAGGCGGCAAGATCGAAGACAGCGGGACTTAACCGATCATGGTTCGGGCCCTGGCTCTACATGGAATAAAGGAACCTTCTGATGGGATTGATTACATGCGTCGAATGCAATGGCAAGGTAAGTGATCGGGCAGAAGCCTGCCCTCATTGTGGTTGTCCCGTGGCTATTGCCAATTCAAAAGCACGGACATTGTCGCCAACGCAGCTACACTCGGAAGGATTGCCTTCCCACGCGGTAAGTCCCGCAGTTCAACGATCCGCCAAGACTTCTTCGACGCCTCCTGTCGTAGCGGCAAGTCCTACGATCATAGCCGAGCCGGGCGGCATGTCACAGACGCCGCCCGCCGCCGGCAATCCCGAGGATAAGATCGGTTGCCTTGCAGATTCATTTTGGCTAGTTCTGACTATAATTATTGCGATCGCCATCATTGGCGGTGTTAGCCTAGTGTTCGGAGAGTCATTATTTGCTCGCGACCCCGGTCCTCGGAAACTGTTTAGCGTTCATACGCTTCGTACGCTTTTCTTTCTACTTTTGATGGTCATTGCCATGATACCATACATGCGTTACCGGAACTGGCGACAGAAGAACAGACGACGGTAGCTTCACGATCGCCAAGTGTCCACCTTTTTGATCTGTGAACAAAATCGTGTGCGTCCAATAGCTAAAGAGAAAGCCCAACCTGCCGGCCGCCCCTTTCGGAGCGGCCGGTAGCTAGGCTAATGTTGATTCAATCGTCGATCACGACGTTCCAGTCCATGCCTGGCACTCGCGTCTGTAATCGCACATCGTACAGCCGAACCCAGGTCGATAGTTGAACGTACCGCGATCCAAAGCATCGAGATACTCGCGTATGACCGAGAACAACCGGCGGAAATGAGCGTCCGAGCGTGCGGCGTAGGGATGAAATTCGCACTTCGGCACTTTGGTCTTTATCAGCGACCTGATCTCAAGCCCGGCCTCTTGCCGACCAGTAATCTGCCGATAGAGCCACGCGTAGCTCGAAAGCTGAATCTCATGCGAGATTTCCATCGGCTCGCTGCTCCGTGCCGCCGTCTTAAAGTCACAGATTGTAGGCCCGCCCTGGCCTTCAAGCACAAGGTCTACCACGCCCACCAAAGGCATGCCCAGATCCTTACCGCTTTCAGGATCGACGAGCGGAGCTTCCAATGCCACCTCAACAGCCAGCGGCTTTTCATTCGGAGGTACGATAGCCAAGTATGCCCTCACCAACTCGCAGGCTTGATTTTGCATGGCCTGCTCATCGGCCAAGGAATCAAACGTGACAGAATCCTCGTCGATGAGCATGGCCCAGCCGTCGAGCAACTTCTGAACGACCTGATCGGCCTCCAGTCTGACGCCAAGCTGTAAATGGCGATAAGTGGCTTCCATGCCGAAATGCACAACTTTCCCAAGGAACATCGAGGGCGACGGCGGGGAACGAATACCTTCGATGTAGCGGTAAGCGAACTTCCGGGGGCAGGCAAGCCAGCAGTTCAATCTCGAAGGCGAGATATAGGAATCGACGCCGGACTGCCTTTCTTCGATCGTTTCAAAGCCAAGTAAGCCTGTGCTCATTAGGCAGCTCCGTTCAGTACGGTGTCGAGGTTGATACGGCCTTCCTTGATCGCTTTCAAACTGTCGATCAGTCCAGAGCCGTCGAGTGTGGTCAAGGCCACCATCGGCTTACCAAACATCTGTTGAGCGAGGTTTTCGAGGCGGCGAACGCCAAGCCCGTCGATTTGTTTGGCAAGCTGCCGGGCATACCCCACCTGCTTTTCCGAGATGATCGTTGACAGCGATAGAGACTCGTATGCCCGCCGCTGATGATCAGGCCTACGCAGGGGAACACGTCGTTGACTGGCCGGAAGGTAGAGCCGGTGCCTTTCCTGTCATGCCGCTGTCGTGCGTCAAGCGTCTTCATGCCATTTATGGTCATTCCCGGCGCAGCCGGTATTCGGCCCGTGCTTTAGCTTTGGTTTTGGGATGACCGTGATCGACCACCCCCCGCGTCCCGACCGCCGTAGGCGGTCGGGACGCGGTGGGAATGGGAGGTTTTGGTGTAACCCGTGCTTTAGCACGGGCCGAATACCGCTTCGCGGATAAGGGTCGTAAACGACCCTCGCATGAT
>JBAWVO010000271.1:0-8828 GCA_037147235.1 Planctomycetota bacterium | reverse complement strand
CTTCTCCCTTTCCCCCTCCCCTCGGAATGTTCCGTGTCCTGTTCCCCTGGCACGAATTTACGTGCTACGGTTAAGTGGTTAAGTTTCTTCCGACAGATAGCCCTAGGAAGGGGCCTTCATGTTTTCTTTCTTCCGTGATCTAGTGTTCGTGCGTAGGATAAGCTCGATAACCCAGGACGGCGACAGGCTGCGGTGTCTCCTGCGCGAACTGCTTCGGGGACAACGCGGCCAATCGGCCGTTGAGTACTCGATTTTTCTGGCAATCTTGATATCGATTGCGGGGGGAGGCTTGGTCTGGATCGGCGGTTCCACGGCGCGCCCTTTCTCATCCCTTGCCGGCAAAATGACGGGCCACCCACCGGCAACATCCCCCACCGGCAATCCATCCGGCAATAAGGTTTCGTCCGATACCGAGGAGTCGCGATTCAAGGCGATGTATGACATCGGAGATCGACACGCCTGCATCGTGGGGGGATTTGCACTCGGCGCAGGCGTAATCGTCCTTGGTGCCCTGCTTCTTCGCCGTCTCCGTCGCAGCAAGCAGCAGCCGATTCCACCGGAAGACGACGAACGCGAAGTACCCGATCTTACGGAGCGGTTCAGCACCAAGCGGCAGGAACTGTTGTGTTTGCTCTCACAAGATCCCAGTAATCTTTTCAAGAATCAACTCACCGTGCGGCACCTCATGACGACGGAAACTTTGACGGTGTCTTCCGGTGCCACGCGGCAAAGTATCGAAGATTTGATGCGGAAATCGCATGTTCGACACCTGCTCGTCTGTGGTCCGGGGGAACAGTTACTCGGAATCGTGAGCGATCGCGATTTGAGCAGCAAGCCGGGAACGACCGCCGTTGAATTGATGTGTACAAAATTGAAAACCATCTCGCCCGATGCGTTCATTAGCCCGGCGATCACACTCCTCATCAGTGCGCGTATTTCCGCCCTGCCGGTGGTCGAGGAGGGGCGTCTCCGTGGTATCCTGACCACGACCGATCTGGTCCTCGCCTTGCAATGTTCGCTTCAGCTCTGGCTGCACACGGCCACGATGATGCAGGGCGATATCTGGGAGCAAGAGTTCATGCAAAAGGTTCAATCACAACTTGATGCTTCCGAAACGGAAACCTGCTGCGGAGTGAGGGGTGTCTTCGAGGCCCTGATGGACCGCGGACGAGCAGAAAAGGAAGAATTCGCCTGCTTGGCCGAGAGATAATATAGGACATAACTATCGCTGCGATTGCAGCCAGATATCCAAGTCGTCGCGAGCGTTGAAATCGAGCAGGGCCTCGCCAAGTTGATCGAGGCGATCGACCGATAAGGTTTCGATCTGCTCCTTCACTGCCGGATCAAGATCGCCCAGCCGCTTGCGGAGCAGACGCAACACCAACGTGCGCTCATGAGTCAATCCCTCCTGGCGCCCCTGTTCCAAACCTTTTTTCATCCAACTAGTCACAATTTCCATTACACTCTCCTTCTCTTGGGGGTGAAGTTCCTGTAGCTCCTCCCCGAGTTGTTCCTCTTCCTCCATTGTAAGCTCCAGATACGAATCGACAAACCCAGAGATCAATTCTCGCCGCGCAGGGTCGAGCTGTAACTTGGCCAGCATTCGTAAACAGGCCAGCTTGACCCGAGCCGCCTCTTTTGGACCCCTTTGCATATTCGCCATCAACGCCGCAAGGATCGGGCTGGTCCGTGTCTCGAAATCCTGCCACGCCAGTTGGTTCAGTCTGACATGCCGGTCTCCGACCGACCCACCGCCGCCGACCGCAGGTCTCCCTTTTCGGAAACCGGTGCTGGCGTCGCTAACGCTCCGCAACCACCGGCTAATCGCTGAAATCCCTTCGGGATATAAAAATGGTGGGGCTCGTTTCACTCTCCCCACCCTACGGTCTCCCTTTCTCCCTTTCTCCCTTTCTCCCTTTCTCCCCCGCCCCTCTTATCCGTGTTTCCTCCGTGGCCAAATCTAAAAAATAATAAAACTCCCGTGCGCCATTTGTGTCCTACATTTACACATACCTTTGCATTTTCCGAGCATCCGGCTCTTGTTTACCGCCATGAATCAAGCGAACTCATGAACGAGCAACCGAACAGGCGAGTGGCAATTTCAACCCCCACTTCCGCGACCAACAAGAGCTTGCCTCGCCGGGGTGTTTGGACGGCAATCGGCCTGCTGCTGACGGGCCTGATCGTGACCGCCCTGGCTACCCGTCACACGAAATCGCAAGTGGATGCGGAAGCAAAACAGGAGTTCGACGTCGTCTGCAACGAAATCCAGACCAAGATTTTGGACCGCCTCTGCGCCCACGAACAGATCCTGCGCAGCGCGGCGGCGTTTTTTGAACATTCCGATAGCATCACGCGGGTGGAATGGTGCCGCTTTGCCAAGCTTCAGAAGATCGAGCAGCGGCTTCCTGGCATTCAGGGGATCGGCTTTGCCCTCCTGATCCCCCGCCAGCAGTTGGCCCAGCATGTCCAGGAGATCCGAGCCGAAGGCTTTCCGGAATACCATATCCGGCCGGAGGGGCAACGGGAGACCTACTCCTCGATCCTTTATCTCGAACCTTTTGCAGGCCGTAACCTTCGCGCCTTTGGCTACGACATGCTTACCGAATCCGTGCGCCGCGAGGCGTTGGAACGGGCGCGGGATGAGAATACCGCTGTCCTCTCGGGAAAGGTCGTTTTGGTGCAGGAGACCGCCAAGGACATCCAGGCCGGCACTTTGATGTTTATGCCGGTTTACCGCGGGGAGATGCCCCGTGAAACCGTCGCTCAGCGGCGGGCCGCCATCCTGGGCTGGGTCTATAGCCCGTATCGGATGAATGACCTCATGCAGGATGTTTTGGGAACCTCGGATTTGGAAAGCGGCAAGCGCATCCGCCTGGAAGCCTTTGACGGTGAGCAGGTATCTCCCGAGACCCTGCTCTACGACAGTCAGTCTGCCGGGGGAAATGAAAAGCCGCCCGCATCGGCGTTATTTTTGCAGACTTCGGTCGATTCGGCCGGCCACCACTGGACCCTCTGCTTCACCCAGTGCGGCAACCTGGCATCCACAATCGATTACGGTAAGGTCTGGCTCGTCTTGTTTGCTGGGACAAGTGTCAGCCTGTTGCTCTTCGGACTGATTTTCGCCCTGCTGAATACCCAATTCAAGGCATGGCAGATTGCCACCAAGTTGACCGCGGAGTACAAGCGGGTGGAGGATACGCTGTGTCAGATCACCGATCGTTTGTCGCTGGCCACACGGGCGGGTGGTGTTGGCGTCTGGGACTACGACCTTGTCAACAACCGGCTGGTTTGGGATGACCAGATGTTTCACCTCTACGGAATCACGCAGGATCAGTTCGGCGGTGCTTACGAAGCCTGGCAGATGGGGGTCCACCCGGAAGACCGGCAGCAAGGTGACGAAAATATCCAGCTTGCGTTGCGGGGCGAAAAGGATTTCAACACCGAGTTCCGCGTGATTTGGCCAGACGGAAGCATCCACAATATCCGCGCCCTCGCTATCGTGCAACGTGACCCCTCTGGCCAACCTTTGCGGATGGTCGGCACCAATTGGGACATCACCACGCAGAAGCGGGTGGGGGAAGATTTGCGAGCCAAGACCGCTTTACTTGAGGCGCAGAGAGATGCCTCTCTCGACGGAATCCTTGTAATCGACGGTCAGAACAAGAGACTTTTCGGCAACCAACGGCTATATGACCTATGGAACCCTCCACAGTACATTCTTGACGATCCGGATGATACGGCATTGCTTAAATATGTCGTGAGTCTGACCAAGGATCCCGAGCAGTTCCTCAAAAAGGTAACGCACCTGTACAATCATCCTGATGAAACCAGCCGGGATGAAGTTGAATTCAAGAACGGGATGGTTCTGGACAGAAGCTCGTCTCCCGTTTTTGGCACGGACGGCCAGCACTACGGGCGAATTTGGACGTTCCGCGACATCACCAAGCGGAAAGAAACGGAACGTCGCCAAAATCTGTCGGCTGAGATCCTGGGCATGCTTAATGATCCCCGTGCCTTGTCCGATGTGATCAATCAGATTGTCGCTGCAATTCAGCGGACGATGGGCTTCGATGCGGTGGGTATTCGTCTGCAAAACGGCGATGACTTCCCGTACCATTTTCAGAACGGTTTTTCCAGTGACTTCCTACAAACGGAAAACACACTGATTGTTCTCGGTCAGGATGGCGGGCCTTGCAGGGATAAAAACGGCAACCTCAGTCTGGGATGCACATGCGGTTTGGTAATTTCAGGAAAGACCGATCCGGCACATCCCTTTTTTACGCCGGGTGGCAGTTTCTGGACAAACGACTCCTTGCCACTATTGGAACTTCCTGCCGAACACGACCCAAGACTTCATCCGCGGAATCGTTGCATCCATGAGGGCTTCTGCTCCGTGGCGCTGATTCCCGTCCGCGCGAACCAAGAGATCGTTGGCTTGCTGCAAGTTAATGACAGAAAAAAAGATTGTTTCACACTCGAAACGATCCACTTCTTGGAGGAAATTAGCGCAAACATCGGTGTAGCACTGATGCGCAAGCAGGCCGAAGAGACGCTGCGGCAATCGAAGGAACAATCGGAGCAGTATGCCGCCACCCTGGAATCGAACAACCAAGCCCTCGAAGAGTCTAGTCGGATTGCCAAATCCGCAACCCGTGCCAAGAGCGATTTTCTGGCCAACATGAGCCACGAAATCCGCACGCCGATGACGGCCATCCTGGGCTATGCGGATATCTTGCTCGACGAGGAAGGAATTGAGAAGGCACCTGTGCATCGCCGCCAAGCACTTAAAACCATCAAACGCAACGGCGATCACCTATTGGGATTGATCAACGACATCCTCGATCTGTCGAAGGTAGAAGCAGGGAAGATGCAGATCGAGCCGATCCGCTGTTCGCCCTGCGACCTGCTCGCCGAGGTTGTCTCGCTGATGCGCGTCCGCGCCGACGCCAAACAGTTGAAATTGGAGATCGAAATGGTCTCTCCCGTGCCCGAGACCATATTCACCGACCCGTTGCGACTCCGCCAGGTACTCGTCAACCTGGTCGGCAATGCCATCAAGTTCACCGATCAAGGCGAGGTCCGCATTGCGGTCCAACTGACAACTTGTGGTGCGGCCGTCCCGGCTGCTCTTCGCTTTGACGTGACCGACACGGGCATTGGCATGAACGAAGAACAGATTGGAAAGCTTTTTCAAGCCTTCAGCCAGGTGGATAACTCGTCCACGCGGAAGTTCGGCGGCACGGGGTTGGGGCTTTGCATCAGTAAGCGGCTGACGGCGGCCATGGGCGGCAAGATCGAAGTCCATTCCACCCCAGGCAAGGGGAGCACGTTCAGTGTGACGATCGATCCCGGGCCGCTGGACGGGATTCGCATGATCCAGAACGCCCAGGAGGCTATGTTCGAGCACCCGCCGACACCCACCACGGCACCCCTCGACGAGATCAAACTCTCCGGCCGAATTCTGCTGGCCGAAGACGGACCGGACAACCAACGGCTGATCGCCTTCGTGCTTAGGAAGGCCGGTGCCGAGGTGACGTTGGCCGAGAACGGGCAGATTGCCCACGACGAAGCAAAGGCCGCACTCGCGCAGGGTAGACCGTTCGATGTGATCCTGATGGACATGCAGATGCCCGTCCTGGACGGTTACGAGGCCACGCGACGCCTGCGGAGCGAGGGCTACACCGGGCCGATCGTAGCCCTGACGGCCCACGCCATGGCCGAGGACCGCAAGAAGTGCCTTGATGCCGGTTGCGACGACTTTGGCACCAAACCGATCGACCGACAGAAGCTGCTGACCACGGTTGCCCACTGGATGAACCCCGGTCAGACGAACGAGTTACCAAAACCTATCGCAGCTCCTACCGCAGCTCCCGCAGCAAGCGAGAGCAACACGAGTAACACCATGCCGTCCCCTTTTATCTATTCGCAGATGGCCACCGATCCCGACCTTGGTGAACTGGTCGATTTATTCGTGCAAGAGATGCCCGATCGGATCAACGCCCTGGAAACGCATGCGCGGAGTCGCGACTGGCAACAACTGACTCGAACCGCCCATCAGATGAAGGGGGCAGCCGGGAGCTACGGATTTAGCGAGATCACCCCCTTCGCCGCTCGACTGGAAGCCGCCGCAAGGAACGGCAGCCAAGAGGAAGAGATTCTTTCAACGCTGAACGAGCTTCTGAGTCTTTGCCGTCAGGTGCGAGCCGGTGTGCCGCAGACGAGCATTGCGCCGAACTAGGATGCACCCCAAAGGGGTCGCAGCCGGGCCGCGCTGCGACCCCTTTATGGAGTGCGACGGCTTGTCGCCGCTTTTCAAAACGCGCCGCGCGCGGGAAAGTGGCGGGGCCACCCGACGCCTTGTCGCCTCTTGAATCAATTAAACACGAAGACACGAAGGACACGAAGGAATAAAAAATGGTGGGACTCGTTTCACTCGGCCCACCCTACATTTCCCATCCCCTCTTATCTTCCTGTCTTCCATCTTCCTGTCTTCTCCCTTCTTATCCGTGTTTTCATCCGTGTTTCATCCGTGGCCAAATCTAAAATGGTGGGGCTCGCTGCGCTCTCCACCACCCTACGGTCTCCCTTTCTCCCCTCCCCTTTCACTGCGTCACTTCGAGCGGTAATCGCGTACACATTTCCAAAGCGTCGGGTCCGTCGTCATGATCGGCCAAGGGGAAATCCATGAGCTGATCGACCAGCAGCCGGCAGCCGGGGGAATCGGCCTTGAAACGCAGCTCGCGGTTTACCACGTATTGGCTGAGCCTGCGGATACGCGCGATCTTGGCGATGCCGCGGGTCATCATCTGGTAGACCGGCCAGCGTTGCGAGTAGCTGTCGCCGCACTGCCGACGGAACTCATGCACGAGCAGCTCCTGAAACTGCTCGGCCTCGATGCCGACGTAATCGGGCCGCTTCTCGTCGCAGAATAATACGATCTTGCGGACGATCTGGTCCAACGGAATCCGGTCCAGGATGGCATCCACGTAGAGCAGCTTATCTCGACCGACCCCCATGAAGACAATTGCACAGTAGTCGCCCTGCTTGTCGCTCTTGCCCTTGGAGGCATCGACGCAAACCACCCGCAAATCGAATTCTCGCGGCCACTTTTCGGGCTGGACCCAGATCCAGTCGCCCAACAATTCCGGAGCCCACTCGGCCATGCTGGCGTCGGTCGGGTTCTGCTGGTAGAGGGCGGCAAAGGCTTTCGCATCCTGCTGGTGGATGATTTCGAGGTCGTGGACGGACTTGAACTGCGGCCATAATGGTTGACCTGGCAAGCGCATGTCGCACGGATCGGCCTGGCCTTCATCGCGTAGGGCCGGCAGACAAAGGATCTCCCACTGATCGGCCGAGCGATCGGCCATCTTCCGCAAGAGCCGGCCAGCCAGGTCGTCGCGGTGCCAGCGGGTATGCGTGAGTACGATCCAAGCATCGGCGGAGAGCCGCGTGTAAAGATCGTTCGCGTACCATTCCCAGACCCGTTGTCGCATCGCCGCGGAATCGGCATCCTCGCGCTTGCCGAAGGGGTCGTCGATGATCGCGCCGTCGGCCGAGTTGCCGGCGATCGAGTTCCCCACGCCTGCCGAGCGCAGCCCGCCGCGGTGGCCGGGGATCTCGAAGAGGTCCATGGTGCGACGTGCCTGCATGCTTAATGAGGCACGCATCCATTTTGCGTTGAGGGTCGTCTGGGAAAAGATTTTCAGGTAAGCGTCGCTGGTCATGATCCGCTGCACGTCGCGGTTCATGCTCACGGCTAGGTCGTTGGTGTGCGAACTGCCGATGAGCCGCATGTCGGGATTGCGGCCCAGGATGAAGGCGGGGAAACGACGCGAAACCAGCTCACTCTTGCCGTGCTGGGGCGGCATGAAGACCATCAACCGGCGGCACTGGCACGCCGCGACACGGTCCAGCATCGAGGCCAGGGCCGCATGGTGCCAGTTGGTACGGTAGTCCGGCTTGGTGTAGATTGTGAAGGGCAATAAGTTCCGGCGGGCATGGCGGCGTTGAAGGAGTTTGCTCGCCGCCATCGCCGGCGTTATTTCGCAATGCGATTTGGAGAAGCTGTTCATCGCTGAGTTCATCGGATGCCGCCAGTAAAACAGGTCCACCGCCCAAACCGGAAATTTGCGTTTGCCGTGGCGCGTCGAGGCCCCGGATCTCACGGATCGCTTTCAAGGCGGCCATGGCCTTGCCGAGAAAGGCGGCGTTGCCCGCCCGGCCTTCGCCCTGAATCGAGCGTTTCTTTTTTGAATCGTCGGCGGTGTCGGAGTCATCCCTCGGCTCCACGGGTTTTTCTCTCCGCGAGCTGCGCCAGGCATTGAGGGCCTCGCGATAGATCAACTCGTAGCGTTCGACGATATCGGCGATCATGACTGCGATGTCTTGCCCCGCCAACGAAATGCGACCTTGCCGCTGTTGTTGCAACCAGTTATGGATGGTCGACCTGTTCACCCCGATCTTTGCGGCGATCTCCTTGTGACTATGGCCTTCCATTGCGAGCTGAATAATCTGCGGCAGCAAGGCTTCCCTTCGCTGCCGTAGAGCGGCTAAACGGTCATTGCATTTTCGCATGGTTCAGTTCTCTCAGGCGTCGCTCAGGGTGACGATGAGGGGAGCGGCGGCACCGTCGGGCGTGGCTTTCTGCTCGGTGAGCGTGGCGAATCCGTTCGCTCCCTGCGTCGGCCAGTCAACGCCCCAGGAGTTCTGAAACAATACGCCGACGCTCCCGTCCGGCAGGATCACCGGGTCGAGGAAGCAGACGAGGTGCCCGTGCGCCGTGAAGGTGTGTGTGTTTCAGTGGGTGAAAGCCCCACCTGGGAAGG
>JBAWVO010000270.1:0-8829 GCA_037147235.1 Planctomycetota bacterium | reverse complement strand
GCTTGGTCTCAGTTGGCTTGGTCTCAGTTGGCTTGGTCTCAGTTGGCTTGGTCTCAGTTGGCTTGGTCTCTACCGGTTTGACCGCCAAATTTTTTGCGTCCCCAGATTTCTGGCCGCTTGGTTTGCTTTGCGGCGAGTTCTGTGGCTTGTCCGAGCAACCGGCGGCCACGGTCAGGGCGGTGGCGAGGAGGATACCAAGGCTTTGGGAAAAAAACCACTTCATTGCGAATCTTGCATCCTTCCTGCCCTCTGCTCCCTGCTCCCTGCTTTTTCTGCACTTCATTGCGAATCTCCTTGTTTCAGTGTTTTCTCGATGACTTCAATACTCTTGAGCGCGTCGGTGTTCTGTGGGTCGAGTTCCAGTACTTTTTTGAAATCGGCCAAAGCCCCCGCGAAGTCGCCCAGTTTGAAATTCACATAGCCGCGATTGGAATATGCGGCCGTGAATTTCGGATTCAATTCGATTGCCTGGGTGTAATCGACGGCGGCCTGCTCCAAGCTGCCGTTGCGACGATAAGCCAGACCTCGATTATAATGCACCTCAGGGCAGCGTGGATAGAGGAGCACCGCCTTGTCGTATTCGGCGATGGCCTCGACGAGCTTTCCCTCTTTGTGCAGGACGACTCCCTTGGCGTAATGTCCCTTGGCCTCGTCCTTATACTTCGCCAGGGCTTTTTCCAGCCGCTGGACGTTCGACTCTCCCCTGACAGTTTCGGGGTAAACATCCCACTTCTTATACACATCCGCATCGCAGGGGTCAAGCCTTATCACCTCGCGGTAATCGGCCACTGCCTCCTCCGGCTTGGCGGAATTGAGGTAAACCACCGCGCGGTGAAAGCGAGCCTCGGCACTCTCAGCGTCCAACTTCAATGCCTCGTTGAGATCGGCCAGGGCCTTATCGAGTTGGTGCTTCCGTGCATGGATGATTCCGCGGCGCATTCGGGCTGGACCGCTCTCCTTGCTCAACTGCACCGCCCGATCAAGGTCTTCAAAGGCATTGTTGAAGTCGTCTTTCAGCCCGCGGATGAAACCGCGCTCGCGATAGGCATCGGCGTAATCGGCATCGAGTTTGAGGGCCTGTTCGTAGTCGGCCAGGGCCTTGTCGGTCTCGCCCCTCCGATAGCGGCAAAAACCCCGATTGAACCACATCAACGGCTCCTCCGCAGAGAGTTGCACCGCATGGTTGAGGTCCGCCAAGGCACTGTCCAGGTCGTTGTTCATGGTTTTGGCGTAGCCGCGGTCGGCCCAGGTATTGGCGTCCTTGGGATCGAGCTTGATCGCCTGACGGTAGTCGGCGATGGCTAATTCCCACTCGGTCAGCCGCGAATAAGCCGTGCCGCGACTGTTGTAGGCCGCCGTATCCCGCGGGTTGAGTTCGATGGCACGATTCAAGTCTTGCAGGCCGTCGCGGGGCTTGCCCGACATTGCCCGGGCATAGCCGCGGTCGCGATAGGCGTCGGCATATTTTGGGTTCAGGCGGATGGCCTCGTCGTAGTCGGCGATGGCCTTTTCATATTTGGCTTGGCGGAAATAGGCGAAACCGCGATTGAAGTGGAGGGAGGGCTGCGCCGTGCCCAGGCGGATGGCCACATCGAGGTCAGCGATGGCTTTTTCCCATTCGGCCTTGTTCACATAGGCCAGCCCGCGGCGGCCCAGTGCCGTGACGTTCTGGTCGTCGATGGCAAGGACTTTAGTGAACGTGGTGATGGCTTCGTCGAATTGTCCTTTTTCCAAGAGGGCCGAGCCCTGCTTCACCAGATCCTCGGCCGAGTCGGCGGCCGAGAGCCGATCGCAGGCGGCCAGAGAAAAAAAAGCGGCAAAAAACAGCCAGGCGGCATTGCCCAGCAAGCAGCAACAGTATCGTAAATAGTTGGTCATAGTGATCTCCTTACAATTAAGATTACCAGCGTTCATTCCCCACGGCTGGCGACGGGAATGGCAGGTCGGGCGGTGGCGGCTGTCGTTGCGGGTGAAACATTGACACTCACGGCGAAAGAATCACGCGGCCGGCCGGGATCATTGGGACGGACGTATTGGAGGCGGATCGAACCGGTTCCAGTCTGCACGGCTTGGAAGGTGAATGTGTACGTGCCCAGCGCCGCCGCTTGCGTGGCGGTTGACGCAGGGGGCGAGTACTGCGGACGTACGGTCATTCGCACGGTCGGACTGGTCGACGTAGCGGCTTGCCATTGATAGCCCATCGCCGGATTGCCTGGCAAACGAATCACGAGAACATTGCCGACCCGAACCCTGGCTAACTGGCCGTTGTGCGACTGGTTGATTTCCAACGTCTGCCCCCGCGGCGTTGCCGGAGTAGTGGCCCCCGAGGGAGTTGGTGCCGCGGCCAACAGGGACGACGGCACGGCGAGTACATTGCCTTGTCGTCGATTTTGTGCCAGGGGGACCGGCATCCAGCCGTGGGCACTCCATGCGGTAGTCGGCACATCGACCCAATAGATCGGACCCCAGGGAGTATTATAGTAGTCGTTGACGTTGCCCCGCGGCAACTTCTGACCGTCGTAGGTCAGCCAGCCCCAGCGGCCTTCGCTTCGGGTGCCGGGGCTGGTGATCTGCATCTGGTATCGCCACTTTCCCGACGTGTACGTGCCACCCTTGGCCGGATCGATCGGCTTAGGTTTCGCCGCCACCCGCGGATCGGGCGGCAACTCCGCAGGCGGTTTGCTTTCCGGCAAACTTTCCCGTGGTATCGGCTTTTCTGTCTTCGCGCTGGCCGACGACAAGGGGTTGATTTCGAGATCCGTCGGTTTAGCCGCAGCAGCGATATCCGGCCTGGCAGGATTGCCGGGACTAGTCGGCGCGGTCCAGGCTAGGGGCGGCTTTTCCTGAGTACTTTGTGGATTTTCCGGCACCGGATCGGCCGGCTTGCTCTCGGCAGCGGCCTCGTCCTTCTCCGTGATCGCAGCTAGGCAATGTTCGCACTGGTGCCGCTTCACACTACACTTTGGGCAAATCTGCAAGGCACCGCTGGCGGTCGAAACGCCACAGTCGCTGCACTTGCTTTCCGAATCGATAAACATCATATCCCGGCATTTGCTGCACAAAGCGGCCTGGGTGGATGGGTTCCACCCACAAACGGCTGCCGAGAATACGAAGGTTGCGGCGAGTAGAGAAAACAGCTTTCTTTTCATATTGGGCACTCCTTCCCATTGTCTACAATTTTTCGGCTCTTCGCCAAGTTTGTGGTGCGGGCGTCTCGCCTGCCTAGTTCAACCACAACATCTTGGGCAGGCGGGACGCCCGCACCACAATTATCCGCAAACTCGGCGGAGATCCCAATTTTTCGTATTCCGCACACGGGACCGGAGGATCCCAAAAATTTGACGATGACGATGGTCACATCGTCTTGCATCGGCTGGTTCGCGCAAAACTCATCGAGTTCTCGTCGCAGTGCGGCGATGATCTGCTCGGCAGGCTGGTCGCGGCATGCTTGGATCACTTCCAGGGTTCGCCCGACGCCAAAACGCTGGCGATGAGCCGATTCGGCCTCCATGACCCCGTCGGTCAACAGCAGCAGCACATCGCCCGGTTGCAGCGATAGTGGTGGGGCCGTGGGCACACGGGTATCCGCATCGACTCCCAGCGGCAGGCTCGTGCTATCCAGCACGGTCACGCTCCGGTCGCTGTGCAGCAGGTAGCTCCGCTGGCCGGCGCCGCCATAGACCACTTCGCACTGGATTGGGTCGAGCTTGGCTAGGGCGAGGGTCACAAAGTGGAAGTCGTGCGTGTCGGCCGAGAGCATCCGGTTTGCCCGCGTGAGGATCTCCCCCACATCGCTTAGGCCCAGGGCCAAAGTTCGCAGGCAAGCCCGCGTTTCCGACATCAGCAGGGCCGGCCCCATGCCATGGCTGCTGACGTCACCAACGACCACGCCGAGGCAGTTGTCCAGCATGGGAATATAATCGAAGTAGTCGCCCGCGGTGGCCTTGGCCGGATAGAGAGCACCCGCGATGTCGAAGCCCGGCAGCTTGGGTGCTTTGGACGGGAAGAGCCGCTGTTGGATCTCTCGGGCGGCGCGGAATTCTTCCGATGCGTCACGCAAAGCGGCTTCGGCCTTGTATCGCCGCGTGCGCTCGATGGCGTAGCGGATCGAACGGACCAGCAGATTGTCATCGACCTGGCCCTTGACCAAATAGTCCTGGGCACCGGCCTGCACGGCCTTTACTGCCGACGACTCGTCGTTATAACCTGAAAGCACCACGATCGGCACGTTATTGGCGTGCGCGTGCATGGTGAAGAAGGTCTCCAGGCCCTGGCTGTCGGGGAGCGATAGATCGAGCAGGATGATATCGAAGGGGAACTCGCTGAGCCGCTCCAAGCCGGCGGATAGCAGTTCCACATGGCTCAATTTGAACGGTCCGTCCCAGCGGTCGCCCAGCAGGTTGCGCATGACCCACACGTCGTCCGGATCATCCTCAACCAAAAGGATATGGACACTTTGAAGTTCGGCTTTCGGACCAATTGGTTTCATTCGATCGGGCCCCTGTGTCGTTCCAATTCCACAACGGGTAACTCGACCAGTTCAAACCAATACTTGCTCACCGTGGCCAGCAGATCGACCAGACCGCGGAACGTGGCCGGCTTGGTGATATAGGAGTTCACGCCCATGCGGTAACAAAAACCGATGTCGTCGTGAGCCGTGGAGGTTGTGAGTACCACGATAGGAATGCTCCGCAAGCGGGGATCTGCTTTGACTTCGCTGAGGGCCTCTCGGCCGTCTTTTCGCGGCATCTTCAGGTCCAACAAAATCAAGTCGGGCCGCGGGACATCGGGGGACTGCTGATATTCGCCCAGCCGTCGCAGGTAATCCAGCAACTGCTGGCCGTCGCGGACGACCCGCAGATCGTGCGGTTGCTTCGCCTCGCGCAACGCCTCCCGAACCAAGAGGCAGTCATCGGCATCGTCGTCGGCCATGAGAATTGTGCAAGGCCCGCGCTTGTTCGCCATCATTCTGCCCCGTTACGTTTCTTTTTCGCCTGAGCCACCGGCAGCAGCACTTCAAAGGTCGACCCATTTCCGGGCATGCCGTGGGCCGAAATCTGGCCGTTGTGATACTCGACAATCCGCCGGCAAATCGCCAGCCCGATACCTGTCCCTTCGTAGACGTCGCGCGGGTGTAGCCGCTGGAAAATGCCGAAGATACGCTCGGCATATTGCTGGTCAAAACCGATGCCGTTGTCCTCGACCGTGATGCGGCACTTCTCCTCGGCGAGCGATTTCCGCGATTGGCGCTGGTCTCGCGGCAGCACATAACGGGCCTCAATCTTCACGACGGGCGGCTCGTCGGGACGGTGGAACTTCAGCGCGTTGGCGATCAGGTTCTGGAGCAACATGCGGATTTGCAGCGGCTCGGCCTGGATCGTCGGCAGTTTGCCCACCTGCACTTGCCCATGCACACGCTCGATCTGCGATTCCAGGTCACTAACCACCTGCTGAACAATCTCGCTCAGATCGACCTGCACGAAATCGCGAGCATGCGAGGTGACGCGGGAAAGGGTCAGCAGGCCCTCGATCAATTCTTGCATCCGCGCGGCGGCGTTTTGCATCCGGCTGACACACTCCTGCGCCGTTTCGTCCAGAAGCTCCTTGCACTTCACTTCCAGCCGGTCGCCGAAAGCGCGGATCTTGCGGAGCGGCTCCTGTAAGTCGTGCGAGGCCACATAAGCGAACTGCTCCAGGTCACGGTTGGATCGCTCCAGTTCGGCCGCATAGCGGCCCTGCTGTTCTTCGGCCTTCTTGCGGGCACTGATGTCGCGGACGAAAAAGGTCAGCACCGGCGCACCGCCGATCCGGCCGATCGTCATGGCCATCTCGGCGTGAAACACTTCACCGTTGCTCCGTGAGGCCGTGACTTCGACGCGCTTGCCGAGCATCGATCCCTCGCCCGCTTCCAGGTAGCGCTCGATGCGGCTGCGGTGCCCGGCACTAAGCGAGGGCGGAAAGAGTACGTCCGAAGGCCGCGTGCCGAGTACTTTTTCCCGCGAGTGACCAAAGGTCTGCTCCGCAGCCCGATTAAACTCGATGATCACCCCCTCATGATTGATGGTGATGATCGGATCGAGCGAGGATTCGAGAATGGAATTCTTCCGTGCTTGGGCCTCGCTGAGGCTTTCTCGAAGGTGGTTGGACGCTTCCGCATCCCGATGCACGATGGCCAAGCAACTCGACCGCTCGCCCTGGGACATTTTCACGCGAAACATGAAGGTCAAAACGCTCGACTCCTGGCCGGTCTTGATGTTCCGCAGCCGGCTGATGCCCTCCCACTGGCCAGTCTTGTTCACGCCAGGCACGGCCATGTCGCGGAGTTCCCGCCAGGAGTCGTCGGTATAGAAGTCGTGCAAGGTGACGGTGGCAAGCGAGGCTTCCTCGTCCAGTCCGATCCAGCGACGGGCGGCCGAGTTCAGATAGAACAGCTCGCCGTGCGTGGTTGCCATGCAAACGAAATCGGGAACACATTCCGCCAGCGCACGGAAGACCGTGTCAGAGTTTTCCCCCAAAAGTTCGCTGATTTCGCTCATCTTCCGGCTCCCTTCCAGACTTTACAGCCCCAAGAGATTACTGCCGGTGACGGGGGGGTGTCAAGAGGAAAGAGCCACCGATCAGGGCGTGTTCTTCGCCAAGGTACTGTTTCGGCCACTGACGACATCCAGTCGGGCCTGAGCCTGTTGCTTCAGGTGGCCCGCGGCACGCCGAACGGCCATCTGATAGTAGATCTTCGCCACGTTCGGCTTGCCGTCGGCCTCGGCCTGTTGTCCGCGAGCGAAAAAGTTGTCGGCCTCGTCGGCCCGGGTGGCCTGGCGAGTCGCCCGATTGGCTTGCTCCGCAACCGCATCGCTCACGGGAGCGGGCGAGTCCGGTTCGACCCGCCAATTTCCTGCCAAATTGGCAGCATTTCGCTGAAAAGTACGCCCTGCGATAGCCGCCGGGGTTTCCGGCAGACTGCGGGGTATGCTGGGATATGTTCTTGCAAAACCGTCGGGCGAAGGCGTGTTGAGCAATGCCTGATCCATGGCGTCAAAGTCATGGATGGTGGCCGTGGCCCAGAAACTCGTTGCACTCCGATCTTGTCCAATGCCACGGTTCTGGAACCCAGGAAGTGCTATCCCGGGTACGCCAAACTCGCTCCGGCCCGTCGCTGCACGACTAATGCCGCCGAGGTAGGCCGCACCGCGGTCAGGCACCATGACCGTCGTGCCGACGCCCGTATACGAGAACGTGGGCAACTGCACGGTCTGGGCCGACGCATTAAACGCCAACAGCAAGACAGACGCAGCCAACGCAAAACCAACGGTTATAACTCGCATGAGAGATACCTTTTCGCGCACCCAAAACCAGAATTGCCTCTTTTCGGCTCTTCCAGTTTTAGGTGCGAAACATGCGTAATCGTAAGTTGGGCCTTAGCCCGACAATCCAGCGTTTACCGGAGACGGGCTAAAGCCCATCCTACCGTCGCACCCAAAACCAGAATCGCCTTTTTTCTTTCCGTGACAATCGACTTGCCGTTAGAACGTACTCTTGTAGCCACTCGGCGAGTGCCGATCCCAGAGCAGGCGCGTTCCCACGGCAAAGCCGTGCATTTCTTCGTTTGTCCACTTAAAGGAATTAGTCACTTGCTCTTTGTCGACATGGAAGCAGAGAATCCAAACATCGCCTTGTTCGTTTTCGGAGTCCTGAACGGCTACGCAGAGCGAACCGTCGGGACCGAACGACATCAGGCCGCCCTTGTAGAAACTCTTTTGGGGAGGCAGACGGAGGTTCTTGAGGAACTGCTGACCTTCATAGACTTTGATGACGTTCGGGGCCTGGGCGGCCGCCCAACGCAACGAGCTGTGATCCGCCGC
Source organism: Planctomycetota bacterium (assembly GCA_037147235.1). GTDB lineage: Bacteria > Planctomycetota > Planctomycetia > Pirellulales > Thermoguttaceae > JANXQG01. Next base: position 970 of record JBAWVO010000270.1, on the reverse strand, counting down.
AACACCGCCGCTTGCGGGCAACACCGGCTTATCGCCGCGAGCCGACTGGTCACCCATGAACTTATGGACGCCCGGTTCGGCATCGCTGCTAAAGACGACGCCCTTGTCGTTGGCCACGGCCACCGACATCGGCTGCGAGCTATACTTCGGATCGAACTTCTGATAAACCTTCGTCTTGGTACCGGCGATGGTGGACATCACAAGCTGGTTGGCCACATCGTCGGCCACGACCATCGTGTCCGAGTTACCCGGCATTGAAATCTTAACCGGGTGGGGAAGGGCCGGATCCTTCTCGATGATCGTGGACAATTTGCCCGTGTCGTCAATTTGCTGGATCTTGCCACCGTTGCGTGGGCTGGCCAACACGACGCCATGATCGCGATACATGTCGATGCCCGTCGCGGTTTCGGGCAGATTCACTTTGCCCATCACCTGACCGTCCTGGCCCTTGACCTGATAGACCTTGCCCGGACCGGCAGGGTCACCGGCAGTAACGTAGAGGACCAACTCCGGGATTTTGTCCAACTTCAACTTGGGGAGAGGCACCATGGACACGTCTGGATTCGTGTGAGCAGGCGCCCCAGGTTGCCCAGGTCTCGAGGGGGCGGAGTAGCCACCGGGCACAGGGTAGCCAACGGGTACAGGGTAGCCGTAGGGAACAGGGTAGCCGCGGGGAACAGGGTAGCGATAGGGCGCGTAATTGCCATAAGGGTTAGGAACTTTCGGTCCTACGGCATAAGGAGTAGGGCCATAGGGTCCCGGGCCGCCGCCACACGGGCATCCACCGCCAGGTCCGGATCCAGGTCCGCAGCCCGATCCGCTGCCCGGCCCAGGTCCGCTACCCGATCCAGGGCCGGCTCCATCACCAGACCCCGTACCATCCCCTTTGCCATCGTCTTTGCAGGGGCAAGCCTTGCTGCCCTTGCCGTCACCCGCGCCCTTGCCGTCACCACAGCCATCACCCTTACCT
>JBAWVO010000269.1:0-8853 GCA_037147235.1 Planctomycetota bacterium | reverse complement strand
AACTCCTAACTCCTAACTCCTAACTCCTAACTCCTAACTCCTAACTCCTAACTCCCATGAACATCCGTCGCCTGTTGCAACACTTTCTCCGCTACGTGAAGATCGATACCACGGCCCGCGTGGATGCGAAGACTTATCCTAGTTCGCCCGGCCAATTGAAGCTGGGCCGATTGTTGGTCCGCGAGTTGAAGGCCCTGGGCATCGAAGACGCCCAGCAGGACAAGTTCGGCATTGTCCTGGCCACGGTTCCGGCGACGGTCGCCGGGCCCGCCCCGACGATTGCCTTCTGCGCGCACCTGGACACCTCGCCGGAAACAACCGGCAAAGACGTGAAACCGCAGGTAATCCGCAACTACCGCGGCGGCAATATCGAGCTACCGGCCACTCCGCAGGTCATCCGGGTTGGTGAGAATCCGGAACTTGAGAAGGCGATCGGTCACACGTTGATAACCACCGACGGCACGACCTTGTTGGGTGCCGACGACAAGGCCGGATTGGCCATTATCATGGAAGCAGCCGCATGGCTCATGGAGCGTCGCGAAATTGCCCATGGGCCGATCCGCCTTTGCTTTACCTGTGACGAAGAAGTCGGCCGCGGCGTGGAGCATATCGACATCGGCAAAATCGGTGCTGTCGCCTGCTACACGGTCGATGGTCACGGCAGCGACGAGATCGACGTGGAGACTTTTTCCGCCGAGACCGCCGAGGTCACTCTTCGAGGCGTCAATCTTCATCCGTCGATTGCCAAAGGCCGCATGACAAATGCCCTACGGGTGGCTGCCGATTTCCTCGCGCGATTCCCACGCGATCGATTGGCACCGGAGGCTACCGACGGGCGAGAGGGGTTCATTCATCCCCTGGAAATCAGCGGCGGGGTCGGCGAGGTGAAGATCCGCTTTCTGCTCCGCGATTTTGAAACAGCTCGTCTGGGGGGGCTTGCCCAGGTGCTCCGCCAAGCGGCGGATGCGACCCTCCTGGAATTTCCCGAGGCCCGGGTCGATATGGGAGTTACGCGAACTTATCTCAATATGGCCGAAGGACTTATGCGTGAGCCGCGGGCAGTGAGCTATGCGGAAATGGCCCTCACGCGATTGGGGCGGACTGCCCGAAAAACGATTGTGCGCGGCGGCACGGACGGCTCCCGCCTGACCGAACTTGGGCTTCCCACCCCCAATCTATCCAGCGGTACCCATTCAATTCACTCCCCCCAAGAGTGGGCTTCTCTGGATGAGATGCTGCGATCGGTCGAGTGGCTGGTTTCCCTGGCCGAAACTTGGGCTGCGGAAAAACCAGATACACAGCCTGCGGGAAATAGATAAAATAGACTTGACATTTTTCGAGAACCGATCATATTGAATGAACTTCCGTTGTCAAACTAACCGACATAAACGGAAAAAGGCCCCTTCAGAAGGTGGACCTATGCAACGACTCTCGATCATTGTGCCCTTAATGGGCGATCTGAAACGGTTAGAAGACACGCTCGTGTCGGTGCTGGAAAACCAGCCTGAGCGAAGCGAGGTGGTCGTCGTTTTGAATGAGCCCTACGACGATCCCTACGAACTGCGAGGCGAAGTCGAGTTTGTCGAGGCACCGCGGGGTGCCGACTTGGTGGACTGCTTTGCCTGCGGTCTGGCGGCAAGCAATGCGCCGATCGTGCATCTGATTGCCTCAGGCTTTGAGGCCACGCCAGGCTGGGCGGATGCTGCCATGGCTCGGTTTGCCGAAGCGGACGTGGCCGCAGTGGCCCCGGTGGTGGTCGATCGGAATAATCCCGACCGGATACTCTCCGCAGGGCTTCGTTACACAGCGGCTGGCTCGATCGGCCGCATTGCGGCCGGAAAGCGTCTGGATCGGTTTACCGCCAACGACCGCATTCTACGCGGCCCCGAATTGCCAGTTGCCTTCTATCGCCGCGATGCGCTGGAAATGATTGAGACCTTGCAGCACCACGGTAGCGAATTGGCAACCGCAACGGATTTGGCCTTGGCCCTACGAGAGGCTGGGTATCGCTCGGTTCAGGAGCCGGCCTGTGTCACAACCGCCACGGGCGACTTGCTCACTTCCGGCGGAGCGTGGCGGGAAGGCATTGCCAGCGAGCAGCTTTTCCGTCGCTGGACGGCGGTTCCCGGTTGGAAACGCTCTTGGGCCGCACATGCCGCGCTGCTGGCCATGGAGTGCGCGCAATTTCCGCTGAGGCCATCCATCCTTGGACGCCTCGCCGGCCGATTCTGGGCCGCGCTGGGCTTTGGCGCACCTCGTTCCGTGGCGATTGGCCCGCAAGATACCTCGTGCCAAAACGAAGCATTGATTCGTTCGCCCTATTTCAGCACGGTCGATACCCGCCCGGTGCTTCAGTCGCGAGCCGCCGGGTAGGTTTCGGGGGACGCGTCCTCCGGTGGCAACCGATAACCCCACCACGAGCGGTTTGTCGATTTAATCGAAACGCCTCGTTGTGTGGCCAAAATATCGCGTCTTGCCAGTATTCTCAGATTTTGGGATAATAGAACTTGCACGGCAAAGTTCGCGACGGCAACGAACGCATCGAACCGAGGAGTTTTCCCATGAGCATTTCCACAAGATCGCTTGGCACTTTCAGCCTCCCGCCGACGGCAATTCCTGTTTCATCGTCCGTGTCGGCGGAGGTCTTCGCGGAAGTTGCCCGCCTGGGACTCGGCGATCAGTTTCCTGAGGTGATCGGACTCACCCGCGAACTCTTTGGCGACTTTACGATCGATATCTCAGAAGACCCCGAGATTTATGACTGCATCTATGTGTCTTTTGAGGTCGTTGTCCACGGTACCATTGAAGATTGTGTTCAGCGAACTAGTGAATGGCACCGCAGGCTACCGTGCTGGCCATCACAGTCGCCTGGTTCTTTCTGCCTCGTAACCCAATTTGCAAAATGATTCCGAACGACTTCATGGATTTGGCGGCACGATTGAGCAATGGCGACAACGAGGCCGAATTTAGGACTTCGGTCAGCCGTGCCTACTACGGAACCTTTCATGCGGCAGTTCAGATACTGGTCGAGGCTGGCATTTCGTTGCCTTTGGGCCCAGAATCACATCACAAGGTGCGGCTCTGTCTCCTGGAATGTGGAGATGCGGCTGGCTTTCAGGCAGGTTCTCAGCTACAAACTCTGCGCAAGCAAAGGAACATCGCCGACTACGAACTTCGGAATTCGACTAACCGGGATGGGAGAAACGCCAAATCACAAGTACAGACCGCCCGAGTGATTCTTCGCCTACTGGATGCGTGCCAGCAGGAGCCTGCCCTGACTCATTTCCGCGCGAAGGTTCGAGATTACGCGGCAAACGTATTGAGGCTGCCGGTTTCAAAGCCGGAAGTGCCTTTCAAGCATTAGACGTCACCGGCAACTCCACTCTGAACTCCGTCATCCCCTCGCACCGCTGCCAGCGGATCAAGCCGCCGTGATCCTCCGCGATCTGCCGGGCGACGAAGAGGCCCAGGCCGGTGCCTTCGGGCTTGCCGGTCACGAAAGGCTCGAAGAGCCGCGAGGAAACCTCAACCGATGGACCTGGCCCCGTATCGCGGACGCAGAGCACACAACGGCTTGCATCGATCGCTTCCAGGGCCACGACGATCCGTGCCGATGATTGCCCGTGGCCGCTCGTGGCGTCCACGGCGTTGAGGGCCAAGTTCACGAGCAACTGCCTCAATTCCTCCGGGTCGCCTTGCACGCAGAGCGGCTCGTCCGGCTTCAGGGCCGTTAATTCGATGCCGGCGTGAAGACAGGCAGGACGCACCAGGGAACAGACATCGTCCACCAGGGCGGCCAACTGCACGATCTCGTGGACTTGGCTCTTGGGGCGACTGAGCGTGAGGAACCGCTGCAAGTACGATTCCATCAGACGAAGCTGCCGCAGGGCCACCTCCAGATCCTCAGCGGTGGCCGCCGCACATTGCCGCTGGTGGAGTTCGATGGCCATCCGCCCGCCGGTGGCCGCATTGCGAAGCTGGTGGGCCATGCCCGCCCCGAGTTGCCCCAGGGTACGAAGCTGCTCGCTGCGGCGGACTTCGCGTTCATATTGGCCCAGCCGCTCGGTCATGCGATTGATGGAAACGGCCAGATCGCGAAGCTCGTCATCCACTTTGCCCACGCCGACCGGCGTGAAGTCGCCTTGGGCAATGCGGGCGGTTTGATCGCCCAGTTGGCGAATGGGCCGCACGAAGCGACGGGCCAGGAGCGTGGCAACAAGGACCACGGCCAGCACGGCAACCGCGCCGGCCACCAGCGCGGGATAGGCGGCCTGCCACATAGCAGCCGACCAGCGGTCTTGCGAGTAAAGCACCACCAACGAACCGGATACCGTGCCGGGGCCACGCCCCACGATTGCGGTCCGCTCGCCCAAGTAGACGCGACCGGTCAGTTCCAGGCTTGGCTGCGCGTCCATCTCCCGCAGTTCCGTTTCTCCGGGTTGCTTGCTGCTGGGAAGGCTTACCAACTGCTGCTGATCTTGTGGAGAGAGCGATAACGTGTGGGCGAGCACCTCTTGATTTGTGTCGAGGAAGACGAACTCGGCCCCGGATAGCCCGCTCATCTGCCGCAACACGGCTTCGGTGAGCGGGAAGCGACCTTCCGTGAGCGTGGAGACGACTCGCCGCAGGCTTTCTTCCTGCGATTGCCGCTGGCGCATCGCGCCGAAATAGCCGCTGGCACCGCTGGCCAGCGCGATCGCCAAAACCACGACCGAGAGCGTGGGCAGGAGCAACTGGATTTGGATCGGCCGGCGCATTTTACGTTGGTTCCTACCATCCACCTTACCCAGCGCGTGGGGGTCATGTCAATTCCATCTGCCGTGAACTTGACTCCACCCCGCTTGTTCGATAGGCTTAAGAGGCAACTACAAAGGTGAGGAAGATGAAAGTTACTATCGAAATTCCCGATACGATGGAGCAAACGCTCTACGACCAATTGGGGCATGATCTGGGGAAGGCTGCGAAGGAATCGCTGGCGATCGCTTGGTATCAATCGGAGAAAATCAGCATTGGCCAGGTCGCGGAAATGTTGGGCATATCCGTTTACCAAGCCGAGGGCATAATGAAGGAACATCAGGTTGACGCACCCTACTCATTGACGGATTACGAAAACGATCGCGTCACATTGAATCGGCTGCTCAAATCGTGATTGTCGTGTTGTAGCGACTCGTAGCTACAAAGTTTTGCAAGAATTAGGCCGGCGATCCTGGCACTCGTCGTTGGCACGCTTGCTTTGACGAAGTACGATACTACAGGCTGATTATAGACAGCATTCTGGCCTGTGTAATCAGCTTGTAGTAATCAGCTTGCATTAACCCTTCATTAGGACACAACGATGTCAATCAAGGATTCTGGTGGCACGGACTCTGATGCGCAAAAATTGCGACCTGTACGATTGATTTTGGGCATGCCCATAACTACCGAGGAAAACACCGGTCTACTGTACTCGACACGCTTTTCGGTGACTTCTGCGGGACCGACTGCCAAAACACGGAACCATAAGCTACCAAACGAGTTGCAATTCTAGGTTGGACGAACAGACCAACAAAACCAATCGTACAGGTCGAAAAATTGGACAGTCTCGACGAGGCGTCTGACAGGGACTTCCAGCCTAAGAATGGACCGATAGGGATGGATTCTGGCAAGAATATTTATCCGGGAACGGTCGCGTGGTTACGCCAGCTCACTTTGCGGGAGATCATTGCAAAGCCCTGGTTACTCATTTATCAACCCAGGCTCTTTCTTGAGAATCCCTGGCTGCTGGTTGTTCTGTTTGGGGTCACCGGCCTCTTGACGGGAATAATCTCGGGCGCGCAGCAAGGAGCCTGCAAAGGGATCGGAAAGATGGCTGAAGGCGCACTCCTCTGTGGCTTCGTCGGCGGGGTCATTGGTGCCATCGTCCTGACACCTGTTGCTCTGGGCTTGTGGGTGATACGGGAAGTCGGGACTCGTTGCAATGCTCGGCGATCGACGAGCGCAACCAACGATTCCCATCTGGCGATACCTTCGACTGGGTGTGAACCGCAACAATTCCCTTATCGGCCAAACCGCCTCTTTGCCGTTTCCTTGTTTCTCATGTGCCTTGGCGGTGAATTGGAGTTGTCCTATTTCGGGTTTCAAGAGCACGACATATTTTTGTCCATAATGGCGATTGCTATTGGCCCTCTTGGTCTTATTGCCATTGGGTCGCTGGTAGTCAGTGCTTTCACACAGCAACGGCGTGTCGCGTTTACTGAGGACCAACTCATCCTTCCGAAACCCCATTGGTCGGGTCTGTCTACTCAGGAGATCCAAATTGCCTTTCGAGAGATCGCACAGTTGCGATTTGCTCCGATGGGCCTTTTTCTAACCCATCGTAATGGCAAGTATTTCCTGGCCAGGGTAATGTTTCCCTCGCGAAATGACTTTGACGCTGTGACAGCGCTAATCGTAGACTCCATGGTCAAATCTCAGCACAGGGAAGCACCTGCGACCGACGCAGAGAGTTTGAGTAGGATGGACTTCCAAGTCCGTCCTGACCGCTAAGAGGGGAAACGGACGGACTTGGAAGTCCATCCTACGGGGGCGTGCCGTGCCCCGTTGAAAAGGCTCGAACAACTGTTTGGCCCGGGTTCAGTACGAATTGATTTTCTGGGGTATCCAGTTCGACAGATTATAAGAAATCTTGACTCATAAGTAGGCGGAAATTGCGTAGGGGGACCGCCTAAAGATGGAACTACGAGCGACTTTGCAATTCTCTTGCGTTGCCATGGCCTGTTCTATCCCAACCTCAATCCCTTGGGCAAAGCTTCGCCGAAGACTAGCCCTTGCTCCTCGCGGTCGAGGCTGCCACCGCTTTGGACAAGGGTCATGAAATGGCTTGGGGCGTTCTCCTTCAGGAGATAGGCGGCGGCGGCGTCGCGCTGCTTCTGGGAAAGATCGCGATAACGATCGTCGGTTTTGCGCGCGATCTGCATCACCGCGAGCGATCCGACCGGATCGCCGCCGAAGGCATCGATCAATCGCTTCAGCCATTGACCGGCCGTCTCCGCGGGTACGACCGAATTCAAGGGACCCTTCAGAGGCGTCCGCGCGCCCAAACGGCCGACAGCCCAAACGATTGCTGGCCGCACGTTCTCCATCTTCCGCTTAGGCAACAGATCGAGCAGGATTTCGCCCAATTCGATTTTCAGCGATACCGGCAGCAGTTCCAGCGACCCCAGCAGACGCCAGATTTCGGCGGTTTCGTTCGGCTGGAACCCAAAATCGCCACCACGCCCCTTGCCGCCGACGACCAGTCGATGCATACCGCGGATAGGTCCCAAGAGCGGCTCGGCCAGGGCCTGCTGCTGACCAGCCAGCAATCCGCCGCCGATCCGCCGCCAGAGGATCCAACCTTCCAATCGCGACGAGGCGGAAGGATGGACAAGCTTGCCTTGCACAAGTCGCCACGTCTCGGCGACTCGCCAGTCATCCACCGCCAGCCCATAGCCAGGCCGCAGCCCAAAGCCGATCAGGTTGAGCCAGCGGGCTTCATGCACCGTGCTCTTTCGCCGTCCAGCCTCGTTCTCGATCAACGCTTCCCATAGACGACGGCAAAGCGAAGTCGGCCAGGCGTTGCGGTTCATCCCCGTTATGGCGGAAAGCCGCTTCACCAGGCCTTCCGGCTTTTCGGCACCGCCAGGGCCAAAGATCTGCTGGACCGCTGCCAGACATTCCTGCCACATGGCCTCATCGACAAACCCCTCACCCTCGGCCGCCGACTTGTGGGCGGCAACATCGGTCTGGGTAGTGGAGCGAACGTCGAACTGCAATCGCCAGCTCCGCTTCCCTTCGATCTCGCTGCACCAGAGATCCAACGTGCCGATCTCCGTGAGCCTTGCATGAAGATTGACGGCAACGGTTTCCGTCTCGCCTTTCTTTCGCGTCCGCAGGACCGTGCGGATCGGCGGCAGTGGCGTCATCTGATCGCGATCGAAGGTCACCAGTTCGCCCGGCCGATCCGTAAGCCGCGTGCTGGAAACATAAAGCGGGAACTCGACCGGCTCAGAAACCAGCAGATCGAAACGCCGCTCGCTCAGGTTGACATCGTGACCCGGCTCGACTCCAGCCGGGACGAGACAAAGGGCGGAAGGCAGGGGAGCAGGGGAGGATTCCGCGTCTCCCCCCCCTTTCTCCCTTTCTCCATCCCCGCCGACACCGATATAATACGTTCGCGCCAATCCGGCTGCGATCCGCACGCCGAGGCCGCGACGGACCATGCCATAGTAGGCGGCCCCGTGAGCGACGGCCAGGTCAAGCCGGTCATTGTCCAGCACGATCGGTTCCCAGTCGCCGCCGAACATGTGCCGCAACGCGTCGATCATCCGCTGCCGCAGCACGGGCGATTCAAACAGGCCGCCGTTGAAGAGCACGATGTCGGGCCGAGCCGGATCCTGGTTGGCGGGCAACTCGACGTCCTCCATGGCCACATGCCGGTGTGCCGTGAGAAAGGCCGCCAAGTAACGGGTGACCGCCGGATCGGGCGCGAAGGGGAGCCCAAATTCCTGAAATCCTGAACCGCGGCGACTCGGTCGGGCATCGAGCGGCACCCGAGGAAAGAAGCCTTCGACTAGCAACTCGAAGATTTCGCTCCGCTGAACCTCGACCTGCCGCGCCCCGCCGATCAACCGCGAACCCGACCAGGGGAGGCTGAACGTCAACTGCTCCGGCGCCGCAGGCCCCAGCAGTGTTTCCTTGAGCTGTCGGCTCCGCTGAACGAGCATGGCCCATTGCCGCGGCTCCAGCTTTCCCCCTCGCCCACTGGGAGAGGATTGCTCACCCCCTGCTTGCTCCCCGCTCCCTGCTCCCTGCTCCCCGCCCACCGCTCCCTGC
>JBAWVO010000268.1:0-8888 GCA_037147235.1 Planctomycetota bacterium | reverse complement strand
CTAGCCAAGAAACCTCGTAATAACAGACCAACACATAGAATCCGATAGTGTCAGGAAAATTGAAATCAGGAGTTTTCGGATGATAGCCTGTAATGTTTTTTCGTGTTTTTTCGTGTGTTTCGTGGTTCCAAGAAAATTAGGTGAGAACGATGTCCGCAACGATAACCGTTGAAGAAGCCCACGATTCCCCCCATCCAAAACAAGTCTCCCTTTCCGACTTCCAGCTTCTCATCCGCCGCATGTATCATGAAAAAGACGTCGCCCGCGGCGTCGAGGGCACTTTCATGTGGCTGATGGAAGAAGTCGGCGAGTTGGCAACCGCGTTGCGCAGCGGTTCGCATGAAGAGCGCGTGGGCGAGTTCGCCGACGTACTGGCCTGGCTGACCACGATCGCCAATGTCGTCGGCGTCGATTTGACCGAGGCCGTCTTGCAGAAGTATGGTGCCGGATGCCCCGGCTGCGGCCTTCTGGTTTGCACTTGTCCCAACGCCGAAAAACCATGATACGAGCCACATTTCAACGCCTAATCCTTGCCCTGCTGCTGGCTCGATCACTCGTTGCCGCGGTGCAGGCCCAGGAAGTGAGACCGCCGGAATTCGTCGCGGTTCGTGTTGGCTTCGCCGATCGTTACAAGGTAGGACTCTGGACCCCGATTGAGGTAACGCTTCGTGGAGGTAGCACTACCGCCATTGGCCGCGTCCGCGCCAACCTGAGCGACAGCGACGGGCTAAACTGCTCGTTCGACGCGCCGGAACCGTGTCAACTGCTTCCCGGACGGGAAACGAAGGTCTTGCTCTACGTCCGCTTCGGCCATGAAGCCAGCACGCTCGCGCTGGAGTTGCTCGACGGACGCACGATACTTGCCGCGAAAACGATCGATTCCACGGGGGCTCCCACGAACGACCAATTTGCCGATGCGCTACGCCCCGGCCAACGGCTCATCGTTTCGGTAGGAAAAAGCTCGTCGGGATTAGAAAAGGCATTGCCGGGCACGCAAGGTCAATCGGCGCAGAACGTCGTCGCGGCGGTGGATAGTCTTGCGAGGCTGCCCACGCGATGGCAAGGCTACGAAGGCGTCGATATCGTCGTGATCTCGACCAGCAAGCCGGAAGTTTTTGAAAAAATTTCGCCGCAGAACGCACGCATCGAGGCCCTGGATCAATGGATCCGCATGGGCGGCATGTTGGTGCTTTGTGCCGGATCGCACGCCGAGGAGGCCCTGCATGTAGGCTCGCCGCTAGCCAAATTCACCCCAGGACACTTTGAAAAGACCGTGCTTCTGCGGCAGACAAGTGGCTGGGAGACCTTCGCGAAGAGTATCAATCCGATTCCTCCGCCCAAGCCTGGCGAGAAAGTGGAGTTGCCCACGGCCAAACTCATGGAAGTGCAGGGGAAGATTGTCGCCCGAGAGGCCGATATCCCGCTGGTAATCCGCAAACCGCAGGGGCTAGGCCAGGTGGTCTTCGTGGCCACGGATCTCGATCGCGGGCCAATCCGCGACTGGACCGATCGCTCGCTGCTGATCGCCGCGATTCTCAACCTGCCCGTCAACGAGCAGGCCGGCGCGGCGGACGATCCCGTGCAGAACTACGGTTACAACGACCTAGCCGGCCAGTTGCGCAGTGCCCTGGATCTGCCTCGTGATGTGCATCTCGTGCCGTTTTTCGTGGTGGCCCTGCTAGTGATTATCTACATCCTTTTGATTGGACCGGGCGACTACTTTCTGCTCCGTCGCCTGGGCCGCGGCATGCAATGGACCTGGATCACCTTTCCGACAATCGTTGTCCTCTTTGCCGTTGGGGCCTATCTGGCCGCCTATTGGCTGAAAGGTGACCAACTGCGGATCAGCCAGATTGATCTGGTCGATATCGACGCCGAGGGTACGGCCCGCGGTGCCAGTTGGTTCAGTATCTTCAGTCCGCGAGGCGAATCGTTCGACCTCTCCATGCGGCCCCGCTTGCCCGACGGCCAACCGCCCAAGGAGACCAGCGCATCGCTGGCATGGTTGGGCAAGGCGGGCAATGAATTCAACGGCATGTATAGCCGCGACAAGCAAAACTCGGCACCGCTCTGGACCCAGGGCTACTCCATCGCGTCTTCGTTGGACGTAATCCGAGGCGCGCCGATTCAGGTATGGGCTTCCAAGAGTTTTACGCATCGCTGGTTGGGACACTCGCCCGATTTGGGGCTGGATGTATCGCTCAAGGATGACGAAAAGCAACTTTCCGGCACAATCACCAACCGCCTGAAAGGGAGCGATCCGCAAGCCAACGGCAGCATCGCGCTGTCTCACTGTTTTCTGGCCTACGACGGTTGGGCCTACGTGATCGGCACGCTTCGGCCAGGCGAGTCGGTCGAGATCGGCCCGACCACGCGGCGAGTCAGCCTGAATACCTTCATGAGCGGCGCGCCGCTGGACTTCGCGGAAAGCCCGACCGCGAAAGCAGAAAAAGGCCCTTACGACCGCGGTAGTCGCGACATGGCTTACGTGCTGCAAAACATGATGTTCTACGACGCTGCCGGCGGGCGGAAGCGTACCGGCATGGCCAACGACTACCAAGGGTTCGCGGATCTCAGCGGTTTACTCAAGACCGGTCGCGCGATTCTGGTAGCCATGCCGCCGCAAGACGGCTCCTGCCGCGGCGACGACTTGCTCCGTGGCCCCGTGCCCAAGCCCGGCGAATCCGACAGTCGCCAGCCGCTAGGCAATGCCCTGGACCGCCACGCCACCCTCTACCGCTTCATCCTCCCCGTCACCCCGGCCGGCCCCGCTAACTGACTACGAACAAGGAACAAGGCTCAATGTTCAATGAACAATGAAAAGCAGCAAAACGGCATTTCCCTTGAACCTTGAACCTTGAACCTTGCCCTCCCCCCATGATCAAAACTCAAGACCTGACCAAAGTCTACGGCGAATTGCACGCATTGAACAATCTGACCCTTGAACTCGACGAGGGCGACCTCTTCGGCTACATCGGCCCCAACGGTTCCGGCAAGACAACGACCATGCGAATACTGGCCACGCTCCTACAGCCGACCTGGGGCGAGGCGAGCGTCTGTGGCTACTCGATCTACACGCATCCCAAGGAAATCCGGCGGATCATCGGCTACATGCCCGACTTCTTCGGTGTTTATGACGACATGAAGGTCATCGAGTACCTGGAGTTCTTTGCTGCGGCCTACCGCATCAAGGGCCATGGTCGGAAGAAGATCTGCAACGAGGTGCTCGATCTGGTCGATTTGGGCTACAAGCGCGATGCCTTCGTCACCAGCCTTTCCCGCGGCATGACGCAGCGGCTCGGCCTAGCCCGTGTGCTTTTGCACGATCCCAAGGTTCTGATTCTCGACGAGCCAGCCAGCGGATTGGACCCTCGCGCTCGGATCGAGATCCGCAGCCTGCTCAAGGAACTTCGCAAGATGGGCAAGACGATCATGGTTTCCAGCCATATCCTGCCCGAGTTGTCCGACGTCTGCAATAAGGTCGGCATGATCGAGAAGGGCGTGCTGCTGGTTAGCGATAATGTGCCGGACGTGATGCGACTGGTTCGTCCGCGAACGGTCTTGCAGATTGGCCTGCAGGGCGATCTCGAAGCGGCCGGCAAGGTCTTGGAGCAGAGCAATCTCTTGGAGAAGATCGAAGTCCGCCCAGGCCACTTGCTGATCACGCTCTGCGAAGGCGTGATCGACTACAGCGACCTGCCCACGCTCCTGATTCAAGCGGGCCACAAGCTGACGATGTTCAAGGAGGACGAAATCAACCTGGAGACGGCGTTCATGGCACTGACCAAGGGAATTACGGCATGAGAACGAGACCGAGTTCTGGTGCGGAATGCGCATAATTGTAGGGTGAGACGAGTGAAACGAGCCAACCTACGAAGAAAGAGCATTTGCTGTCAGGAGCCGCTTCGATAATATGGTGAGGCTGTCGGCTCTCGAAGCGTATCCGAGCGGAACCTACATGGGAAGTCCAGGATTTGGAAACAAATACGCGGGAAATGGGCGATTAGCATAAAGGGCTCTCCGCCGGGTTTGCGGATAATTGTGGTGCGGGCGTCCCGCCTGCCCAAGATGTTGTGGTTGAACCGGACAGGCGAGACGCCCGCATCACAAACTTGGCGGAAAGCCGCATAAAGCTGAACATTCGCAGATTTCAAGCCGGTCAAGTAGCGAGATATAGGTAGTTTTTCAGATCGTCGAGTAATTGATATAGGTCGGCCTTTGTGGCCAACTTAGGGTTAATGGAAACTGCTTGCCCCCATCAATCAATTTGGGCGGGCCATGCTTCTTAACGATGTCCAGGTTGTCGCCACGCTCCCCCGCCCCGTGCAGAAAAAGCATCACGGGCCACGATTCCTTTTGGTCGTATTCCTTCGGCAGATAGATCAGGCGCACCGCCTCCGCAAAGTCTGCTTCTGCTTTGCTTTTTTCACCCTTTTTCTCGTAGGCAGAAGCTCGGTTGCTGCTTGCTCACATCTGCTGGCCCAGTAGAACCGGCATCCGATCGTGTCGGGTCATGATTTGGTAGTAGTGCGATGCCGGTTGCGTGAGCATGTAAACGTGCGGTAGTTCACGTTCATCCCGAACGAGAATACCGCGAATGCCCTCGGGAATCAAGAACCAGACGCCTTTTTCGAGACCCATGATAGCCGGAATATCCACCGGCTCTGGATGAAGATATTGCCAACGCCCCGCTTCCAGGGACTCTTGGCGACACCATCCCGTGCGTGGTAGACGCGAACCCTTGTCGTCGCGATTGCCCCAAGAGTAAATGGCCAACTGGTTTCCATGCCAGGTAGGGAGTTCTGCTTGCGGGTCGCGGAAGAGAAAACGCAGTTCGCGTGCAGTACCTGGCTCGCGAAGCACCACTCGCTGTTGGTGCTGAAGCACCAGGTTCTCCGGCAAAGCATCCATCGGCAGTGCAATACCAAAACACATGGCTATTATAAATGTCAGGTTAGAAGCAGGTTTTCCCGTACACATCGCAAACATCATAGGAGTTGGTCACGTCTCGGTAGATGTCGTCCAGCGGCAAGGTGGCACCGCTGCGGATTGCGAACCGCCCGTGCCATTGGTTAATCAATTGCTTGACTCGGTCGCTTGCTAGCTGCCGTGGGTCCGATTCTCCAAATAGGCTGCGTTGAACATTTTGACGGGTGGTAAGTTTTCCGGCAATCAAGTGCATGTACGAAACCAACCGTCCCGCTGGCCAGCAGGCTGCCAGCAACCGAAGGCTCGCAAGGTATAAACTCTGAAAACCCGCCGTGGCAGTGAGGCTTGTTTGCTGCGATGCACTGCGACCGTCCTT
The DNA here is from genome assembly GCA_037147235.1 of Planctomycetota bacterium. GTDB lineage: Bacteria > Planctomycetota > Planctomycetia > Pirellulales > Thermoguttaceae > JANXQG01. Next base: position 3,583 of record JBAWVO010000268.1, on the reverse strand, counting down.
GAAGCCCAGGCTCATGGTAAGTTGTTCACAGTAGACGCAATGATGGTCCAGGGCCTCAACCAAACGCTCCGTGTTCCGTGCAATCCAGCCCGTCAGCCGCTCTGGGGCAGCAGTGGCTATCCCCAGGCTACCACCACGGCTGAGATTCGTGTGGGCAGTGCGAGTGGTGTTCAGTGGCAGAGCCGGCGTGCCATTCAGTTCCCACCAGAGGTCTTCGCCGCGTTTGGTCAGAAGACGCCGGATCAGTCTCCGGTCGGCCTGAGCGAAGTCTTCGCACGTGTGGATGCCGTAGGATTCCAACTTCAAGCGGCTACCTCGGCCTACTCCGGTAATCTTATCTACCGGGCGATCGTGAAGCAACTGTCGCACAACAGCTTCCTCCACGGCGTATACGCAACCAAACGGCTTGCCCGAACTGGACGCCAACTTTGCCAATATCTTGGAGGCGGCCACACCCACACTGACTGGAACTGCCGTTTGATTCAAGAGACGCTGCTGCAACGCCTTGGCATCGTCCGGCGACATTCCCTGGGCGTCAAAAAACATTTCGTCGATCGAGTAGTATTCCACGGCCGGGCTAAACGAGCGAACGATCTCCAATATCCGCCGCGAAAGAACCTCATACCACTCGATATCGCGTTTGATGAAAATGCCATCGGGGCAGAGTGGCAAGGCATCCCAGATGGGCATGCCGGTCGTGACGCCTCGGGCCTTCATCTCGTAACTTTTGGCGATGATGCAGGCTCCCTGATTGCCGAGCACACCCACTGCCTGTCCTTGCAGGGAGCGATACCGCACCCGTTCGCAGGAGACGTAGAAACAATCCGCATCGAGATGTCCGATATGCCGGCCCATGCAGAGAGTATACGTGTACGGGAGTATATATTCAAGGCCGGTTGCCAGGAATACTGTCAGATCTTCGTACTTTCCAAAAACAGAGAATGTTGCAAAACCCCCATGCCAAGTGGTCATGCCGGGTTGATTTACCCAAACTCTCTGCCGCTCTGGGCAACGCGGCCGAATCGTTTAACACACCCGTTGGGTTGGTGTCCGTCAAGTGATCGGGCCGCGAACCTGAATTCTCCCTTTTTCAATGGGTGGGGGGCTGCCGGACTCAGGCAGTCTCGAGACTTCGTCGGGCTGGCGCAGCGGGTGAGTGTGATTTCGTCCATCGGAATAATTATTTTTCCGAACTCTTTACAACCCCCCCAGCCCCATCTACACTAGGATCCATCTCGCGGAGACTACTCGTGGTGCGTTGGTGACCTTCCGCGATGCGTGGGCTGCAATCTTGGTTCTGCAGTCTTCGCTGCAGACCTCCTGCAAGCAGGCAAAGTTACAATGAGGCAGAGTTCGTTCGCACCCTGAAGCCCTTGGCTCGTCACAATCGCCCCTAATCGTGGCGGTTGCTGCGCACCTCTCTTGGCTTCAGTACTTCCCTCACCGTACTCCTCTCTCGCCGCGCGATGGTTTTACCCTTTCGCGGCGAGAGAGGAATACTTTGTTCCCAGTGCATTGGCTTACTTACCCGAGGAAAGCGACTTTTTTTGCTCCAGCACCCATAGTGCGCCCACAGAGCGACTATTGTGCGCCCGCAATTCGGTATTTTAGAATTAGGGAACTATCGCGAAGTGGTAACGAAACCATTTTTTTGAAAAGGGTGCTTCATGTCGAGGAAACTTGAGCTTGTTCGTGAGTTTTACAAGGCAAGCAGATTCAATGGGACGGCTTATTGCCGCAACGCCGGATCTCGGGCAAGCCGTTGGCTCCTGGCCCACGCACTCGCGGTGGTTGCTGTCGCGGTAGCCGCCGCCCTTTGGGCGTTCCCCACAAACGCTGCACCCGTCTTGACCTGAAATGTCCCGGCAAACGGTACCTGGAATAGCGCAAACTGGCCCCCCGCCACGCCCTCTTTGGTGGCGATGCTGCGGGCAATCTGCTCAAGCTGCGACGCGGCCGAATCCCCTACCATAAAGGCGATCTCTTTGGTGGCGATGCTGCGGGCAATCTGCTCAAGCTGTTCGCGGCCGGGCAGATCGTGGTCCAGCACAACGAATGCCTTCTCTGGCTCGGGGGGAATTTGGACAAGCGGAGACAGGACGATAATGAACGTGCGGTTGGCTTTTCCAGTGATCGACCGGATGGCTGCCAGCGGATCGCTTCCGCCAGCATCGGGGGTTGTTCCGGCCCGGAATCTGCAAGCCGCTGGCGATGTCCCATACGGCCAGTTTCCAGTTGTTCTGGCGGCAAAGCTGGGCGATTTCGGCCAGGACATCGTCGTGCTCATGGGATTGTATCCAGAGGCCGGTAAAACAGGCAGAAATGTATTCCGACAGACGTTGAGTGAGTGACATGGAAATTCCTTTCGGTTACGATAGGGTGATGAACGAGAAAAAACACGATCATGAAACGCTCGATTTGCCGCCTCAGCCTGGCACGTACGCCCTTCTTCTGGAGGCTACGGCCATGCAGGAAGTGCCCATCGGCAAGTTGGGGGTACTGCACATGCTGCCGGGAATATACGTGTACGTCGGCAGTGCTTTAGGGCCGGGCGGATTGGCTGCACGCATCGACCGGCATGCCCTTCGTGAGAAAATGCCGCATTGGCATATCGATTACCTGCGTGCCGAAACACGCCTGCTGGCCGTATGGTACGCAAGGGGAGCGAATCGCCGAGAATGCCGCTGGTCCCATATACTCGAACGAGCGGCCAAGTCACAGATTTCGCTCGGCAGGTTCGGGGCGTCGGATTGCCGCTGCCGGTCGCATCTCCATTACTTTGCGAATCTGCGGGCTGCGGAGGCTGTTCGCCCTCAGTTGAAGTGTCGGGCGATAGCCGCTGACAGGCAGCCTTCACGGCCGCCACGTGGCGGATTTCCGTTTTAATGGTAACTGCGCGACTAATGATCCTTCTCCTCTTGGTTGGGAGGCTAATTGCATCGGGTGGATCTTTGTCAAAGCGGGGTATTCTCGTCGTCGGACAAGTTGCCCTGTATCGCTTTACAGACCGCGTATGGGTCGTTATCATTGAGACAAACCATTCGTTCCTCTTGTTCACGAAAGGGCATTCCATGCAAGCAAAACACGTAATTCTCGGCGTCCACATCAACGACCGCATCCACGAGGTCCAGTCCGTACAGCAGGCGTTCACCGAATACGGCTGCTATATCAAGACTCGCATCGGGCTGCACCAAGTTGACGAGCATGTCTGCTCTCCACGGGGCTTGATCATCCTGGAAATGTACGGCGACGAAAGCAAGTCTCGCGAACTGGTCGCCCGGCTTGCAAAGATCGAAGGCGTGGAAGTCCAGCAGATGGTGTTCGATCATCCCGATTGACGCTGGTGTTCCGGCTTTCAGTTGGCGAGTTGATGAGCATCGTCGGTGCTGCCAACCTAACCAACCGCTTGGCTACCAGGTTCCGTGTTCCGCTGGACGAGAAGTTCAAGTAGGTCGCTACGCGTCTCGGAACTTGCGTATGGGAGCCACTCCATGTGCGGACGATTTACACTCAGAACACCGATGTCGTTCCTCATCAAACAGTTCTTTGCCGAGGGCGGCGAGATGCTGTCCCCCCGGTACAA
>JBAWVO010000267.1:0-8921 GCA_037147235.1 Planctomycetota bacterium | reverse complement strand
CGGTAACTTCGTTCAATCCAAAAGGACAAACCCAAGCACGGGCAGTATATATAGGGCCGGTAGCACCACCCACGGGCACCGACAGAAAGTAGGAAACGAAGAATGAAGAAGAGACAAAAAACCAAGCCAGACCGAGACATCGGGCAAGCGTGGATGCGAAAGCACCAGACCTTGCCCACCTTGAAAGAACTGCTTGCGATTGACCCATTGGCCCTGCCCTGCGAACCGCCGGCGGTCCAGAAGGAATTGTTTACGTTTCAGCCAGCGTCATGGGAGTTGGCAGAGCTTCAAAAGAGATAACCAAACCGTCCTACCGATGCCTCGACGGCCGGGCGGATAACTACCAGAGGCAAACAGAAGGAAGGAAGGAAGAACGATGAAGACCACAGTTGAGAGTTTGCAGTTGGAGCTAGAGCAGATAAGGTCTCGGCAGAAGCGACGCCGGGAGGCCAACGAAAAGGATTCGCAGCGATGGCACCACATTCAAGACGAGCTACTACGCCTTAAAACGGCTGAGCTACTGAACAAGCCCAACGGCGTACAGGTGGCTATCCGCCGGTGCCAAGGCCATAAATGTTACCCCCTGAATGACCTGTACGGCACGCTAACCAACATCCGCCGTACACGATGCACGGTTGTGTTCTCCAACGGTCAATCATGGAACATGATGTTAGAAAGCATCCGTCCCGCCGACAACTTGCAAGGTTGTGAGTTGAACTTTAGCGGGGGGGTTACAGAAATGTTCCGGCCCGAGGAAACAACGGTGCCCGAGTCGGCGATGAGCTAAGAAGTTTTCATCCGCCCCTGCTCGAGCCGCCGGGCGGGGTGCGGACAACCTTTGCGGCTGAACAGAAGGAAGAGCGATGGCAAAGTCAGATTTTAGGAATCAGGTTGAGGATGCGATTGTAAACATTTTCAAGCAACCACACGGGCAACAAGGGCTGACCATCCCTGCCATAGTAAAACGGGTTGCCACAGAGTTGCCTGAGGGTGCGCTAATGGCCGAGCTTACCCGAAAAGTGCGAAGCATCCTGCGTGGCACGGCCTACATTGATCCGCAAGGACGGATGGTTCCTAAGTTTATCTACGCAAAGTATTGAAAGAAGTCTTTCCGTTGCCGTGGCCCCTCGTAGGGGCTGCGGCGGCGGAGAGTTTTAAGAAAGAGCGAATTATGTTTTGTGAAGAGTGTCGTTTTTACAGCAAAGACCGAATTAGAACCGCTGAAACCGGCGAATGTCGGCGGCGGTCACCAGTCCCGAGCGAAGATGGTTGTGCTTGGCCGGAGGTCTGCGTCTGGGATTATTGCGGGGAGTTTCAGCCGTCACCGAAAAAGGAGGCCGAAAAATGCGTCGAATAAGCTGGCGGGAAATACTGGCCGAGCCGGAAGTTACACAGCTAAGGTGTGACGCGCAATCCGTGGCCGAGAATGAGCGGTGGTCGTGGTATCCGCAATGGCTGCCGAAGAGCGAAATCTTTACGCATGCGGTCTACACCCTGGCCGAGCGGTTTAACTGTGAGCGGGATGCAATCAAGGGCACGTTACAGAGCGGGTTGCTGGATGCCTATTGGAGCATGAAAACCCGGTTGAAAAAAGCGGTGCCAAAGTGTCCAAACTGATTGTGTATGAGTCTAAAACCGCCCTCAAAAAGACGAATAAGGCCATTTCCCGAAAAGTGTTGACAGACCTGTTGACTTTAGAGGGGCAAATGTCGACAATCCCTATGTCGGTGGGCATCGTCACCGGCAAGGGCTAGTTACCCTTAGTTGAGGTTCTAAGATGGTTTCCAGAAAACAGGCCAATGGCCGTGGTATCCGTGCGTACGTTCAAGCTGCGATCCGTGTAGACGGGGAGCAAGGCGTATGCGGCAGACTCAACTCTGCTAACTACCGGGTATCACGGCCAATGGTTTTTCTTGGAAGGGTTTCACGATGAGCGATGAAATCAGAGTTACCGTGGTCAAAGTCGGTGGCGACCGTCCATTGTCCCTGCGGTGGATTGACCCAGGCACCGGCAAACCGAAGTTCAAGTCTTCGGGCACTAAGAGCAAGAAAGAAGCTGAGCGTGCTGCGGCGAAGTTAGAGCATGACTTGCAGGATGGAAGTCTGGCAACTAACGTACGGATGCCCTGGCAAGACTTCTCGGTCAAGTATGAGCAGTCTGTCTTGCCGTCGATGGCGGCAAAGACAAGGGCGATAGTTTCGACGGTTCTTAATTCGGTCGAAAAACTGGTCCACCCTGCCCGTCTTGGCGATATGAACGCAGTCCGTCTGGATGAGTATGCGGCGAAACTGCGGGCAAGTGGATTGGCCGAAACGTCAATCAAAGCCTATCTGGCCCACCTGCGCGGTCTATTCGTTTGGGCGGCAAAGATGAAGTGGATAAGGGCGGTCCCCGAGTTCCCCAAAGTAATTAGGGCACCCAAAGGGGCTGGCGTTATGAAAGGGCGGCCGGTCACTGGCGAAGAGCTTGACCGGATGCTGCGGGCAGTCCGAAAGGTTGTAGGCCCCACCTATGCCAAGCATTGGCGGCGTACGATAATCGGTCTCTGGTGGTCCGGCTTGCGAATCTCTGAGGCCGTGGCCCTGCGGTGGGATGGTTTGGAGGCCGGTTTGGTGGTCGATATGAGCGGACGGCGGCCGATGCTGAGAATTTCGGCGTCACACGAAAAAGGCAACCGTGACCGGCTGCTTGCCCTGGCCCCCGAGTTCTGCCGACTGCTCGCCCGAGTTCCGGCCGAGAAGCGGAAGGGCAGGGTGCTTTTTGCCCCTCACCCGAAAAGCGGGCGGCAGTTGTCTGCCGATGATGCCAGTACAGCCATTTCCGCCATCGGCAAGCGGGCAGGGGTAAAGGTCAATTCCCGCCAAAAGACTAAGGTTGACCCAGTGACCGGCGAGAGGAAGACCGTGGAAGTGGTCAAGTTTGCTTCCGCCCACGATCTGCGGCGGTCCTTCGGGGAGCGTTGGTCCGAGCGGGTCTTGCCAAAGGTCTTGATGGAATTGATGTGGCACGAAAGCATTGGCACTACAATGCGGTTTTACGTCGGCCAGAATTCCCAGCGTACGGCCGACGTTGCTTTTGCAGCGTATGAACTGGTTCAAGCCCGTCAACAGGCGGGTGGGAAAGCACGGGCTGTCAACACTTTTGTCAACAATGATGCTTTCGATGAGCTTTCCGAGAAAACGGAAGATTCCCTAACCCGTTACGAAGCAAGAGGTTTCGGCAACAGTTGACGGCGGCGGGTGCTTTTAGAATACTCATCTACTATAAATGCTACCGATTGACCATGCAAGGTGTTAGGATAGGTGAATCAATAAACGATTTATTCCTGGCCGCTTGCGGTTGCGCGTTTTGAATGAGAGATTTTGGCCACGGATGGAAACACGGATGATACACGGATAGGAAGAAGACAGGAAGACAGGAGGATGAAAAAGAAAATGAATGGCTCTTTTTATTTCCTTTCTCCATTTTTCTGTCCACATTTTTCTGTCAAAAGGTTTTTTTGTGCCTAAAACTGTTCTTTCCCTGATTCTCCCGGCGTTTGACGAGGCCCTGCGGCTGCCGTCGTACCTGAAGACGGTGCGCGGATATCTGGAGGAGAGTTTTCGGCAGCCTTATGAGGTGATTGTGGTTGACGACGGCAGCCGCGACGAAACGGCGGATGTCGTCGAGCGTCTAGCCATTCATTGGCCGCAACTTCGCCTGTTGCGGCACGCTCAAAACGAGGGTAAGGGATCCGCCGTGCGGACTGGTATCTTGGCGGCACGGGGGGAATTACTGCTATTTGCGGATGCCGATGGCGCAACGCCGATTGAAGAACACGCCCGGCTGGCGGCTGCGATCGCGCAAGGAGCCGATGTGGCAATTGGTTCGCGGTTGGCACCCGATCCAACCATCCACCGCTCGCGCCATTGGTATCGCGGGCTGGCCGGAAAACTGTTCGCGCTGGCTGCCCGCCGACTACTGCGGATTTCGGCGATTGACTCGCAGTGTGGATTCAAGATGTTTCGTGCCACGGCCGGTCGCCAACTGTTTGCGACCATCAAGGAAACCGGCTACTTATTCGACCTGGAGATTCTCGTCTTGGCCCAGCGGCTCGGCCTGCGCGTGGTCGAAGTGCCGGTTCACTGGCAGGAAGTGCCTGGCGGGCACCTTCATCCGTTACGAGAACTGCCGCGGATCATCGCCGGACTTTGGCGGCTGCGGCGACGGTAGTGTGATTCTCAAAATCGTTAAAGTTTGCGCCTACGGCAATCTCAAAAGGGCTAGGGAGAGGGAGCAACCATCCTAGCCATTAGACCTTACGGCATCGGGCAACGATTTGCCTTTTGGCACCGGATTTTCACTCTTTTCTCGTAATCGCGGCAAGCCACGGTTCCGATAGCAAGAGTGTTGGCAACGAACATAGGAGGCAGGTTCGGCGAGGGTCTCCCGACCCCGCCGAAACGTCGGTGGCTCGGTCAGAGACCGGCCATAACAGTCGGTGGCTCGGTCAAAGACCGGCCACAACAGAGTGTTGGCAACGAACGTAAGGGGTATATTCATGGGGTATCGAATACTGGTGAGAATTGCTTCGGGATTGCTGTTGGGGATCTGCTGGGCCGCCGGTTGGGTTCATGCGGAAGATGCCGCGATTGGCCCGCGGCCTTCCATGCAGAGGGTTGCGTTTGAAGACGTGGCGGTGGCCACGTTGAATCCCAAGGTCGATGCGGCCGCACAGGCAGCACCGGCCCCGGAGTCGCCTGTGCCTTCCTCTGGATCGGTATCCAGCGAAGTACAACCGGGTGTTGCCGTGACCAGCGACTTACCCCCGGCGACCGCTGCCGACAACAAGTCGCGGCTTGCCGCTCTGAAGGTCCGCTTGCATCAGCGCATGGGTGCGGAGGCCGATCCGCCCGCCGAAGAGCCGGCACCATCGCCTCCGCCGGGTCCGGTGATCGGACTCCGGCAACCGCAGTGTCTTCAAAATATGGGCATTTCGCTCAGCGGATGGCTCCAGCAGGGCATTACGTTCAATAATGAGCACCCGGTCAGCCGGTTCAACGGCCCAGTGGCCACCAACGACCGCGACAGCGAATACCAGATGAACCAGTTCTGGATGACCCTCCAGCGGCCGGTGAACACGGGCGGCGACGGTTGGGACTTCGGCGGCCGCATTGACGCCATGTATGGCACCGACTGGCGATTCGGCATCAACAACGGATTGGAAGATCGCATTAACGGCTTTAATGGCCAAAGCTATGGCATGGTGCTACCCCAGGCCTACGCAGAAGTTGGCTATAACGACCTGAGCGTGAAGCTAGGGCATTTTGCGGCAATCCTGGATTACGAGGCGGTTCCCGCCCCTGCAAATTTCTTCTATTCGCACTCCTATTGCTATTCCTACTGCGTGCCGCAATTGGTGACCGGCGCGCTGGCGGACTACAAGATGGACGGGAATTGGTCGGTCCAAGGTGGATTCGATCGCGGTTGGAGCCAGTTCGAGGACAACAACCATTCGCTGGACTTTTTGGGCGGCGTTCGCTGGCAAAGCAGCGACCAGCGAACGACGGTTTCCTATGCCCTGTCCAACGGACCGCAAGACGTGAATAACGCGCAGAATCGCTTCGTCTATAGCCTTGTCATTCAGGAGAAGTTAGGCCCTCGTAGCCAGTATGTTATGGTTCACGATTTGGGCGTGGAGAACAACGCCCTGCCCGGCGGCGGCGCGGCGGGGTGGTATGGGTTGAATCAATATTACACCTACACGCTTAGCAACCAGTGGACTGCCGGCATGCGTGCCGAATGGCTTCGTGACCAAGAGGGTGTCCGGGTGGCTGGGCCGGGGAACATTCCCGGTGTGCGAGCCTGGTCGGGCCACGGCTTCGCAGGCAATTTTTATGAACTTACCGCCGGGCTGAACTGGCGGCCGCAAGCCAACGTGATTTTCCGGCCTGAGGTCCGCTACGACTGGTATGACGGTGGAGCGGGCGGCTATGGTCTCTCGAATCAGACGGGTCTGCCGTTTAACGACGGCCGCAGCAGTACGCAGTTGCTCACGGCTGCCGATTTGATTCTGATGTTCTGATCGGTATTTGCTCCCCGTACGTCAGGCTTTCCAGCCTGACATTCGGTCATTCAGCGAAACGGCTCTTGGACTTCGGCAGCAGTTTGCAGAGGAGCACGCCGCCAAAGTAAAGGACCGTCAGAGGACAGGCCATCAGCAGCAAGGTGTAGGGATCGCCGGTGGGCGCGAGCACCATCGCCAGCACGAAGATGATCAGGATGGCCATTCGCCACGACTTCAGATAGCCCTGAACGGTGATCAGGCCGATTCGCTCGAGGAAAAGCATCACCAACGGAAGCTGGAAGCTGATTCCGAACCCCAGCGGCAACAAAAGCACGAAGCTCATCCACTCGTTGATCCGCAGTTCAGGATTGATGTGCAGCATGTGGTTGAAGCTCAGCAGGAAGGCCAACACCTGCTTGAAGGCAAAGAAGAACGCCGTCGCTGCCCCTGTCAGAAACAGCCCGATGCTTACCGGAAGAAATAGGTGAACATAGCGTCGCTCATGGTGATAAAGTCCGGCGGCCACGAAGATCCAGATCTGATAGAAGATCCACGGGCTGGCCAGAACCACTCCCACCAACATCGACGCCTTCATCCAGATGAGAAAGGCTTCCTGGGTGCCCAGGGCGTTCATGCGGATTCGCGAGTCGTCAGCAATTGGGCGGAACAACACAATCTTCTTCAAACCCTGGGTTTCCACACTGCCGGACTCCGGGGCATTTTTCGGCAAAGTGCCGATCTGGGCATGAGTTGGCAGTTGATTGGAAAGCTTTGCCGGATCGATGGAAACGATTTCAAACGAAACGCGCTGGGCGGCTACGATCTTTTGAATTCGGTCCAAGTCCGCATCGTCATAACCGGCCTCGCGAAGCAAATCTTGTTGCTTGGGAGAAAGAGCCTTTTCAGCGGCCTCGATCTCATAGTAAGCCGTCAGGGCATTCTCCACGGGGGTGGTGATGAAGACGACGACTCGGGCACCCACGAGGAACCCCACAAGGCAGCCGATCACTAGTCCGACGATCGCGCGGAACAGACAGGTTCGCAACTCTTCGAGATGCTGCCCGAAGGTCATCGTGTTGTCTTGAAACAGATCGCTCTGGGCGGGAGATCGGGGCATGGAGCAATGCTCGTGAGGTAACAACGTCAAAGCCGGCAGGGCAGGGGAGGCAGGCGGGTGAAATAGCAGCCTCCCTACCGACGAATTCCCGACCAGCACCAAACACCCTATAATACTTCAGTGGCAAGTGATAAGCAACTGGTGCTTCGTAGCGTGTGTGGCAAGATTTTCTGGCAAGCGCGTGGCACGGGCTTCCAGTCCGTGGAATTTGACACGGGCAAGATGCCCGTGCCACGGTGGCGTCCGTCTGTCAGAGAATCTTGCCACACACTTCGTAGCCCCACTCAGTTAAGGGAAAAACCGATCGATGATCCCACTTTATCCGCTTCGTTTTCGATTGCTCGTACGGCGTTATCTTTGGGGGAGCCGTCGCTTGGAAACGTGCTTGGGAAAGCCGCTTGGTCCGGGCAACGATTACGCCGAAAGTTGGGAAGTCTGTGATCGTGGTGCGGATCAAAGCATCGTCGACCAGGGTCCGCTGGCCGGTATTTCCTTGGGCGAACTGGTCTGCCAGCGCGGTCTGGAACTTTTCGGCCGCCACCACCCTCAGTCGCATTTTCCGCTTCTGGTAAAATTTCTTGACGCCGCTCAGTTGCTCTCCATTCAGGTCCATCCCAACGATGAACAGGCTGCACGGCTGAATCCACCCGATTTGGGCAAAACTGAGGCATGGTATATTCTGTCGGCCGATCCCGGTAGCACGATCTACGCTGGGCTCCGGCCGGGCATCGATCATCAGCAGTTGGCCGATGGCATTCGCCAGGGGACGTGCGAAAACCTACTGCATCACTTCCAGCCCAAGGCAGGTGATTGTCTCTTCATTCCCGCCGGAACGATTCACGCATTAGGTGCCGGCCTCTTGGTCGTCGAAGTGCAGCAGTCCAGCGATACCACATTTCGCCTCTGCGACTGGAACCGTGTCGGCCCCGATGGCAAGCCACGTCCGCTGCACATCGAGCAGGGCCTGGCAGTTGTTGATTTTGAGCGTGGGCTGGTCGATCCCGTGCCGCCACGGCTTACCGATCATCCCTGGGTTAGCCGTCTGGTGGCCTGCGACAAGTTTATCATGGATCGCTGGGAATTTGACCAGCCACGGACGATCGGCGGGGACGACCGATTCCACATCGTCACTGTTTTGGAGGGTGCCGTCCGCATGGAAGGCGACCCTCAGATCACCCCCTTGCCCCAGGGTGGGACCACGCTGCTGCCCGCCAGTCTCGGCAGTGTCAGGCTTGTGCCGCAGCAGAGAACGGTACTCCTGGATGTATATTTGGGGTGATTTCCCCCTTTCCCTGCCGGTCGAAAATTCTTACAATTTGCGGCCAATCGAAGTCTTTTCGGGGGATGGAGTTGCGTCTATGCGTTGGATATTGTTCTTAACCGCCCTGTCGATAGTGCTGCCGGCGTGCAGAGGTCCCGATCGCTTGGCCACGCCGAACCTTATCCCCCCATTCGGTTCCGTGGACCATCAGCAGGCCAGGGCACAGGTATTTGAGCCTTTTCCCGAGAATGAGCCTGGCCCGCCGGTTGTTGGTGCTCGGCCGCGAGAGTATCAGGATCCTCGGGCGGAAGTCCTTCGAGTTCAGCCTCGAATAGGCGAGCCGATTCTCACTCCTTGTCCACAAATGCAGATACCGATTGCCCAGCCCACCATCGTCACCCCACCGCCGGCAATCTACAATCCACCTGGGACAGCACCCTAGAACGGCTTTTCCAGACTCGTACCCTGTCACAATCGGAGTGGCCGGAGTATGATG
>JBAWVO010000266.1:0-8942 GCA_037147235.1 Planctomycetota bacterium | reverse complement strand
TGACCAACCTTCTTCACCATCCAGCAAGCTGGATGGGGTCGCTCAAGGACTTGTGGGTAACGACCCGCGCCGAACACGGGGAGACCTGCGACAAACACGCTGGTGGGGCTCGTTTCACTCGTCCCGCCCTACAATTTTTCGTATTCCCCACCCAGAACCGGAAGAACCAATTTATTCCGTTTTACGGAGGCGAGCCAGGTCACTGCGGCAGCCAAAACACCCAATGTGACGGTCAGAGCGAGGCAGATGCCTGCGACTTGGTCTTCGACGCCGGAATGTACCCAGTTGAAAATATGAATGGAAAGCGTCTGCACCCCTGGGGGCACCACGAGAATACTAGCGGTCAGGTCGCCGAGTGCCAGCGCGAAACCGATCAGCCAGGCAACCCCCAGGGCGGGCAGTCGTTGCGGCAGCACGATCCATACCAGTTGGCCCAGGGAACCGCACCCTTCGGTCGCGGCACAATCGAGCATGGGTTGTGGAATCGTCCGAACGCCATGCCAAAGGACCAGGACCGCCGGCCCTGTTGCCCGGAACGTCAGTGCCATCCAAGGGGCAAGGAGCGAGTGGTCGTACAGCCAAACCAGCCACGGCAAGCTGGGCTGGTTGAGCAGACCGATGATCGCCAGAGCCAAGAGTGGGCCTGGAAGGACGAGGCAAACCAGTGCAATCGCGATGGCCAACAGATCCAACCAGCGCGACTTTCGGGTTAGCCAGGCCAGCGGGATGGCTGCCAGGACCGCCGCAGTGGCTGCCAGACTGCCGATCACCAGCGACCCCAGGCACTCCTGACGGCATTGCCATGGTGCCCGGAGGATGGTTTCGAGGCACTTGCCTGCGGACCAAATCCGCACGCGGCCCTCATCCGTTTGGGAAACCAATACCCCAGCCTTGTAGAGGAGGTTTCCCAGCGGCACCCCAGCCAGAAGCATCAGCATGGCCAGCATCCCAAGCGCCAGTGGCCAACGCCATCTCCCGAGGGCGAAAACTCGGCTCGGCCTCAGATTCAACGGCCGTTGGGTGCGGGCCAGTTGGGTACAGAAGAACATGCCAAGCCCCAAGAGTACTAGGGTACCAAGGATGCCTGGCAGCAACGCGATCAAGGCTCCACTCGACTCTTCGTGCGTGGCGATTTGGTTGAAGACCTCCTCGGCGTAGGTCCGTACCAAGAAAATCTCGGTAACCGTCTTTTCGCCGGCCGTGAGCATGGCTACCCAGACTGCGGCCAGGCCGAAAGCCGGCCAACATGCCGGCAACGTGACTCGGCGGAACACCTGCCATGGGGTTCCATCAAGCAGAGCCTGCTCTTCCAGTGCGGGTTCGACGTTCCGCAGCCCTAGACTAGCAAATAGCACAACCCAGGGAATAGCGGCCAAGGAGTGAACCCAAACGGCCGCGTTCCATCCGCTAAGCCATGGTTTACCACCATTGTGGTGTGAGTACCACCCCTCCTGCCCGAAGCCGGCCTGCCAGGCACTTGCCTGCAAGTAAATCGGCAGAAAGAGCAGCACCACGATGATGCTTACTCCCACCCTCCGTCCAGGCAGATCGCTCCGTACCAGCATCCAAGCCACAGCGGTTCCCAGAGGCAAGCTGAAAGCCAGGGTCTCCAAAGTAAGTGCGATCGAATGGATTACCAGCGGAAGGGTGTTAGGCATCAATAATTTGAAATCGATCCAGAATTCGTCTTGGCGGTATCGGCAGGCGATGCTATAGTCTCGCCATTATATCCTCCGTTTGATAGGGAAATGAACAGGATGATCGCAAACCGAAGAGGCGTAATCTGCTTGCTGATCTTCGGCCTGCTGACGGCTGGCTTGTGTGGTTGCGAACAGAAATTGCCCAGTTGGTATCCGTTTTCTACTCCAGTAGCCCAAGATCACGGCATCACCACTCCTGCGCAACGCATCAAGAATTTTCAGGAACTGGCGAAGAAGGCCCCGGAGACGACCGACCCCGGCCAGCGGGATTCGATCTGCCAGGATCTGGCTCAGCAGATCCGGAAGGAGCCTGACTCGAATCTCCGTGGCCATATTCTTACCACCTTGGCCGCCTACGGCGGTCCCACGGCCGACGCCGTGTTGCGAGCGGCCGTGAAGGATACCGATACCGACGTGCGGGTTATCGTTTGCAATCTCTGGGGTAAGCGTGGCAACGCCGAGTCGGCACAGGTACTCGAAGGTGTACTCAGCAGCGATAGCGATCGCGACGTCCGCATGGCAGCCGCCCGTGCCTTGGGCAATTCGCACGATCCAGCCGTGAAACGGGTACTGGGCACCGCCTTGAACGACACCGACCCCGCCATACGGAATCGCGCGATGATTGGCCTGCGCGAGTCGACCGGCAAAGACCTTGGCACCGACCCCGAAGACGTCGATCGTTGGCGGCAGTACGTGAAGAACGGGGAGGTGCGTCCGGCCCAATCACCATCCTGGGCGCAGCGACTATTCCCGTGGTATCATTAGATCGGGTTCACCACTCCCCGAGGCTCCCTGGAAGCCCTGGAAATCGCCCTTTTTGAATCACTTCTCTCCGCCTGTGGCCGATGCATGTTAGTAGGGATTCTTGCAGGCGAGGATGCCGCGAAAAACTGATCTTGCATGGATGCAAGAAAATCCGCAGGTCGCGGAGCGGCGAGGGCGTTGCCTCGGACAGCAAGAAGCCGTACCATGAAGTGGACATTCAGGACATGGGACGCTTAGCGAACACGGGGGCTTGGTTTGTCGAACGAACCCCGAGCGTACCGCAACCACAAAACAAGGAGCGCGTCGAGGATCGTGACAAGGCCATTCGCGGTGAGCGATGGCACGTCCTGCACGACGGCCAGACAACCGATCTGCGGCACTTTCACGTCCCAATCGAATACCGCGAGCAGACCGGGGCCCAAGACATGCAACCTCTGCGACTGACCGAGCAGTTCAAAACTCTCTTTTCGCTCGCCGTCCAATTGACCGAGACGTCGGGGATCGATGCGATCTTGCTCCTCCTCGAGGGAACGGCCGACTGGCCGCGACTGCGCAATATGGCCCAGAACTCCAAAATCCTGGTCGCCGCCGACACTTCCGAGCAACTCACCGGGGCCAAAGAGGCCGGCCTGGAGCCGATTTGCCTCGAAATGCCGGATAATCCGGTCTATGAAAAACTGACCCAGGCAGTCCTGGAGGCCGTGGCCGACGATATCCTTGCCCCGGGATCCGCCGTGGTGGCCCTCTACCGCAGCTTCGACGCCGATTCGATCGACAGTCTGAGCGTGATCAACCTTGACGAACACCTCAACCGCCTCACCGGTCGCGACCTCCGCCAACTGGAAACCCGCGTGCCGCTGGACACGCTGAAAATCGTGGTCGATCTTGCCGTGGAAATCGGTCGCGAGGGCAGGGAAGGCAAGCCCGTGGGAACGCTCTTCGTCGTCGGCGATTCGCGGAAAGTCCTCGCCTGTAGCCGCTCGGTTGGGTTCGACCCGGTCAAGGGCTACAGTCGCAAGGAACGAAACCTCAACGATCCCCGTGTTCGCGAAGGGATCAAAGAGATCGCCCAGATGGACGGCGCGATCATCGTCTCACCCGACGGCACGGTAGAGGCTACCTGCCGTTACTTGGATTGTTCGGCAGCCGACGTCACCCTTTCCAAAGGGCTGGGTGCCCGACACTGGGCGGCCGCCGCGATCAGTCGTGCCACCAATGCCGTGGCCATCACGGTCAGCCAGAGCAACGGCACCGTCCGTATATTCCAAAATGGCGAAACCGTGCTGCGGATCGAACCCTATTCGCGGCGCCCCATGGTCTGGCGCGACCTCGACGACGGCCCGCTGCCTGCCGGTTCGTAAAACGGAATACGACTATTCGATCGGCCGCGTCAGGGAAAGCTCGATATCGTAACGCCGGTAAAGGTCGTTGGGCTGGGCCAGCGGTGCTAAGCGAATCCGCAGGCTACTGGCTGGTTGGTTGTTCTGGTGTACCGCCTCGTAAACGACCAAGCCCGGGTCGTTCACCAGTCGCCGAGCCAAATGAAAGCGAGTGGTCAGCAGCCCGATCAACGGCCTCGGATCCCCCGTCGTGCCGATGAGGGTGATCTGCTGTAGCTTCTGCTCGGCATTGAAGTAGTAGGTCAAAGACCCGGCCAGATCGTGCTGGGCCGTGCCCGTGACCAGCGGAACGCGGTAACCTTCCAATTGAAGTTGGGCCAGCCCCGTCGATACGGCCGGCCAGTGGGCCACGATCCATTCGGGCGTGATTTGGAAATCAAAAACGCTGTTGGCATCTTGCACCCGCACACTCGACCGCCGTTCGGCCGCGGTGCCCGGTATTCCAGGAACGGCTAGGTTCGCCGTGATTTCACTCCCCGCAGCCGCTTCGTGGCTCGCGATCCGCGTCACGCCTGCTTGCGGCTCGGCGGCCGTCGCCTGAGACGTCGTCTTGCCACCGTCGAAGAACTGGAAGTAGGCCATCGGCCCGGCAACCGCTCCAGTCACCGCAAGTCCCAGCAACAGAATTGCATATTTCTTCACCATCAGGATGAGCATCGGCACAACAAGAGCGAAAGCTTGCTACACGATGGGTCCGGATGGAACAGACTACCGGATGCGAATGTTGGGATCGCTCGTCATGTCCGATACAGACCTCACTGGAAGACCTTCGGCGGGGTCAGGGTCTGCTTCTAGGTCTTTTCGACCGGTTTGGTATCGGCGGCCGTCTTGGTCTTCTCGGTCGCTTCCGTGGTATTCGGCGAGTCATCGTCGGCAGCGATTCCCTGGTTGATGAACTGCTCGACCGCCTCGACGCTTTGACCACCCACCAGCACGCGACGGACCCAACCGCGCGGGGTCTTTCGAAACATGACCAATTCGGGAATCGGCCCGTTGCCGATCAACTGACGAGACAATTCGCCTTCTTGGTCTGGGTTGACGGTGGCGAAGGCAACTCGGGAAAGCATGCCTCGCTCGCGAATCTGCGGCATGACTTTTCTTTTCATGACTTGGCACGCTGGACACCACTCCGTGCTGACCATCACCAGCATTGGCTTGCCGGTCTTCGCGGTCACCTGATGGGCTTCCGTGTAGTCTTCGCCATCCGGTGCGCCAACAGCGAAACTGCATAGTGCTATCATTACAAGGCTGTTCACAAGTCGTCTCCTTTTTAATGGGTTGAGAACCTAGCCGGAAACGAAATCTGAATCAACTCCCCTCCGGGAGAGGGATGTTTCTGATAGGTTCTAAGTAGAAATCGTATCTTCCCAACGATTCTTTACGGTAGGATAATTAGCCTGTAGTCTAACCGACCTACCTGGGAGTTCAAGGGGGTTGCGGGGATTTTGGGGTGAAAATAATTTAGGCAATTTCATTACCCCTCTGCCATACGGCATCTCGGCGGGTGGCTGAAAAACTTCCGTGCTACGGTGGTTGAGTTTTCCTGCACTGCGCCGGTATAATCACGATCGGTTGCATTGCCGTCAAGAAAATTGCAAATTCCGGTTGAGGCAGCCCTACGTAAAACGGATTTTATTCCGTTTACCCGAAGAAAACGGAATAACGGAATAAATTCCGTGCTACTAAAAAAACGAAATAACGGAATAAATTCCGTGTTACTAAGAAAACGAAATAACGGAATAAATTCCGTGCTACCAAGTGAACTTGGCAGTTCTCCTAACATTGCCGTGGAGAATCTATGAAACTTCGCGTAGGTATAATTGGGCTGGGTGATTCCTGGCATCATCGCCATGCTCCGGCCTTGCGGATGCTCTCTGACCGGTTTGAACTGCGAGCCGTCTGCGACCAGGTGGCGCATCGAGCGCATCAGGTAGCGGTCGAGTTTGGTGCCACCGCAGTCGACGGCTTCCGCGTACTCACCCAGCGTGAGGATGTGGACGTGGTTCTAATTTTAGCCCCGCAATGGTACGGTGCCTTGCCGGTCCTGGCTGCTTGTGAGGCGGGTAAGGCCGTCTATTGCGCGAGCGGCATGGATCTCAGCGTGGATGACGCAGCCCAGATCAAAGTCCGGGTCGAAGAGGCGGGAATTGCTTTCATGGCCGAGTTCCCGCGGCGTTATGCCCCGGCCACTTTGCGGCTGAAGGAACTGATTGCCACACAGTTAGGCAATCCGCGACTGCTCTTTTGCCACCAGCGGTCGGTTGCCGACACGCCCGGCAACCAGCCAACGCATCGCTGGCCACGCCCCCCGGGCAGCCGTTCCCTTGTCGAACTGGTCGACTGGTGCCGGTACGTTGTGGATTGCGAGGCCTCCGGGGTCTCGGGCATCATGCATCCCAGTACTTGCAAACAAGGAGAAGAAGATTATCAGATGATGAGTCTCGACTTCTCGGATTCCAAATGTCCTGGAAGTGGGGCGGTCGCCCAGATTAGCTGCGGTCGCTATGTTCCGTCGCATTGGCAGGAAGCGATCACCTATCGCCCCCTGCCGGCCCTACAGGTATCCTGCGAACGGGGAATTGCTTTTGTCGATCTTCCTGCCACATTGGTCTGGTTCGACGAGGCCGGCCGCCACCAAGAGTCGCTGGAAAGTGAGCGGCCTGTGGGTGAGCTGCTTCTCACGCAGTTTCATCGCTCGGTGACCAGTCTGGTCCGAAAAACCAACGATCTGGAAGATTCTTACAAGGCCCTGATGATTGTGGAGCAGGCTCGGCGGTCCCAACAAGAAGGGCGGAGGATCGTGCTGGAAGCGTCCTGCTAGTCACGGGGAGGGCGATGTGGTAGAATGGCAGTTTGTGTGAGACTGGATCGGTTCCAGACTCACCGTAAACGAGAAAATACCGGCTGGAAAAGCAAAGAAGCCCAACACCCCTGTTATTATGGTCTTGCGTGCCCTGACGCCCAACAGGATGTATCGCGGGAATCGCCGGACGAGTGCGACGCACTCGGGCGGCCCTCAGAAAGCCACTTGAATGCGAAATACGTCCATTCCGCGGTCGCCTCATGCGCCTCTTCGCTGTCTCCTAATCTCCCCCGAGTTCCCCAAAAACTCGTTCTGGAATTGGACCAGCGTATGCGAGTGCCGCGGTGAGAAAACCATGGGGTTACCCCTGGGCCTTCTCACGTTGGCCGCCATCTTGCCGCAGGAATGGCATTTTCAACTTGCGGATCTTAACACGAAAAAACTAAGGGACCGCGACATCCAGCGTGCCGACGTCATCTGCGTGGGTGGAATGACCGCGCAACAGGACGGCATCCTGGATATTATTCGCAAGGCACGGAAGTACGGCAAGTTCGTGGTCGTCGGTGGAACGGACCCAACGAGCCAGCCGACGATCTACCAAGACGCCAATGCCCTCGTGCTCGGTGAAGCCGAGACAAACGTCCCCCTCTGGCTGAAGGCATGGGAACAAGGCAGTCCGGAAGGAGTCTTTCAAGGCGGTGGCGCGCCGGATCTCACCGGATCGCCCATTCCGCGGTACGACCTAGCCCGGCTGAAAGATTACCTTTACGTAAGCACTCAGTCTTCTCGCGGTTGTCCCTACCACTGCGAGTTTTGCACGGTCACCGAGCTTTTCGGACGCATGCCGCGCACGAAAACACCTGAACAGGTCTGCCGAGAACTCGACGCCCTTTTTGATCTCGGTTACCGGGGGTGGGTAGACTTCGTGGACGACAATTTCATCGGCAACAAGACGAGCGTAAAGCGGTTGTTGCCGGTGCTGGTCGATTGGTGCAAGCGGCGCAACTATCCCTTTTTCTTCTCCACGGAGGTATCGCTCAATCTGGCCGAAGAGCCCGAGTTGATGGATCAGATGGCAGCCGTCGATTTCCGCTATGTGTTCACGGGAGTCGAGTCTTCGGACGAGAAGGTACTGCTTGCAACGCAGAAGCCGATCAACACCCACCGTCCCATCCAGCAACGAATCCAGCGCATCCAGGAACACGGATTGCTCGTCACCGCCGGATTTGTCCTGGGATTCGACAACGAGGCGGAGAACGCGGCCGATTCCATTCTTGCCTGCGCGAAAGAGAATGCGCTGCCGGTGGCCATGGTATCGTTGCTCACGGCCGCGCCCCTGGCACAATTGACGCGCCGATTGGCCGCGGAAGGCCGACTGATGGATCTTGCGGGCAACCTGATCGGGCTCGACCAAACCTTTGAAATGCGCACCGCTCAGTGTGCCGATTCAATCATGGACCAGACGGCAAGCGGACTGAATTTTACGACCACGCGAGACCGCAAGACGATCTTGAAGGATCAGATTCGCATTATTGACACGCTTTACGATCCGGAAAACTTCATGGCGCGAGCGGCCGAGGCGGTAGCAAGGATCCCTCACGTTCCGAAGCACAAGCCTGGTTGGGTCGAGAGTTGGGCCGATCTTAAAGGGTTCGTCCGCCTAGCCGTCACCATGAGCCTTCAGCCCGATGTGCGCAGGCATTTCTGGCGATTTCTCGGCCAGAGTTGGAAACTTGGGCCAAACAGCTTCGCGTTGGCTGCGGCGATAGCCACCATCTACCTGCATTTCATGGAAATGCGTACTCGGTTGGTCGAAAGCCTCCAACGGCGATATGACGGTGAGCCCGTGAGTCAACTGCTTGCAGTAAACGACGCGCAGAAGAACGAGGATTTGACCCTCGAGATCGGAACACGCTGTTAATCAATTTGAATGTTCACCCTTGAAAAGATCCCTTTCGAGAAGGCCGTTATTCTACCTCTTTGTCCTCCCATTACCATTGAGAATTCAGTTATGAAAACAGGAATTATTACCGAAGAAACAACAACCCGGCGCGCATTTCTCGGCGGCGCGGCAGCCCTTGCAGCCTGGGCCATCGTGCCGGGGCGCGTGCTGGGAGGGGATACGCCACGAGGGGCCGCTCCTGCGTCAGGCAAGCCCAACTCCGTCTTCAACGGAGTGCGCATCGGGTGCATTACCTACAGCTACCGCGGTGGCGTCAACTCGGCGGAAGATACTCTCAAGGCCCTTATTCAGGATGGGCTCAGCGAAGTGGA
>JBAWVO010000265.1:0-8982 GCA_037147235.1 Planctomycetota bacterium | reverse complement strand
ATCAATAAGTGTCGCAAGAAAAGTAGCAGGCACACTCCGTGTGCCGTCCGCCCCACCGCTCGGCGAGTGGGCAAAACACGACAGTTATTTATGCGCCGATCCTAAGCTCGGCCTACCCATTACAATTCCGCGTTCCACCCCCAAGCCCAGAAGAGCCGCATAGACGATGTCCAGCATTCTTGATATTCCCGAAGTTGCCGCCTTGGATGCAAGGCGTTCGCTGATCCGCATCCCGCCGGAAATCGACGTTCCGCTCACGCGTCGCGTGCGGCAGGTGATCGACACGGCCGACTTTCGTCGTCTGGCTCGCATCAGCCAATTGGGCTTGGTGTCGCTGGTCTATCCGGCGGCCCATCATACCCGCTTTGAACACAGCCTGGGCGTCTTCCGCTTGGGGCTGCTCTATCTGAAGCGGCTGGCCCACGACGAGCGGTTCCAGGCAGCCATCAGCCCCGAGAATGCCGAGATTTTTCTCGCTGCCGCGCTGCTGCACGACCTGGGCCACTGGCCGTTTTGCCATCCGATCGAGGACATCGAGTTGCCCGGCATGCCGACTCACGAGCTGTTTGCCAACAGTTTTCTGTTGGAAGGTGAGATCGGCGACGTACTGCGGCACGATTGGAATATTCAGCCGAGGGAGGTCGTGGCCCTATTGAGCGAGAAGCCTCGCGACGTGGCCTCGCGGATCCTGACGAGCATGCTCTCTGGGCCGATTGACATCGACAAGATGGACTACCTGTTCCGCGACAGCCTACATGCCGGCGTGCCTTACGGCCGGCATTTCGATCAGGAGCGGCTCTTGGGGAGCCTTTGTCTGAATCGTGCCGGCGACGGCTTGGCGATCACGGACAAGGGCCGCACGGCTGCCGAGCTGATGGTTTTTGCTCGCTATGTGATGTTCAGCGAGGTCTACTGGCATCACGGTGTCCGCGCGGCCACGGCGATGTTCCAGCGGGCGTTTTATCTGCTGCATGGCACGCTGGAATTAGACATCCTTTTCCGCCTCTCGGAGCACGAGTTCGTGGCTGAGTTGCAGCGAGTGGCCGGCACGGGCCCGGCCGGTGATCTGCTCCTCGGACTGTTCGGCCCCACGCGGCAGCTTTACAAGCGGCTTGCGCAGTTCGGGTTTTCCGAGGGAAAGGAACTTTACCAGCGGTTCGCCCGACGGCCGTATCCCTGGCTGGCAGCCTGTTGCGAGCATTTTGCCACCTTGGCTAGCACCGCCGTGGGGCGCGTTATTGCGCCGCACGAGATCCTTTTCGACGCCCCACCGGTCTCGCGAGAAGTGCGGATCTCGGTTGAGATCCAGTTTCCCAAAGAAGGCGCATGGCATCCTTTGGCCGAGGTCTCGCCGGTCGTTCGCGCCTTGGCGACGGAGCAATTTGACGATTACGTCAAGCGAGTCCGCATCTACGCCCACCCCCGCTTGGTTGGAGATCTTCGCCGTCTGCCGAACCTGCCGCAACTGCTCGACCAAGCGATCGAGCGAACGGGCAATTAAAGCTTGGGTTGACGCGAGACCTTTCGACGTCTATCCTGTAAGAAGGGAAATGATTTGCTCCCTGTTTTTGCGGTAAACTCCCGCAAGGCGTCTTTTCGCACTGATGAAACGAGGCGTTTTGAATATGGTGACGATTACTTTTGCGGATCGCGACACGGAGAAGCGAGCCCTAGCTTTCCTGCTGGGCCGTTTTTCAGGTCGTATATCGAGGACGGGAGAACACCTAGTTCCGGAAGCGGCGTTGGAAGCACTGGCGGACCAAAATATTCCCTTTGCAGTCAAAGGCAAAGCAACCTATGCCGAACAATTGGCGGCGATTCGAGGTGCTACTCCCGCTCCAGTTTAATGACGGTCGTGATGTGCCGCCGGAATGGCTCGCCGATGCCGTGCTAGAGATCGTTGATTATTTATTCGCTCCTCTCCAACACCGTCCGCCACCGGCGAGGCAAGGCGGCAAAAGCCTCGGTATAGGTGGCTTCCAAAGGCAAGAGCACATAGCCGCCCGGTTCCAGGTAGAGCGGCATCGAGCGCAAGTCGCTGCCGATTCGCAAAGGCTCGACGTACGCGCGAACATTTGAAGCGGACTCGTAGGCCGCCAAGGTCAACGGCTCGTCCGTCGGCGCATCATAATTCTCTCCCGTGATTTCTTCCCAAATCACGCCATGAATACCCTGGGGATCGCGCGGAGTTGGTGGAAGCAAGTCGAGAATCAAGAGATGAATCTGCCGCTCCAGGAATTCGGCCACTTTCTCCACGAAAGATCGTAGCCCCGTGCGGCTGGCCTTGTTGCCCGGCGACACGACCTCGACAACCGCCACGAGCGAATCGCCGCTGGCATGTCGAACGGCAATGTGGCTCTGCTTGCGGCGATAGTATTCCATCTCCGTTTCCGCAGTCAGGCGAACCTGCGGTGGCGCGACCAGGAGCGAAACCGGAGAGTCACCATTCTCGATCGAAGGTTCCGGGTTGCCGTTTTCGTCGGACAGCATTTCCAATGCCAGCACATCGGGACCAAAACCGGCTGCTTTTTGCTCCGGTAGCGCGTAATATTGCGGCGGCAAGATTCCCCGGTTCAACGCCCGGCTGATCTCCTCGATCCAGCCGTGGTGGAATGCATGGAAAATACCGGATTCAACGCGGGTCCAATCGTGGACAGGCATAATTCTCTCGCTGCTGGTTTGGATCTCACCGAACGAAGGCGCGGACTGAGAACATCAATCCATTATATCGGTGATCGCCAGCGAGTGGGATAGTACGTCAGGCTTTCCAGCCTGATCGTTCAGCCGCAGCCGTGCTTGGCCAGCTTTTCACGGAGGGCGTCGGGCGTGAACGGCTTGAGGAGATAGTCGGTCACACCGGCCTGAACCGCCTGCACGACGCGTTCTTTGTCGGCTTCCGTGGTGATCATGATGATGGGGATTTTCGCGTCCTGGGCGCGAATAGCGCGAGCGACCTCAATGCCGGGTTGGCCGGGCATGTTCCAGTCGGTCAAAACCAGGTCAAATTCTCCAGGCTTGAACAGGGCGATGGCCTCGTTGCCGTCGCCGGCCTCGGTCGCCTCGCTCACGCCCACCGCCAACAACGATCGCCGAATGATCGTGCGCATCGTCTTGGAATCGTCGGCCATTAAAACACGGATACCCATGATGCCTTTTTCCTTTACAATTCAGATTACAGATGCCAAACGGGCTTTTTCAATCGACAACTGCCCTTGGGAGCCTACCTTTCAAAAGGTAGGTCATGTTTGGGATTCGTCAAATCCGCAAAGGCTGAATTCTGATCCATCAAATGCGTTTTGCACCGGACGATGTATTGATTGTTGGATCAATCGAGGGCCTATCCGGAACGTTTTTAGCCGAATATTGACACCGAAACCCCCAATCGGTCCAGACCGTCTCCGAGGCCCACCACGTCGAAAGTGGGGTGGGTCTTGCTGCATTAACCCAGAAGATTACAATCTAGGTACGATCATCCCTGTACCGGGGAGCCCATTAGCCAGCAGGAAGATGTCCATGAAAGAGGCGGCCGAGGACTTGGTCAAAACACCCCAAATCCTGCTATCGTTATATACACCCATTCAGGTGGGTCTTCACCAAGTTGAAGAAGTCTTCCGGGATATATTGCGAAGCAAATACCCCTTCGTCGACGACTTGGTAAAATACGGTTTTCGCCTCGGCGGCAAGCGGCTGCGGCCGGCCTTGATGCTGCTCAGCGGGTTGGCCTGCGGCGGTTTTGGTTCGGAGCACGTCCTCTTGGCGGCGGCCGTGGAGATGATCCATACGGCAACGCTCATCCATGACGACGTGCTGGACGAGGCGACCATGCGTCGCCATCTCGATACGGTCAACGCGCGCTGGGATAACGAAACCAGCGTACTCTTGGGCGACTATCTTTTTGCCCGAGCCTTGTGCCTGGCCAGTTCCCTGGAAGACGTGTTCGCCAGTCGAGAATTGCACAATGCCAGCCGGATCATGTGTGAAGGCGAATTACGGCAGATTGAAAGTCGCGGCGACTACAGCCTGACCGAGGAGCAATATTACGAAATTGTGCGCGGTAAGACGGCTGCCCTGACGGCAAGTTGTTGTCGTCTGGGGGCCCATTGTTCCGGCGCGAATTTGGAGGTCGAAGAGGCCCTTGCTCAATACGGGCTGCACCTAGGCGTCGCTTTTCAAATCGCCGATGATTTGCTCGACGTACAGGGCGACGAAGCCAAGGTCGGCAAGTCCTTGGGCACCGATCTCCTGAAGCAGAAATCGACGCTGCCGGTCATTCGGCTCTTGGAGCAAGCCTCTCCCGAGGCCCGCAGCCGGTTGATCGCACAACTCAATAGTTCCGACAACCACCGTCGCGAGCTATTGCGGCCGTACTGGGATAACTCCGATTCAATTGCCTACGCTTACGAAAAGGCGATTGCTTTCAGCCAACTTGCGGTGCAGCAGTTGGACGTACTCCCCCCTTCGGCCGCCCGCGATTCCCTGGCCGGGTTGGCTGAGTTCGTCGTCAGCCGGCAACATTAGTAACCGTCCAAAAATAACTTGTGGTGCAGGCGTCTCGCCTGCTCATGCAGCCGGGACGGCCGCACCACAAAGACGCGTTGGACAGGAACTTAATCCTCGCTCTCCGGTGCCTCGACCCGTTCTGCGCCCGCTGCGTCGCGGAGCTTGTCCATGGCCCGAGTTTCGAGTTGGCGAACCCGCTCCTTGGACACGCCCATCACTCGCCCCACTTCCTTCAAGGTCATGGGTTTGCGATCGTGATCCAGGCCGAATCGATGCTGGATGATCTGCCGCTCGCGCCCATCGAGATACTTGAGGATCCGCGAAACCTCCAATCGCCGCTCCGACTGGGCCAACTCCCGCCGGGCGATATTGGGCCGGATGTCCTCAATTCCCTGCAGCCGCTCTTCCCCCCCCGTGAGAAAGCGGGAACGCTGCCGCAACTCTGTGGGAATTGTGCGTGCGAAGTTTTTGATAATGGCCCACGTGGCATAGGTGCTGAAGCGGAAGCCGCGGGCGAAGTCGAACTTCTCCATCGCCCGAATCAACGACATATTGCCGTCGCTGATCAGCTCGAAAAGGTGCCCTGGACCGTTGGCATATCGCTTGGCGATCGACACCACCAACCGCAGATTGGACTGCACGATGTCGTTCTTGATGGTGACCGAATCGTTATAGAACCTCTCGATCCGATCCAAGGCCGTTACGCTTGGGCGACGAACGTCCAAACGGTTTCGCAGCTCGCTGGCCTTATGCTTCAAGTAATTCATCTTGCGGAACAGATGCTGCTCCTGATCCCTCGTCAACAACGGAGTTTCATACATGCTCGCAAGGTAAGGTGGTAAGCCGGTGGGTCGGGGAACCTTCTTGACCGCCTGACGATTCTCCGGAACCTCGCCGAGGATCATGCGTTCCTCGGCCGCCGAAGTATGAGGGAAATGCTCGTTAGGGATGTAGTCTAACTCCATTTCCCGAACCTGCTCCAGTCGCTGCCGTGCGAGGATTCGCGAAATCCTCCCCCTGCTGGAATGAAAACGCCTAGCCAACTGGGCCAAAGTCTCTCCGGAGGTACTTTCTCGAACAATTCTCCCTGCGTTTGAAATATTCATTATGCTCACCACCATTATGTTGAATGCATTCCCGCCACTCCTTGGTGTGCGGAGGCACTACATTCAAAGTTGAAGAGTTTTAGGTAATGGACGAATTCCCCTGAATCAATCCAAGCACATCCCTATTTTAGACAGAAAATGCTATCAAAAATCAAGCCCTGGGTTCCGCTTACCAAAAAATTTTCTGGACTACCAGGACAATGTATGCGTAAACTCAAGCTATAAAACGACTTGGGAACAAGCTGCGGAGCCAATATCTTGACCGCAATGTCAACAGAATTGAGTTTCCCGACCGCACAAAATGCAGTGGACACTTTCGGATCCGTCGAAATCGGTGGAACTCGGTGCCGTCAATCCATGAACAGGCGCGGATTGACCTTGAGCTGCTCGCACAACTTTCGCAAGTGGTCTACGGTCAGCGACCGCTCGCCCCGAAGAATCTTCGACCCCATGCTGGGGTGAACGTCGAGCAGCCGCGCCAGACCGGAAGCGTCATGCCGTTCTCTTCCTGCAGGTGATTGAGCGAATCGAGCCCGCTGATGCCAGAGGTGTCGATGGCGTGATGCTTCGTCTCGATTGAAGATTCATCCAGAACTCGGGCGCGTTACCAAAATAGAGAGCCAGTCGCAAGGCGGTATCCGTCGTGATACCTCGCCGCGCATGGATGATGTCTAAGAAAAATCTGAACGAATTCAGGTCCAAATGGCCCGCAGATAACATCGGCATCGGGCTCTCCGCCTGCGGATTGAAAAGGCCCGCAGTGGATGCGACAATAGGTTCATGGCAGCGGTCGTAATCTTCCATCTCAGCAAGACCTTTCCCGGCGGGATTCGCGCCGTGGACGACCTCTGTCTGGAGGTCGGGGAGCATGAACTGTTGGCCTTGATGGGGCCTTCCGGCTGCGGCAAAACGACGACGCTCCGGCTGCTCGCCGGGCTGGAGCAGCCCACCGCCGGCCAGATCGTTATTGGCGGTCGTTCGACCGAGCGGCTGCCGCCACGCGATCGCGACGTGGCCATGGTCTTTCAGCAGGGCGCACTTTATCCGCATCTTTCGGTTCGCGGGAACCTGGGCTTCGGTTTGAAACTGCGACGGACTCCGAATCGCGAGATCGGTCCGCGCGTGGAAGAGGCCGCCGCCATGCTGGGCATTTCCGAACTATTGGACCGCCGGCCGGGTGAACTTTCCTACGGCCAACAGCAGCGAGTAGCCTTGGGCCGGGCGATCGTCCGCCGCCCCAAGCTGTTTCTGCTTGATGAGCCGCTGTCGAGCCTTGATGCTGCGCTCCGCCGCCAGTTGCGACACGAGATCCGCGCCCTGCACCAGCGGCTCGGTGCGCCGATGATCTATGTTACGCACGACGCTGGTGAGGCCATGGCACTGGGCCAGCGAATCGCAATCTTACGCGACGGCCGCTTGCAGCAGGTGGCCGATCCGCAAACGCTCTACGACCGGCCGGGCAACCGTTTCGTCGCTTCGCTCCTCGGCAGCCCGGGGATGAATTTTTTTGACGGCCGCGTCGAGTGTGCCGATGGCCGTCTGGTTTTTGTGCTCTCCGAGGACGTCAAATTAGCGATTCCCGATCGCTGCCGCGCGAGGATCGAGCCTTATGTCGGCAAGCCGATCACATTGGGCGTGCGGCCGGAGCATTTACGGCTGACGTCCGAGATCGACACTCCGCACTCCGTTGTTATTCCAGGGGCGGTTGGAGCCGTCGAGCGGTTGGGGGCAGAGTCGCACGTTGACCTGAAGACCGAGAATCACGCCTTCATTGTACGCGTTCCGAGCGATATTCAACCCATCTCTGGAGAACAAGTTTTTGCCGCCGTGCTGCCCGAGCATCTGCACTTCTTTGCCGCGCCGTAGGGAGGGTGGAATATCGGATGGTGCGTTACGCGAACTGATCTTGAACAGCGGTAAGTGCTGGCAGTGTCTCGACTTCGTGCGCAACCCACCATTTGCCGGGCAGTTCGCTCCAAGCACCCTACAACTCATGTATAATCTGGGCTTACGGCAGGTCGTCAATCTGTTCGTGCTCGAACAAGAGCGGCTTCAGTGATCGGCGAAGCTCTTCGATCGCCGCAAGGATGCCGACCATCATCGAGAGGATTCCGGCTACGAAGAGCCATGGCGCGATTGCCGCAATCGCTTCCGCCAGCGTTGCCAGCCCCAGGCAGAGCGAGCAAGCCAGCATGCAAAGCACGGAAATCAGGAGGCTTATCAGGATGCGACGAATCCATCGCGCACGATCGAAAAGCTGATGCCCAATTTCGTCAAGCGTCGCGATCCGCAACTCCAGATGT
This sequence comes from Planctomycetota bacterium, assembly GCA_037147235.1. Taxonomy (GTDB): domain Bacteria; phylum Planctomycetota; class Planctomycetia; order Pirellulales; family Thermoguttaceae; genus JANXQG01. Next base: position 1,073 of record JBAWVO010000265.1, on the reverse strand, counting down.
TCCGGCTCCAGCCCCTCGGTGCCTTTGGCCTGCAATGCCGACAATTGAGCCACTAGGTCAAAACGCTCCTTATTCATCGTCCGGCTGCGGTTGGCCAGTGTACTCATGCGATTGTAGAAGGAAAGACAAAACAGGCCGTTGGCCGAGACCATGACCACCGGGGCAACGAACGACTGAATAGTTTCCAGGTGCAGGGGCATAAGCGGAAGGTTATCGCGTAGTATTGCCCGCAACGGGCGGCGAATCGAAGTGCGCTGGAGTTTCCTGCATGGGCGGCACCGAAAAACGACTTGCCGCAGGTGAACTTCCTAGTTCTTCTTTCGTAGATGAAGAGGCATCTCGTGGAGGCAGCACCGGTTGGGCGTTGCTGGAAGGCAGCTTGAGCGTGGATGGCTTCGCAGCCTGGCTTGCGGTCGCATCGTTCTTGGCCGGCGGCAAGGCCCAAATCGTATCGACTCCCGTCAGAGGCACGCGGACGACCTCTCGCTTTTGCTGAGTGGGTGGTCGGCGGTGCGCAGACGTGCCATATTCCAGAGAGGTTTCCTCCAGCAAGTCGGTCAGAACAACCTCGTCGTGGTTGATCTCTCGGACGGTTCCTTTGTAACAGTGGAATGAACCTTCGGGCGCCGTGGGCGGCACGACCATCTCGATTTCGCAGTAACAACCCGGCCGGAGTTCCGAGACCTTGACCATTTCGAGCAATGGTTTCCCTTCACTGCGGAACCAAAGAGGCTTTGTGCTACAACCTGACCCGGCTACCAAGAGCAGGCAGATTGCCAGACAGAAAACGGCTTGCGAGAATCGATTGCCTGAGGGAAACATAGTTTGCGGACAATACCATGAAGTTCCGGCAGGGAGCAAGGTCAGTTCCGAGCGGAGGAAAAGTAAAAATAACGATTTCAAAAACCTGGAGGTTCGCACAAAACTTCGACAAAACTCTCTTTGCCGGCTTGCAACGAGGCTTGCAACGAAGCCCCGTGTGTGGCAAGATAGTGAAAACTGGCTCTTCCGGTCAGGCGCAGAAGTAGGGTGGGGAGAGTGAAACGAGCCCCCATACGAACCAACTTAAGATT
>JBAWVO010000264.1:0-9025 GCA_037147235.1 Planctomycetota bacterium | reverse complement strand
GCACGGCGTTGCACCGTTCCGTCCTACCCGGTCATGTCTGGAATGGACACGCAGCATTTGTGTGCTGGACGGAGGCAGTGCTGTCGTCGACTGTGGCACAACCGGCTGCCTCTGTGTGGGTGTGGGTGTGGGTGTGGGTGTGGGTGTGGGTGTGGGTGCCGATTCGGACGCCAGCCATATCACGAGAACTATCACCCCAGCAGCAGTTGCAGTTGCCGCTAGAACCCAACCTATTCCGTGTGACGGTTCCGGCTCTCGCAAATCCTCCTTGTTCCCTACCGAACATGTCTCCTTCGCGTTTTCCGCGGCAACATCCTCGGTAGTAGCCTTTGCGATGGCCGGGTTGTCCTTCCGAGGACGCCACAATATTTGCGAAGACGGAAATGATACAGACGCATTCTGCTTACTCACGTCCACTTTCGCGGCACTGCGCCAACTGACACCGGTGTTTGGGTCAATCGTCCAAACCAACGCGCCGCAAGCGGGGCAGTTGAACGTCGTGCCGCAATCGTTCGGAATCGTCACGTTCACCGAACATTGTGAACAAGCCACAGTGGCAGGCATGGCATTGTCTTTCCTTTATCTAATGTGCCCATACATGTTTAGATAAACCAGCGTGAACACTATTCCAAGGATTAGGCCAATCCATGCTTGAACTTGCCCGACTCCGCCACGTTCGTGCGATTTTGCTAAACCTATTCCGCTGAATATGATAGCAAGTATTGGAATGATCCCAATGAACGAAAGAAACACAGATGCTATTCCAAGGCCAAGCCCTGTCATAGCGAAGCCATTAGTCAACTGTTGTGCGCTATCCGTACTTGGGCGATACACTTTTCCGGGCGAGGGAGAATGAAACGAAATTTCAGGCTTGTGGATGGGCGGCTCATTACTGGGTAGGACGTCGGGTGGGATAACGACTGTATCATCTTTCCGCTGACTGTCGGCCACGGTCTGTTTGGGTCGCCACAGGACTTGTGGCACCGTCTCAATCGCTACTTCTCGCCCGCAGTTCGGACACTTTACTTTTGGCGCAATCCAGTCCAGCGGAATACCGATCTCCCCGCTGCAACCTGTACACGCCAACCAGCGTGTGTTGTCAGTCTGTGGATCGATAGCCATTGTTGTGTCCCTCAATCATTCGTTATGCTGCGGTCTCGGAATCTCCGTACTGCATTTCGGGCATTTGACTATGCCGTTGCTGCATCGATCAGAGATACCTACTTCCCCGTCGCACCCTGGACATGCAACCCAAACTATCGACCCGGTAGCCGAGACGGCATTTGTTCCAGCGTGGCCTATCGTTTCCGACGAACCTTCTTTACAGCCAGTGCTTGAAGCAACCGGTGAGTCGTACACGGGTTTCGTCATCGATTGCTCGACCTTCTCGCTACTGACGGTTTCCTGAATCATGCGTGGTTCCACTCGGTTAGTGATTTCCGGTGCTTCAGGCGGCCGATATGTCTGCCCGTTTGCTTCCGCAATTTGCGCAACGAGGCTTTCTGGCATGGTTGTTGGGTCACGAAGGGCAGCGGCCAGTATTCTTTGTGCCAGTTCTCGCGTGGGTATTTCAAAACCGCGCAAGCAGATTGGGCAAACGTATAAGTAGTGGTAACTCCACTTGGCAACCGTGATGAAGTAGAGAGATGCGTTACGGCTTACTTCCGCCACGACAAAGCGGCGCACGTTACGACAAGTGCCGCAAGCGTGAAAAAACCCTGCCCCAAGTTCTTTTGTACCCTTTCCCCAGCCAAAAACTATTGGAATGCTCATTATTGCCCACTCTTTGCACGGTTAAGGTTTTTTGCACGGTTTAGGTAGTATTTCTCGGATGCCGCTCGTATTCGTTCCGTATCGTCGCGGTTTTGTTTGTTGGCATAATCGTCGTTAGACCATGCCGAATGTGTAGGCGGTGAGTAAGGCTGCCCCCCGGTATTAGGTTGCCAGCCAAGCTCTTTGGCCTTCACGAGGTCGGCTTCCGCATAGGTCTGAAGTCCGATCTTCGTATAGGCTAACGCGCGGTTGACATAGGCTAGGGCGTAGTGAGGATTTATGCGGATCGCGTCGGTAAAGTCCGCTATTGCTGCATCGGGTCGTTCGAGCAGGATATGCACGATACCCCTGTTATGATATGCCCTGGCATTACCAACATTAACGCGGATCGCCACATTGAAATCGGAGAGGGCCGCCATCAGATCCCCTTTGCGGCAATAGGCAACGCCGCGCTCCACGTAAGTTTCGGTCGATTCACGAGAAGCGAGTGCCTGCTGCGCTCGCTGCAACGCATTGTCGTTGCCGCTGGAGTTCGTGTACACGCGCGCCGGAGAATACTGTATATCACCCACAGCCGAATGGACAATCGATTGCGTCTCAGATTGACCGCGAAGGATAAGATCACCGGGCGTCACGTTACCTTCTGAGGGCCGCCCTTGAACATCGTCATTGCCTGGCCGCGCCGATGGGGCCGCTGGCTGGAACGGGCTTGCAGCGGGACTTCCTGCCGCTGCCGCCATTGGCGGTGTAATCTTATCTTGCCCGGCTCCGTCGCCGAATCGCCGATCCAGCTTATTCACCGCTTGAACTGGTATTGGCTTTACCTGGGGCGAGAAATCGTTTGGCGGCTCTGAGGGCCGTCCTTGAACATCGTCATTGCCTGGCCGCGCCGATGGAGCCGCTGGCTGGAACGGGCTTGTGGCGGGACTTCCTGCCGATGGCGAGAAATCGTTTGGCGGCTTGGAAATCACTTGCCGCGATTTAGTGTTGTCAGAATTCGATATGACAGACACCAGGATCGCCAAACCGACAATTGCCACAAGAGCAACAAGAACCGCAGCAAATGAAATAGTGGGAACTGGCTCGTTTTCTCGCGGACCCCCTGTTTTCCCTACGTCCGTGGTTCCTGGAACACCCTCTATCGGCGGTTCTACCGTTGCTTTGGCCGCCGCGACATCCTCCTCCTGATGCATGGGATCATGCTTTGCAGCCAGCGCAGCCTGCCGAGGACGCCACAGTATGTTTGAAGGCCCGGATTGTTCTTCGGCTGCTGAACTCTTAGGAGGATTCAACTCTTCTGCGGCAAGCCGTTCCGACCTGACGTTCGCGCTCGCTGGGCCTCCCGGCCGAGATCGCCACAATGGTTCCGAAGACCCAGCCTGCGATTCAACAGCCGAATCCTGCGGGGGATTCAACTGACCTGCGGACGACTCTCCTGTCAGGACGTTTCCGCTGGCCGGGTTTTCTGGCCGAGGACGCCACAATATCTGCGAAGACGGAAATGATACTGACGCATCCTGCTTACTTGCGTCCACTTTCACGGCACTACGCCAAGTGACGCCGGTGCTTGGATCACTCGTCCAGACCAACGCACCACAGGCAGGACAGTTGAACTTCGTGCCGCAGTCGTTCGGAATCGTCACATTCGCAAAACATTTTGAGCAAGCCACAGCGATAGGCATGGCGTTGACTTTCGTTTGTCTAAATGTGCCCGTGGCCATTGTAGGGCCACTCGATCATTCGTAATACCGCTCACGCACTTCACTTTGGTCTCGGAATCTCGGTGCTGCATTTAGGGCATTTCACTGTCGCCTCGCTGCATCGATCAGAGATACCAACCTCCCCGTCACACCCCGGACATGCTACCCAGACTATCGATCCAGTAGCCGGGCCACCCGTATCATCTAGCTGCTTCTGGAATGCCGGAAATTCCTCCGAACGTGCGGCCACATCTGCGTCGTACATAGGTTTCGTGGTCGGTTGCTCGACTTTCTCGGTACTGACAATTTCCTGAATCATAGGTCGTTCAGGCGGTTTGTATGTCTGGTCGTTTGCTTCCGCAATTTGCGAAGTCGGTCTGCATTCTCCACTTCCCTCGGCAATCAATCCCTTGGCAACGTCACGGCTGATCCTTTCCATGTAGCCACAAATCGGACAAGCAAGATGATATTGCTTGTGCGTTGTAATCGTGGTCGCATCCGTGAACCACATTACTACGGGGATACCAAGTCCGGGCCCAGCCTTGTTCCAATTGAGTTGGAAGTCGGTGTCATTGAAGCATTTTGGGCACTGCCTCCGCATCTTGGCGGCGGTCTCGTGAAGATGCAATTGCGTGTTTTGGAACAACATATTGAACCTCCTAAGCATCTCGATTGCTCGATGCACTAGCAGCCATCTGAGCAGAACTGCAAGCAATCCTTGTTCTTAAGACCGATTATAGCAATACCCACCTGAGAATGGAAGATACTGGCGTCCACGCCCTGGCGTCCACGCCCAGTTCCCTCCAACGTGGCACTCTTCCCGTCTCAGTATTAACGGAAACGTGATTATCAAGGAAATTTCAGATCGGGCTGCCATCGATTGCGCGGAGAGGACAATGCGAAATAGCCCATACTGGGGGTAAGTTCTGTCGCGTATTATCCACCTTGCCAACATCAAACCTGTCGGGTTTGTTCGGCTTCCCACGGCGATTATCGTGCGCCACGATAGGCAACGGTCGCCTACCCCACCAGCAGCACTACCAGCCGTTTTGGCCCGTGGACGCCAAGGAACAAAATCTTCTCGATATCAGCCGTGCGGTTGGGGCCGGTGGTGAGCACGATTTCACCTCGTGAATCTTTCGCCGCGCAAGTCTTTGAGATCGGCCCCCAGGCGGCGGGCAGATGTTCGGCAAGTTGGTTCACTCGGGCGACAACAATGCGGCCAGTTGCAGAAGAAGACAACCATCAGTAAGCCACCCGTACTGGGAAAACAATCGACCCCGACCGACCGAACAACCCCGACCGAAAATGCCTGTCACGCGGTATTGCCAGGTGTCCTGGCCGTAACCGTGCGGAAAGCCGGAATTCCCCCAGACGGCGGGACGGCCGAGCAAAAACCGGCAGCAACTCACCCTTGGCGGCGTCCCTTCCTGAGCCGAGAGTTTTTGGCTGGGGTGGCGGGCCCGCCACCCCAATGTGACACTTCTATTTTGCCATACCCTGTGACATTTCTATTTTGCTCCGACAAGGGGTTCTCTCGCAAGGCGTTTGGGTGTAAAATATATTCTTCTTCAATAATCTCGGAGGTTCTACGATGGGTTTCACTGTCACTTGTAAAGATGGCGGGACGAAAGATGCTGAATTCGAGGCCTATGCGCGTCTGTTACGGCAGCAAGGTGTTGACCTCGGCAAATTGCCACGCGCACCGGAGCCTAGTACGAGGAATCGATGGTTGTACGTTTGGGATTCTCTGGAGAAGGCGCGCGCCTTCGCTGATGAACTAAAAAAACGCACCCGCGACGGTGCGTGGGTTGTCGTCGAGGTAGCTGCGCCGCCGTCGGAAGGGCCGATGGGCCCAATTATTGTTCAGGTTGGGAGGAGGGCGAGCGGCTTAGCTTTCGGACTGCATCCCTTAAGCCGTGCGATGATTCAGTCCGCATTTCCTGATGCGAAAGCAATCGCTACCACAGTGTCGATTGACTTTGAGACATACCAGGACTTCCTGACCACTCATGGAAGCCTTGAGGATCTTGCTCGCGAAGTCACGCCAACGCTCACCGGCCTAAAATTGCAAGAGCTTGAAGCGTTAGGCTACGCCCTGATCGAGGACGACACCGACCGAACGCTCGTGTTCGTACCACCGGGTGACCTCGTTCAGGCTTGAGGCGGCTCCCGATCGATTTCGCCGATTTGAAGTTCGGCAAGAATTGGTTTCGGAGCATGACCGCCTCCCTCTGTGAGAGTAGCGGGTGCATGAACTGGTGAGTCGATGGCGACGGGTGTTTTTAGCGGCGGCAACGTCTCCCATGCATTGATGTAATCCGTCAAATCGAACTTTCCACAGACGGCTGTGAGTTCGCGGTACTTCCTCGCTTCATCCCGTTTGGATTTCTCATCCGGGCGGAACTGAATGTGCATTTCCAGATCGCCCGATTTTTCGTTTTCCGAGCCACAGCCGTCGTTCCAAAGCTCCCTAAGCTTCGCACGGCTAATCACGATAAAACTGCCCCAACTGTTGTCTAGCCGGACGGCGAAAGCGTAGAAAAGTGGCGGAGAGTCGGTGCGACTTAACTGCTTCATCGGTACGCCGAACTTTGCGCGGTAACCCTCCCCTCTCTTGTACCACGTTCCGGCTTCGGTCTTGACCTGGATACGAGCGACTTCTTCGCGATCCTCCCGAAACGCAAACACATCCGTACCTACATCTACCAGCGGGATAGCGGCGTTGCACTTCCGATGCAAGAGTTCGCCCATTACGGCCATCTGACCGCTGCCGCCAGAAAAAGCCGCGCCCGAATCGCCCTTCCATGCCATTGCAATATCTCCGAATCAGGCGGGGCGAAAGGATTTGAACCTTCCACTTCCTGGTAAAGAATAGGAAAATTGATCTTCTGAAGCTCTGAGTCTAGCCAGTGCATATTGGTAAGACAAGGGGGGCCATGCGGGGAGTGCGGCCATGGCCGCACTCCCCGCATGGCCCCCCGCCGATTCTCGGTTGAAGTCTCTTGAGCGAAGTCTCCTGCCGATCACACTGCATCCTGGTGGGGAAAATATAGCTCGTCTGGGGTGCCTCCCGCAGTATGTGCGTACTGTCCCTGGGCCGACTGGCGTCGGTGAGAATTAGAAGGTTGCCTCAAACGTATCGGCGTCCACGTAGGTGAGTTCCCGAGGCTCGTCATCTGGGGCGTCTCGGAGCGAGGGCAGACCCCATCTGCGACTTGTGCAACATGAACGAAGAACCGTGACTTGAAATGCGAATCGAGTTGCTGCGAAATGGTGAATTGTAAGATGATGCCACCACGACCTAGCCACCGTCCAATAACAATTTGTGGCGCGGGCGTCTCGCCTGCGTATGCAGCCGGGACAGCCGCACCACAAAACCGCAGAGTCACTCTTGAACGGCTGCCTACCCCACCAGCAGCACTACCAGCCGCTTTGGCCCGTGGACGCCGAGGATCAAAATCTTCTCTATATCAGCGGTGCGGCTCGGGCCGGTGATGAGTACGATCTCGCCTTGGGAATCTTTCGCCGCGCAAGTCTTTGAGATCGGCCCCCAGGCGGCGGGCAGATGTTCGGCAAGTTGGTTCACTCGAGCGACGACTACGCAGACCGGTGGCAAGTAGCACATCAGCCGCTCCGTGGCTTTTGAACAATGCACAACGCAGGAGCCGGTGTCGGCCAGCAAGGCGTCGGCTGTAATCAGCCCGGCAGGAAGCTGCTCGATCTGCGGCGGTGTCCAGTCGGATGTTACCCAGTCAACACGATCAACCGGAAGGTCAGCCGTGAGTTCTCGCGTCAGCGGGCGGTCCAGGCTGCCGAGGCGCGGCCAGGGGGCTGTTTGCATGAGTTGGGCAAGCTGCCAGCGGGCGTCAGCCATCGTTGGGCAAAGGATGGATTCGCCGCTGAGGGATTCCATCTCTGTGCGAAATTGAGAAACGAGCGTTGCCGATTCCGGATTCGTGCGCGGCCACACTTCGGGCACGGGTGGCTCACGGAGATCGCCGAAACCGGCCGCCACAGCGTTGGTGAGTCCGCTGCGGATGCGCTGGAGGATAACGTCGCGGCTGCTCATGATTTGCCTTTCTTGGAAGATCGTTCTTGCCACCAACTGCGGAAGGAATGTGAGGGAACTTTGGGCAACTCGCGCCCGCGGGTCCAGGCACCGAGCTTGTCCGGATGCCATGGGAGGAATTTTGCCATCCGCACCCCGATCCGGACCGCCCACATGGCCAGGCCGTAGCGACGCGGCCCGCCCATCGCCCAGGCCCAGAGTTTCCATTGCAATCGCTCGAAAGTCGAGTTCATGGGCGAAGGCTCGTTCACCGCACGATGACGGAGATGGACCAGTTGATGGGGGAGATCAATCTTCACGGGGCAGACTTCGCCGCACGCCCCGCAAAGCGATGAAGCAAACGGCAGCTTGCCCGCCTTCTCTAGGCCGACGAGATGCGGCGTGAGCACCGAGCCGATCGGCCCCGGATAGACCCAGCCATACGACCAGCCGCCCACGCGACGATAGACGGGGCAGGCGTTCAGGCACGCACCGCAGCGAATGCAGAACAGCGACTCCCAAGCATGTGGGTCTTGCAGAACCTTTGTCCGGCCGTTGTCCAGGAAGATCACGTAGAGCTTCTTGCCCGGGGCGGGACCGTGGATCAAATGGGTATAGGTCGTCAGTTTCTGGCCGGTACCGCTGCGGCCGAGCAAATTCAGAAAGAGCGGCAGGTAATCAATCTTGGGAATGATCTTTTCGATGCCTACCAGCACGACGTGAACCGGCGGCGTGGACGTTGAGAGGCCGGCGTTTCCTTCGTTTTCTACGACGACCACCGTGCCCGAGTCAGCCACGGCGAAATTGCATCCGGAGACCCCCATGTCGGCAGCCAGATATTCGGCTCGCAGACGCTTTCGAGCAATGGCCGTCAAGGCAGCGTGCTCGGCACTATAAGGTTCGCCGAGCTTTTCATGGAACAACTGGCCGACTTCATCGGCCGAGAAGTGCATGGCGGGCGTGACGAGGTGGATCGGCCGCTGCTTGGCAAGCTGCACGATATATTCGCCCAGGTCGGTCTCGATCGCCCGGATGCCGGCCCCTTCGAGGACATGGTTCAACTCCATCTCCTCGGTAACCATCGACTTCGCCTTCACCACGCTCTTGACATTATGCTCCCTCGCGATTTCCAGCACCAAGCGGTTGGCCTCGGCCGCATCCTGGGCGAAAAGAACCTCGACCCCGCGTGCCTTCATGTTGCACTCGAACTGCACGAGCAGCTTATCGAGATTGGCGAGCGAATACTTCTTGATCTGGTGGGCCGCCTCACGCCACTCTTGGAAATAAGGAATCGCCGCAGCCACGGCCGTGTTGCTCTTGCTGGAATACTCGCAAACCTTGGCCAGGTTCTTGAACCGCGGCGAAGGCTCGTAGAGACCCTGGTTTTCGTCTTTCAGAAACGGAGCGCCGTTCAGATGGCTGGTAGAATCAAGCATGGGGGGGAAAAGGAGTTAGGAGTTAGGAGTTAGGAGTTAGGAGTTAGGAGTTAGGAGTTAGGAGT
>JBAWVO010000263.1:0-9031 GCA_037147235.1 Planctomycetota bacterium | reverse complement strand
AGTCCTAAGTCCTAAGTCCTAAGTCCTAAGTCCTAAGTCCTAAGTCCTAAGTCCTTCACATGAGCCGCTATGAACTGTTCGATCGCCGTGGTGTGGAACTCTGGCCGTTAGCGCAACGAGGCCACGATCTGGAGGTCGCCGATTGTCTGCCGCTAGGCCCACCGGAGCCGCGTTTCGAGCATCCGGAGCTGCACGGTCTGGTCGAGCGAATCGTTGCCGCCCGAAGCCAACAGCGTCCGGTGATTCTGATGATGGGTGCCCACGCGATCAAGCTTGGCCTGTCTCGATTTCTCATCGATCTGATCGAGCGAAAGTTGATCACGCATCTAGCCACCAACGGCGCGGGCATGGTCCACGATTTTGAATTAGCCAGCTTTGGCGGCACGAGCGAGAACGTCGCACGCTGGATTCAAGTCGGCCAGTTCGGACTCTGGAAGGAGACGAGCCAGTTGAACGAGATTGCCAGGCAAGCGGCCGCCGCAGGCGAAGGACTAGGTGAAGCGGCCGGCCGTATCCTGGCCAGCCAACCTGCCCCGCACGTCGCAGTGAGCCTCGCCGCCGCAGCTTGGCGAATGGGTGTGCCGATGACGATTCATGTGGGCATCGGCTGCGACATCATTCACGCGCACCCCAACTGCGACGGTGCCGCTTGGGGCGCGGCCAGCGACACCGACTTTCTGATTTTCGCGCGATCGGTCCAAGACCTTCCCGGTGGCGTCTTCATCAACTTTGGCACTGCCGTGACCGGGCCGGAGGTCTTTCTGAAGGCCCTCTCGATGGCACGCAACGTGGCGCGGCAGCGCGGCAATGTGCCGGGTGATTTCACAACGGCCGTCTTCGATTTGATCGACCTGCCGGAAAATTGGCGTGAGGGCACTCCCTCGAAACAGGAGAGCCGGTATTACTACCGCCCCTGGAAAACCATCCTGGCTCGCACGGTTGCCGGCGGCGGGCAGAGCTATTACTTCCGCGGCGACCACCGGCAGACGCTGCCCACGCTATGGGCTGAGTTGGTGCGATGATTGTCGTGGGTCGGCAGACTGCCGTCGTAACTCCCTTCGAGGATGCGGAATCGCAGGCCGGCAATCGGGGCGCCGCAGTTATGGAACGTCACGCCGCGATAGCGATAATTGAACATGCGGCGGTGAATGTGGCCGAAGTAAACGTGCTGCACGCCCGTCTCCGGACCTTCGCCTAGATGCTCCAGGTAATTCAAGACTCGCCGCGCCACGCGTCGCTTGCGATGGAGCAAGAAGGCCAGCGGTTTGTGCAAGCGGGCGCGATGGACCACCGCGTAGGCCCCGCGGCTGAGCTTGCCGGCCATAGGCAGATTTAGCCATCGCGAACGATATTTCAGCAGCTTCTCGTGGGTTGTCTCTTTCTTCTCGACCGCATCACCGTGAAGGAAGATATTCGATCCCAGCCGTAGATAGAAGTGGTGCCAGGCAAAGTTCGGAATGAGGTGTGCCTGCTGTTCTAGGCGGTCTAGGAACAGTTGACAATAGTCATGATTGCCCAGCAGGTAATGAATGTGACAATCGGGATGCTCGGCCGCCAAATGTTGCAGCCAATGAAAGGCGGCCTCCACCGTATCCTCCAGGGTTGGCAAGGTCGACCAGCTAAAGTCGAATATGTCGCCCCCCAACACCAGGACCGCCGACCGCCGCGCCGCCGCACGTATCGCTTCGAGATAGCGCGGGGCATCAGACCGCCTGGCAAACAGGTGTAGATCGGAGACAAAGCTGATCCGGTGTGTCATTCTACTCAATAAACCTTCTGACCAAAACGGCATCCCTCTGACTGGCGGTATCCTGCCCGCGTTTGAATTCGACGGGGATGGAACGGTCGATCATATAGAAGGCGCGATGGCGGTTGATATCGCCATTGTCGCCGCCGATCTCCTGGCCTAATTGATAGCCGTCAGGGTAGATTAGGTTTCCGGAAGCATCTTTATTATCTTTCTTGTTCGAATCAGCGGGAGTGACCTCGAAGTAACCAACAGTGATCCAGACGGCGAAGACGTTGGAATGGTAACTCGCGACTCCGCCCAACTGCTGGAGTGCCTGATAACGGAAATAGGAATTCCGGTTGTAATCGGTCGGTGGGTTGTTCGTTGGCGTACTCACACTGTCGACCTGGAAGAGCGGGCGATTGGAGGGGTCATCCGGGTCTCTTCGCAGCAATGTGTAATCGATCTCGTACGGTTCGGTGTCGGTATTGTACTGTGGCGAAAGCAAAGCCGAGAGTGCTGCCCCGCCGGGCGTGCGAAACGGTCGCATGAAGCGGCTTGGGTTATTCGAGTTTGCATCCACGGGGCCCCGGCTACGACTGAACTTGTCCCACGTGCTGGAAAAGAGGGGGCTTCCCCCCAGTGCCTTGAAAACCGTCTGGCTCGCTATCGTATTGAGATTGATCTTGCCCGGCTCGCGGTTCATCGCCGCCATGCGGACATACGGCGTAGGGACTCCCACGTAAGCCAGGATGCGATGGAACTGGGCTGATTGCCCGGACTTACTGACAGGACCGGAATCGAACATATTGAGCAAATGCGGAAAGTTCGACACCGAATAGGAGTTGATGCCCAACTGCGACTGATCGACATAGCCGTAGTAGGCGCGGGCATTGCCATTGTTGGCCAGGAGTTTTGAGGAGGAAACGCAAGGCACTTGGAGCAATTCATATTCGTTAACGAACGGCCGATAGGCCCAGTTGAACCATGGGAACGGGGAGGGGGGATCGCCTTTGTAGTCGCTGGTCGATTGCGGAGATCCAAAAGTTTGGTTCAAATAGCCCAGAGATGTCCTCAAGTTCTTGGGATAGACCATTTTAGGGTCTGGGTCAGGGCTATCATTCCAATTGGTCTTGCCACAAAGCTCCTGCTTCCAGAGGTTATTCTCTCCGGAAGCAGCGTTGGTATCACCTCGCTGCCGGGCTTCAAAATGGACGGGATATTTGGGGTCGAGTATGTTGTTCGGATCGGGATCCTTGGTCACGCCGTTGAATGTGGTCAAGTCAACCGGCATGGCATCGATCGTGCGATACGGATTCGTGGTGGCGTCCCAGGACTTTGTTGGATCGGCCAGTCGTTGCAAATAGATGATCCGGAAACCGGGATAGGTTCCGTCGTTGTTCAGCTTTTTGGCATCGACAGGCTCTTTTGTTTCGCGTTGGCGATCCAGAGGAATGTCGATCGTCTGGCTGTACATTTCCGAGGTCGAACTGTAGGTCAAAACCGTGGTGCCACCCGAGACATCCTTTTCGTACTCGGTATAACCGTTTATCGGCTCCGAAACGCTAAGCCGTCTGGGAGTATCGATCGACAGCACCAAGGGGAGCTTGATGGCCGCAACGGCTGGCGGAACCGGGTTATTGGTATTGTTTCTTACGATTAAGGGATTCCCCGTCGTCACATCATAGATACCGCCACTGAAGCCCAGGGTAATATACCGCCCGTTCCGGTTACTGATGACCTTGGACGTGTCATAGAAACCGATTAATGTCTGCTTTTTGTTTGGGCTGAGCGGGTCCTTCTCGCCCGACCCAATCACCGCGTATTGTCCGGACGAGACCAGTAATGGTTTTGTCACGGAGGGTGTATATACCGCCGCGGTGCCCGGCACGTCCGCGGGAAGCGTTAAACCCGTCTTGCTGATGCTGACGAAATAGACGGCCCGTTCGATCTGCGGACATTTGGCAGGGTCGGGATCGTCCGGGTCAGGTAATTCGCCATTCACGGGTGGGTTCTTCAGCGGATCAATGATGATCAACCTCCAGACAGGCGAACCGGTTCCGCTGGTGCCGCCGGATGTCTGGCTCAACAGGACGCCGGTGGCGGCAGTGCTGCCGCTGAGCAGGTCGCGGCTTTGCGGCTCCAAAGGTGACCAAGGATTGAACAATTCGACAAAGAGCGAACCTTGCGGCCGATACCTCTGGTCGAAATTCGGATCCTTTTTCGTCGGATCGGGTTCGGTTGTCTTGCTCCCCGGGTCCACTCTCGATGGGTCGGCACCGTACTGCTTGTTGGCCGGATCGACTTTTTCGTCGGTGCGATCCTCTGTCCGCCGATCATGGAAAGCAAGCGTTTCGGTAATGATCAGGTCGGGCCGTTTGCAGCCCCAGACGGTGTTCGTGCCATCGTATTTGAATGGGATCATGATCGAATTGTGATCCCGGTAAGCAACACAATTGATCGCCCATTGGGCGATCAGCCTCTTGCAGCCGTCATCCCCGAGCCGCGTCCCGAGGGCCGTGGTGTCGGCCACGGCCATCATCAACGTGTACAGATCCTTGGCGTAAAGCTGTCGAGTAGCCAGCGAGTCCGTCTTCATTTCAAAGGGACGGTTTAAGTTCATCTTCAAACCCTGCTTAATTTCCGCGGGAAGATCTGTAGCAGTTACATTTTGCAAAAACGCTTTCGGGACACTTGCGACACGGAAACTTTCGGTGGTTACCTCCATGCGGTGCGGGAACAAGACGTTGCTGTTGTTGCTTCCGCTGTCCGCCAACGTCAACGCGCACAGCCTCTGCGGTAGTGAGGATGCATCACGATCGTAGGGGCGGATGATCCGCTCAAGCTCGCTGACCGAGAATGGGCTGTCCGGCGTCATGGCCCCGGTAGCGCGCGGCGCGTTGCGGCTGAGGTCGATGTCGTAGGGCGTGTTCTTCACGGTTCCGCCCATGGAAATGTAGAGCGGTCGCCCGGCAACATCGAGACCAATCGCGCCGAAACCCTGCGTGTCGGGTGGCGAACCCCAGGAGTCGGCCGACGTGCTGGAGGTGAGGTTCGCCCAATAGTCTCCGCCATAGCTGGACCAAAGGTCCTGTATCAGCCTCGTGTAGCTACCTGAGATTCCCGCGAGGCCGGTGCCGACACCTTCACCGTAACGGCCAAGCTGACCGTTGCCCCCTTGAAGCATGGCCTGATACAGATTGGGACTTGTGGAAAACAGCGAGGACAGATTCACCTCGGCCGGCCCGTAGCCTTGGCCACGGGGAAGCGTTGCACTGCTGACCACGCCGGCGAACTGGCTAGGCACCTGGAGTGGAGAGAGTGGAGGCGGCAAGGCTGTATCGCCCGGCAGCGGCCCCGTGTATGGCAGTGTCACATACTGAGAGTAGCTTGAATTGGTCTGTGCCAGGTTGCCATGCGCGTTGAGGTTCAAGCGACCGTCCATGTCCAGGCAAAGAATGGCGAATAACGGCTTATACGGCCGGCCATCGGCCGTGAAGCTGACGGGAAAACCCAAATCCACCCACACGCTGTCGGCCACGCCATCGCCGTCGTTATCGACATCCCGTGGGCCAGCGATCGGATCCCAGGTTTGGTTGTTGCCGTTAAAGTTGGGGTGGTCGATGCCATTGGGCCGGAACATGATTTGACGCAGGACATCCGGCGGAATGTTCGTCCAACTCCCGCTTTGTGAATCGCTGAGCTTCGCCCAGTAAGAAATCAAGTCGGCGCGGTGCAAGGAAGGGATCGGCACCGTAACCGAGCCATTGGTACCCGTAACTGCAAACGCCAGCAACGGATCTTGATGGTCGGGTGCCGTGTATTCGCAATTCACCGATTGCGTGCCGCCGCTGCTCAAATTCGCAGGATTTCTGGGAAGCAGGGCTAGGTTCGCTGTGCCGCCGCTGCTAAGGGTAACCGTTAGGAGCGAGCCTGAAGTGCTGTAACCCACGCCCATCCCACTGTAAGGAACATTATTCGATCCATACATCTTCTCGAGCAGGGAACACCAACCGATGGCCGATTGCGGATTGGTTGACCCGCGAAGGACGATATCGAAAGCCGAGTTGAGCTGTTTGGCCGGTGAAACGACCACGGTATCGATTGTGCGGACGCGCTCCGCGCTCTTGCGTTCCACGCCGGTCAAGACCACAAAGGCCACCGCCACCACGGCAAACATGGCCAGCAAGGCAAGCACCACCAGCAAGAGAACACCGCGACGGGGTTTGGTAATCATGATAAATCCTTTAGTTATTCAGTTTTGCCTCATTTTAAGATGACAGGCTCATCGCGTAGCGATACCACGATGGTAGCCGTGGGTTTTAACCCACGGGCCATAAGACCCTGCACCTTCCATTCGTCGCGTAGCGACGACTGATGTTCAAGCGTGGCTACGCCACGCACGGTTCACATGCGACACCCGTTCCGTGGGTTAAAACCCACGGCTACCATCGTAACGTCGCTACGCGACGAATTTTTAATTCTTCCACGTTGGATCCGTCGGCACTTCGACCGTTGTTGTGTAGACGCCAAGTACGCTTTGCCCCAGGGCGACGGCGGTTGTCGTATAGCTTGTATCCCAATCCGGCCCTGTCAGGGTCAGGCTAACGCCGTCATCGCCCGCGGCCGCGACACGATACCAGTGGCAAAGTGCCTGTGGTTTCGCGGCATCCATGCTTGTGCCGCACAAAGCAATCCAATCGTTCTCTTTCACTTCAAAGGGGGCGGCAGGCTTGGTGAGGGTGAGCTTTACGCTCCCGCCACCCAATGCCACACCATTCACTGCATCGTAGAAGTCGGCAGCCGCTATGCTGGCCGTCGTTTCAGTAGAGTCTCGTTTGAAACAGACCACTACGGAAACCGTGAATTGCGCTGGGTTGCTGGGGTTCGGAATCGCCGTCATAAACCATTTGTAATCGCCCCTATAATCCGGGGCGACTGTCGGTTTCCCGATCGGTTGGGGTGGCTTCATATCCTCGGGTAGTTGCACGATCAGGTCGTCGGTGAAGTCGTTGAAAACTGCACTACTTATGGCGGCTTTGCCCTGAGGGGGTGCCGAATCGAGCATGTGGCGGATGACGACAGCGCGGAGAGCGGCACGGCCGCAATTGCCGGCGTGGTCGGCCTTGTTGGCTTCGGCAATCGCATAACGTCCGATCGGCAGCAGCGCAGCCAAGCCCAGCAGGCCGATCGACAGCACGCCAATGGCCGCCAGGACTTCCAGGAGACTCATGCCGCGGGGGGAAGTGGTGGGGGGGCGGTGGACGGTGGATGGTGGACGGTGGACGGTGGGAAGTGCGCGGGGACTCTCTCGCACAGTGGTCGCTGCGGCTGCTTCCGACAACGGACAACCGACAACGGACAACAGACAACTCTCCATACTACTTCCCTCCCATCGCATCGGACTTTCGAGCATAATCGCGGCTATTATTAATCACACTATTATTTGCCTTCGCATCACTATCCGAATCCGCAGTTTTAGCCTTGACGGCGACGGCAGCCAAATCGGTCGTCACAATCAGGCCGGTCGCCGAGTTGATGGCAACCCAAAGACTGCTTTTGTCCTGTAGATTCCATTGTGGCGGGGTACTTGCGTCGTTGACGTTCTCGCGTTTGCCGATCAGCAAATAAACGGGGGTAGTGATTTTCGTGCCATTCCCGATATCCCCAATCCAATCGACGCTGCCAGTGGGCGTGAACATGATATAAACGGGGGAGGTGCCGCCCAAATAAGTCGGCGAACTGCCGGCAACTGGATCGGCACCTGACCATGTCAAGTCGATGACTGCCGGCGACGGAAGCTCCAAGGCGGACGCGACGGAAGGCTTTGGCCCGCGCAATACCTTGTACGGCCCCTTAATCGGTTGGCCGGCGGTCCAGACCGGTGTTTCACCGCACACGTTGGCAAGGCCCGCGGTAGTCCCGGAGGTCACGTTAAACCAGTAGCCTTGATATCCAATTTGAATCTGATCGCTTTTGCTCAGGGCGGGCGAAACGCCGGTTATATTGCAAATGCCTTTCGCGCCCGACGAGGTTACCGTCGCCATGCTGCTCATGGAGTCTCCGCCATAGGTCGGCGGCGTTTCGACCTGGGTGAGCGTCATCGAACAGCCGCCCTCCACCGCGATCATCACTCCGCAACTTCGTCCGGTGGCCATCGCCTGATTACGGGCTGCGCTTAAATAGAGTTGCACGGACCGTGCCGCCTCGCGAACCCGCGATCGATCCATGGCCGGCTGAAGTCGCGGGATCGCTGCCGCAGCGAGCAATACAATGATCGATACGACGACGAGCAACTCAACGAGCGTCATGCCCCTACGTAACACGGAATTCATTCCGTTCACCTGAAATCTACGCGGCAACGGAATAAATTCCGTTCTACGAATGACGTGTTTTGTTTGGTTGTATCGCATAACGTCACTTTGGTAATGGTCGGTGCAGTAGTTTTACAGCGGGAATCCGTTGGGGAAGCCCACGACGACAAACTTCCAGCCGTCACCATCGGCAACGAGTCCGATGGGGTTGCCCCAGCCGTCGATGAACATCTTCCAGCCGTCGCCGTCGGTGGCGATCTCGCTGCCGTTAAACATCGGTTTGGCCTCGGGAATCGAGGTCATAACCCATAAATAGAGACACTTGGCCTGCTCATTGACCGTACTAGGCGCCTTGTTGTTTTTGGTCTGGTAAGCGTCGTACTTGGCCTTGTAAAGTCGTGACATGGCCGACTGCTTGATATTAGTGTTCGTAGGGACGGGGGATACGTCGGTCCATTGTTTCGGCATTTCCACCTGCTTTAGGTAGTCGATAATACCCTTGCGAGCCGCCGTCGTCATGCCCGACGCACTCAACGGCACGCGCCGGTACGCGTAGGACTCGTACTTTCGCGTCACCAACTCGTTGAGTTTTTTAACCGTGGCCTTGGTGGCAGCCAGGCGGGCGGCTTCGCGAGTCTTGCCCAAGGCACCCAGCAAGGCCCCGGCAAGTATCGAGATGATGATGATCACCACCATCAGCTCGATGAGCGTGAAAGCCCTTCTTCGGGGAAGAGGATTGCAAATTGAAAATTGAAAATTGAAAATTGAAAATTGGGGAAGATGCGGTTCAGGGTTACGGTTCGGTTGGCGATAATGCCCCCCGTCCGACAATTTGCATGGGGAATTGAGAATTGAAAATTGAGAATTGAAAATTGAAAATTGGGGAGGATGCGGTTCAGGGTTACGGTTCGGTTGGCGAGGGGCCCCCCCGCTCCCCCCGTCCGACAATTTGCATGGGGAATTGAGAATTGAAAATTGAGAATTGAAA
>JBAWVO010000262.1:0-9034 GCA_037147235.1 Planctomycetota bacterium | reverse complement strand
CGCACCCTACAGCGAGCCAGCAATGACAGCAGTTGGCAAGGTTATGATCAAGGCCCGCGTGGCCTACCGCGCTGCCTGATAGCGAACATCCCTCCGCCAGGGCGTGTACCCGGCGTGGCGGATCTGCAACTCGATGAAATCGCTGTTCATGCGAAAGGTGGTTCCGGCGGCAGAAACGACGTTCTCCTCAAACATCACGGACCCAAAATCGTCGGCACCGAAACTCAAGGCAATTTGCCCAACCGAGGGGCCTTGCGTGACCCAGGAGCTTTGCAAATGGGGAATGTTGTCAAGGAACAATCGGGCGAGGGCCTGAACGCGAAGGTACTCGGCAGCCGACGTGTTGCCTGAGGCAAGCTTCAATTCACCCTGCTGATACGGCCAGGCAATAAATGCCGTGAAGCCACCGGTCTCGTCCTGGAGTTGGCGAAGCATTTCTAGGTGCAAGAGACGGTCGTGCCAGGTCTCCTCCACGCCGAACATCATCGTGCAGGTTGAAGGGATACCCAGCCGATGCGCCATGCGGTGAACGGCGAGCCATTTGTCGGCGCCGGACTTGAGCCGCGCGATCCTCTTGCGGACGTGATCGACTAGGATCTCCGCTCCCGCGCCCGGCAATGAGCCCATGCCGGCCGCGATGAGCCGCGAGAG
This sequence comes from Planctomycetota bacterium, assembly GCA_037147235.1. Lineage (GTDB taxonomy): Bacteria > Planctomycetota > Planctomycetia > Pirellulales > Thermoguttaceae > JANXQG01. Next base: position 8,383 of record JBAWVO010000262.1, on the reverse strand, counting down.
CGATTCCTCGATCGAGAGGCTGGAAACCTCGCAGATGTGCAAGATTTCGTCGGCTGAAAGGGCGTGTAGGTTAACGGTTGGGTAGTGCTGTTTTAACCAGCGAAAGAGGTCTTCGTAGTAGTCGATGCCCAGTTCCGGGTTGAGTCCGCCTTGGAGCAGGATCTGGATGCCGCCGGCGGCCACGGTCTCGTCCATCTTGGCGGCGAGTTCTTCTTTGCCGAGCGTATAGCCATCGGTCCGGCCGGGGGCGCGGTAGAAGGCGCAGAAGCGGCAGTAGGCGTTGCAGACGTTCGTGTAGTTGATGTTCCGTTCGACGATGTACGACACCCGCCGGCCGGGATGTAACTGGTTGCGACGCACATCGGCCGCCAGCCCTAAAGCGGCCAACGAGGCATCGGCCGCTAGGTGCAATGCCTCCTCCACGGAGAGCCGTCCGCCGTCTGCTGCTTTGCTCAAGAGGTGGTCGAGGGTGGTTGCCTGACCGGTGATGATCATTGTTGTGGTCTCCAAAAGGCGGACGGCACACGGAGTGTGCCTGCTACTTTACCGGTTCGTACACGGTTGTCCGCTCGGCCGGTTCGCGACCCATGGCGCGAATCATCCGACGAAGCTCGTCAAGGGTCAACTCGTGCGGGGTCTCCGCCCCGGCCATGTGGTAGACCTTCTCTTCGATCACCGTGCCGTCCATGTCGTTCGCCCCGAACCTCTGCGCGACTTGCGCCATCTTCAGACCGAGCATGACCCAATAGGCTTTGATGTGCGGAATGTTGTCTAAAAGCAAGCGGCTGACGGCGATCATTCGCAGATCGTCGTCGGCCGTCGGATTGCCGAGTATTTGCAGCCGGTTGCCCTCTGCGTGATAAGCCAGCGGCACAAATGCCTGAAAACCGCCCGTTTCGTCCTGCAATTCCCGCAGCCGCAAGAGGTGGTCGATCCGCTCCTCGCGGGTTTCAATCGTGCCGTAGAGCATCGTGCAGTTGGACTTCAGCCCCAACTGGTGGGCCGTGCGATGAACGTCAATCCAGCCGTCGGCATCGACCTTGTCGCGGCAGATTTGCTTTCGCACGCGATTTGCGAAGATTTCCGCCCCGCCGCCCGGCAGCGATCCGAGGCCGGCGTCGATCAGGTGCTCCAGCGTCTGGCGATAGGACAATCCAAACTTTTGGGCAAAGTAATGGATCTCGACCGCCGAAAATGCCTTGAGATGCAACGCCGGAAAACGCGAGCCGATCACCCGCAGCAGATCCGTGTAGTAGCTGAACGGCAAATGCGGATTCAGACCGTTGACGATATGCACTTCCGTCATGCCCGGCCGATAACGCTTCTCAATCCACTCCAATGCCTGTTCCGTGCTCATTGTGTAGGCACTGGGCATGTCTTCCTTCAATCGCGCGAACGAGCAGAACGCGCAGCTCGCCTCGCAGATGTTCGTCGTATTGAGATGTAGATTGCGGTTGTAGTAGGTGAGGTTACCGTGCCGCCGCTCACGGGCCACGTTGGCAATCTGGCCAACCGTGAGAATGTCAGAGTGCGTGGAGAGCAACATGCCGTCGTCGGAACCGAGCCGCACGCCAGCTTCCACCTTGTCGGCAATTTCGCGAAGCTTTGGATCAATGTTCATGGGCTGTCAAGAAAAACGGCTATTTTCCGCATCCTTCTCACTTTGCGGCCGCTGGTATATACTGTGGATTGTACACGATGGCAAAAGAAGGGAAAGAGTAGTATCATGTCCAGTATTCAGGCCCAGACATCCCAGGGGGGCAGCGGCGACGGCCGACACGCGTCGGAAGAGTCCGCCGCTGGATCGACCGATGGGGCGAACGGCAAGCCGGCCGAGGCGGTCGAGCGTGTCTATGTCGAAGTTGCCGAGGGTGTCCGCGTGCCCATGCGAAAAATCAACCTGACCGCCGGCGAGCCGGTCTATGTTTACGACACGGCCGGCCCGCAGGATCATGACATTCGCGACGGGCTTCCACCTTTGCGGGGAGAGTGGATTCGCCTGCGCGGCGATTGTGACGAGGTTGCACCGCTGAAGAGCGCGGCGACCGAGCCGCTGATTCCGGAAAAGTTGCGTCGATCCAAAGTTCTCCGCGGCCGCGGCCCGGTCACCCAGATGCACTACGCACGACAGGGCATCATCACGCCAGAAATGCGCTTCGCCGCCGCCCGCGAGAACATGGAACCGGAGTTTGTCCGCTCAGAAATCGCTCGCGGCCGGGCAATTTTGCCGGCCAACATCAACCATCCCGAGAGCGAGCCGATGATCATCGGCCGCAATTTTCTCGTGAAGGTCAACTCCAACATCGGCAACTCGGCCGTCCGCTCGTCGATCGACGACGAAGTCGAAAAGATGCAATGGTCCACTCGTTGGGGTGCCGATACGGTGATGGACCTTTCCACCGGCAAAGACATCCACGCCACGCGGGAGTGGATCGTGCGCAATTCGCCCGTGCCGATCGGAACCGTGCCGATTTACCAGGCATTGGAGAAAGTCAACGGCAAGGCCGAGGACTTGAACTTTGACGTCTTTTACCAGACACTCCAGGAACAGGCCGAGCAGGGCGTCGATTACTTCACGATCCATGCCGGCGTGCTTTTACGTTATATTCCGCTGACGGCGCGGCGGATGACGGGCATCGTCTCGCGAGGCGGTTCGATTCTAGCCAAGTGGTGCCTCACGCATCACGCCGAGAATTTTCTTTACACGCGGTTTCGCGAACTGTGCGAATTGATGGCCCGCTACGACGTGGCCGTCTCGCTGGGGGATGGTTTGCGGCCCGGCTCGATTGCCGATGCCAACGATGCAGCCCAATTCGCCGAGTTGGACACCTTGGGCGAACTGACGAAGATTGCCTGGGAGTATGGCGTGCAGGTGATCATCGAAGGCCCCGGTCATGTGCCCATGCACCTGATCAAGGAGAACGTCGATCGGCAGATGAAAGTCTGCCATGAGGCGCCGTTCTACACGCTCGGCCCCTTGACGACCGATGTCGCCCCGGCCTATGACCACATCACCTCCGCAATCGGTGCGGCGATGATCGGCTGGTACGGCACGGCCATGCTATGCTATGTGACACCGAAGGAGCATCTTGGCTTGCCCGATCGCAATGACGTGAAGGAAGGCATGATGGCCTACAAGATTGCTGCCCACGCGGCCGACCTGGCCAAGGGGCATCCCGGCGCGCAGGAATGGGACGACGCCTTATCAAAGGCCCGCTTTGAGTTCCGCTGGGAGGACCATTTCAATCTGTCGATGGATCCGCAGCGTGCTCGGGAGTATCACGACGAGACGCTGCCCATGCCCGGGGCAAAGCTGTCGCATTTTTGCAGCATGTGCGGCCCGCATTTCTGCTCGATGAAGATCACGCAGGACGTTCGCCAGTACGCCGCAGAGCATGAAATTGAGGAGGGGGAGGTTCTCGCCACCGGTATGCAATCGAAGGCCGAAGAGTTCAAGGCACGTGGGGCAAAACTGTATTGATGAGCGGAAGCACTTGACTCACCCGACCAAGTGGGGCACAATAAAAGTATGAATGAGCAGAATACAAAACAGATCAAGGTCGTTGTGGAGAGACATCCGGACGGATACATCGCCTACCCGCTCGGGCTTACCGGTGTCGTTGTCGGTCAGGGTGATACCTATGAAGAGGCACTTGCCGATGTGCGGTCTGCAATCGCCTTCCACATCGAGTCCTTTGGTAAGGAAGTTCTTGAAGGCGATTCGCCGGTTCTGGAAGCGTTCGTTGCGGAGACCGCGTGGTCCGTTTGACGGACCCAGGCAGCGGATTCTTTCATGGGCAAATTCCCCGTCGATGCTCCTCTGGATCGCGTACTCGCCGCCCTCATGCTACTTGAATTTCACGTCGTCCGGCGGGGCAACCACATCTCGATGATTCGCCAGAACTCGGATGGCACGAGTACGCCGCTGACGCTTCCCAATCATCGGCAGATCAAAGCCTCGACGCTCCGAAAGATTCTTACGCAGTCAAGCATCACCCGCGATGAGTTCCTCGCGGCATACGAGCGCGCGTGACGCATGGACACGCCCAATCGCACGTGATGCCTATAGGTGCAGAAGTAGGGTGGGGAGAGCGCAGCGAGCCCCACCAAAAGCGGACCGCAACAGAATTGGTGGGGCTCGCTGCGCTCTCCCCACCCTACAATTATTCGCGATCTGCACCTAAACCGGAAAACTCCAAATTTGTGGAGCGAAGCTGTATTGACTAACGCCCCATGGCGTGAAACAGTGTATCCAGCGCGGCGGGGTCAAGCCCCCGAGACGAGTTTGACAGAGAACCCGTAGCCGCGCCAAAAGAGTTGGACGATAGGACCGCCGCGGTGGCAGCAGACTGCAGCGTCGCCGAGGGGACCGCGACGCTGCGGCCTAACTGCCGACCGGAGGGTTTGGGGCTGGTAACCGTAACATTGAACGATTGCACGGCCGACGCCGCGCCGTTGCTGGCGGTGACTGCAATCTGCACGCTGCCAACGCAGTTCGCCGCCGCACGAATCATCAACTGGTTGCCGGACACGACCACCGACACCGCGTTTCCACTGGCGGTTCTGGCCGAATAACTTACCGGCGAGCCGGCCGGATCGCGGCCCGACAACGATAAGGTTAGGCTCGAACCGGCGACCAGCATCTGGTTGGCGATCGGTGAAAGGCTGGGCGCAGCCGGAGCGGGCGTCGGGGTTGGAGTTGGGGTTGGAGTTGGTGTTGGGACCGATAGCCCGCTGGCAGCTAGCGTAAACGAGCCAACCGGCGAGCCTGGATAACTGCTCACAGCCAGATAATACGTGCCGCTCCCTGTCGCCTGCCAAGTAATGCACGATGCCCGATTGCCCTGGGCCACGTCATCATTTTGGGCAATCACCGTCTGACCGTTCGTGCCCAGGAGCGTGAGCACGGAGTCGTAAAGTGAGCCTAATGCGACCTGGAACGAGTATTTCTGTCCGGCTACGACCTGGACCTTGAAGTAGTTCGTGTCGCTGGAATTGGCCACGTAGCCTTGCGCGGTGGAACCGATGCCCACAGCCACGGCCGTCGATGGGTTCGTCCCATGCGTGACGGGGGTGACCGGCGTGGGCGTAGCCAGAAGTTTCAACGTATTATAAGCATTCAGCCGTCCGCCGCTGACGACCTTGCCGGCCAGTGCGGGAAGCTTGTCAACGCCTTGCAGCAGGGCGTTACGGACCTGCGCCACCGTGGCATTGGGGTTGGCCGCCCAGGCCAAGGCCGCCACGCCGGCGACCTCGGGTGAGGCCATGCTCGTGCCGGATAAGTAACCGTACTTGCCGCCGGGCAGCGTGCTATAGATACTGACGCCCGGCGCAGCCAAGCTGACCGTGTTGGCCCCGTAATTGCTAAATGTCGCGAGCCGGTCGTTTGAATCACTCGCGGCCACGGAGACGACGTTCGCCAGACCCGAACTTGCCGGGTATTGCGGCTTCAGGTCGTTGTTGCTGGCTGAGTTTCCTGCCGCAGCGACGAAGAGAATTCCCGCATCGCCGGCCGCCTTGATCGCCGCATTCAAACCGATGTCGCTGTCGGTGCTGCTCCAACTGGCATTAATCACCCGCACGTTCACGCCGTACTGAGTTCGCTGCAACGTGGCATAGTTGACCGCGCGGATGGCATCGGACGTGTACCCCCCGCCATTGGCGTCGAGGAACTTCAGCGGCATGATCGTGACGTTCCAATTCACGCCCGTCACGCCCACGCCGTTGTTCCCCACCGCTCCGATAATGCCGGCGACGTGGGTACCGTGCCCGTTGTTGTCCATGGGATCGCCGTTGTCGTCGGCGAAATTGTAGCCGTGTAGATCACCGTTAAAGCCATCGCGGCCGGCGTTGGAATTGGTCCAGATGTTCGCGGCGAGGTCGGAATGTGTGTAATCGACGCCCGAGTCGATTACCGCCACCACCACGTTCTTGCTGCCGGTCGTGATGCTCCAAGCCTGGGTGGCGTGGATGTCGGATCCGGCCGTCCCGCCGTTCTGTCCCGTGTTGCTGAGTGCCCAGAGTTGCGAGTACTGGGCATCGTTGGACACCGCGTTGCTCTGTTTGAGCGAATCGAGCTCAAACCAGGCAATCTGGCGGTCAGACTGAAAGGCAGCGGCTACCTGAACGGCCGTGGCATGATAGGATCGCACCAGCACTTCGCCCACCGTGCCGAGACCTTCAAGGATCTGAAACTGCACACCGCTCTGCGGCAGCAGGCGGGCGACATCGGCGGCATTGTTCATGCCGCTTAACGAAGCCGTATTGAACTGCACGATCCAATCCAGTTGACCGCTGGCGTTGCTTGGGACCGGCGAGCCGGATGCGACCGGCGTATTGCTGGCCGTGATCGACGGTGCCGACGCATGATGAGGTTGATTGGTCGCGGCATAGCTCCCGAACCAGCCCGACGAAACCATGGCCGAGACCAGGTCGCCGGTGAGCATTTGCCGAACTTCAAGTTGTTCAAGCCGAAGCGATCTTCGCACGGCGCGCAGGCTGAGCCTGGAGGAGGTTTTGCCTCGATGTCGCATTGGTACCTACCGTTGAATTCGGTTGCCAAGCCGTCCCAACCGGGAGCTAACCGGGATGGGGTCGAGACCCTCGGCTCTGCCGCGAAAGCGGCGTATTATCCTTGAAAAGACGAAACGACGAGAAAAGTCAGCGACGAGCCTGAAAAGGGAGTGGCATCATCGTTATCTAAACTCTGTGTCAATTTTGCCCTGGTGTCAACCATTTTGCCGACGAATTATCCCGAATTGACGAAGAAGGTTTACCGAAAATTCCAGCTTCTTTTTCGCCACGCGTTTCCTTTTTGCCACACCCGCGTGGCCCATCAGAGACAACGCATGTTTGGAGAGATTAGTGAATCACTGGGCTTCCGTCAAGAGCGGAAGTTGACTTCTCCTGTAATCCGGATTGACTTCCGTGCGGAAAAATGCCACGCTGGGGGTTTGGAGGTTGTCTGGTCCTAGATTTTTTTCCGGAGGTTTTCTGATGCCCCTATGCATCTGGCTGTTAAGTGTGTCGTTGGTCAGTCAAATTGGCGGCAATCCTTCCGTTTCCGTGACTGCGGCTCCACGCACTACCAATCCGGGCGTGCCGGCAGTTCTCGCCGAAACTCGTCCTGAAACTCCCGCCATGGACAGGGCTCTTATTCGCGAGCCGGCGGCGGCCCAAGCCGGGGTTGTTCAGCCGGGTGCCATGCCTGTGCGGGTAACAACTGCGCAACGGGTAAGCGACGCCCTCACGCTGCCGCCGGGCAGCACGATAAGCGGCCAAACGGTTTCGCTGGTATCGGTCGTCGCAACGGTGCCGGAACGTCTGCGGCAAATCGAAGCAGTTCACGCCTACTGGAGGCTAGCGGAGGCCGTGGGCGAATATCATTTCAGTCATGAGCGTCAGCAGCGACTCCTGCGGCTGCGCACGGGAAATGACGAAGCGGCCGATCTGCGAACCGCTCGGGCGGTTGCCACGGCACAAACGTGCGAGGCCGAATTGCAGATAATGACCGCCCAACACGATCTGGCGGAAATTCTGCTTCTCGTTCCAGGCACTCCCCTGCCGTTGCCTGCCGACCAACCGCTGGTTGGCCCCTATCGCACGCTGTTCACTGAATTGTTTGCCGGAAAGAAGGCCCCGGAGCGCGCCCGAATGCTCGATCAGAAGCTGCCGCTTCGCAACCAAGCGGTCGAGAGTCATGTCGCGGCTTTGTTGGCGGCTGAAGACGCACTGGACGCAGCCACCAAACTCCAGGCCAACGGCCAGGGACGTTTGGCGGCTGTTATCGCAGCTTTGGATACTCAGGTCCGGCAGCAACAGGCTTTTCTGGCTGCCGTTTGTCGGTATAACCACGACATCGCCGATTATGCCCTTGTGGTTGTTTCACCGCAGACGACGCCCGATCTTCTCGTCGGCACCTTGATTAAGCTAAATCGGCCAGTCGGCCAGTTGGTCGCGCCCCTGCCGACGATGTTGGGTAGTGTAGGCGTCCCGCCTGCAATTCCGAACCTGCCGACACCGGCGGCGCGCCCGGGTAGGATCGCTGGGCAAGCGACGGAAGCCGTGACCGCGGTCGGGGCCGAAGAAACCTCGCCCGCTAATTCGTCTTCGGTGGTCGCACCTCCCAATCCGCTTCGGATCAATGATTCCGAGGAACCACGACTGGCTCCGCCGCAGGAATCGGCCATTCCTCTGGTTCCAGAGAAACCTGCGGTTAAAAATCCAAATTCAAATCGCTAAACCGCAAGCGAGTATCTATACTGGAAATTGGCTCCACGCTCCACGCTCCACGCTCCACGCTCCACGCTCCACGCTCCACACTCCACACTCCACGCTCCACACTCCACACTCCACGCTCCACACTCCACACTCCACGCTCCAC
>JBAWVO010000261.1:0-9041 GCA_037147235.1 Planctomycetota bacterium | reverse complement strand
GCAAGATGCCCGTGCCACGGTGGCGTCCGTCTGTCAGAGAATCTTGCCACACACTATTTCCCTGGCTGTATTTCCACGTTCGGCAGAATAATTCGTCATTTGCCCCCCTGCCCTGCTAGCTCGATTGCCTTGAGCAACCCACGGGCCTTGTTCATCGTCTCCAGCCACTCGTTGGCCGGAACGCTGTCGGCCACAATCCCGGCACCGGCCTGCACGTAACCCTTATCGCCCTGCACGACGAGCGTCCGCAAGGCAATGCAGGTGTCCATGTTGCCATTGAAGTCGACATAACCGACCGCCCCGGCATACGGCCCACGACGATGCGGCTCCAACTCGTCGATGATCTCCATCGCCCGCACCTTTGGCGCGCCGGACACGGTTCCTGCAGGCAGGCAGGCCTGCAAGGCTTCAAACGCACCTTTTCCTGGAACAAGCTGGCCGCAGACATTCGATGTGATGTGCATCACGTGGCTGTAGCGTTCGATGGTCATGACGTCGCTCACTTCCACGCTGCGATAGCGGCAAACCCGGCCAACGTCGTTGCGGCCGAGATCGACGAGCATGACATGTTCCGCCCGCTCCTTGGGATCGGCCAGCAGTTCCTGAGAAAGGTTGCGGTCTTCTTCTTCCGTCTTGCCGCGGCGGCGAGTACCGGCCAAGGGACGAACGGTCACCTGGCCATCAATCACGCGGACCATCACCTCCGGCGAGCTGCCGACCAACGTCACGCTGGGCGTGCGAACATAGAACATGAACGGACTAGGGTTGACGATCCGCAAAGTGCGGTAGATCTCAAACGGATGGGATTTCAGCGAAACTTCCAGCCGCTGACTGATCACAACTTGGAAGATGTCGCCGGCGCGAATATACTCCACGCACTTCTCGACCGCCTTCTCAAACTGCTGCTGCGTGAAGTTCGAGCGATACTCCAGATTCACTTCGCCTTCCGGCCGGATATCGACTAGTTCCAAGTCGGTTGATCGCGTGGCTAGTTGCTCGACCAAGGCATCAACCCGGCCGCAGGCGTCGTTGTATGCCGATTCGACCGTCGCCCCGGGCCGATCGAGCCGGGCCATCGCCACAACGACGATCGTCTTGGCCACGTTATCAAAAACCACCATCCGATCGTAGAAGGCAAAGGCCAGGTCAGGCACCTGCCGGTCGTCGGGCGGTGCCTTGGGTAACCGCTCAAAATAGCGAACCGTGTCGTAACCCGCGTAGCCAACGGCCCCGGCGCAAAACGGCGGCAACTCCGGCAGGTGGACGGCACGCAGGGCCTCGACGTGGCGACGCAGCTCGGCCATGGGATCGGTCGATTCATAGGAACGGGTCACCAGCAGGGGTGCCCCGGAGGCCGAAACGCCGGAATGGGAGTTCGTCGTCACGCGACGGCCGTAGGCCTCGATCTCAAAAAACGGGTCGGCCGCCAGAAAACTGTAACGCCCGACCTTTTCACCGCCCACTACGCTCTCGAAGAGGCATGCGCAGCGGCCCGAGTCGATCTTGTGGAATGCACTGACCGGGGTCAGCGAGTCACAGATCAGGCGTCGGTAGACGGGCACGAGCATGCCGTCCTTGGCCAGCTTGCAAAATGCCTCAAAATCAGGACAATGGATTGCGTCCGGCAGTTTGGCCGAAGCGATTGGCTCCGGCCGGGTTTGTGTTGCGTGCATGAACAAAAATTCCCATGTAGTCAGGTATTCGATATCAACTCATTCTAAGCTTAACAACGGCTGCCCGGCGTCGCAACGCAGGATGACTGCAATTGGTCCGCGATGTGTGTGGCAAGATTCTCTGGCAGACGGACGCCACCGTGGCACGGGCATCTTGCCCGTGTCGAATTCCACGGGCAAGATGCCCGTGCCACGCGCTTGCCAGAAAATCTTGACTCCGCAATTGGTAGGTTGACTCCTGATTCCTCCATCGTTAGAATCACTGTGGTGCAAAGATGGAAAGCGGGTCCAATGCCATGAAATGCCAACAGTGTGAACGTCCGGCAACATTTCACATCACGGAACTAACCGGTGGAAAGCCGCAGGAACTGCATCTCTGCGAGGATCACGCCCGAACCTACCTTACCTCCTCGTCTGGCGGTGAACCCGCTGGTGCGGGGGGTATGGCGACGGCACTAGCCCAACAGGTGCAGCAAATGGCCATTGGGCAGACGGCCGAAGAACTGGCTCGCCTCGACCAGCAGGCCTGTCCGGTATGCGGGATCACTTTTTACGAATTCCGCAGCCAGGGCCGCCTCGGCTGTCCGCACGATTACGTGGCCTTCCAGCCCCAACTGGAGCCGTTGATTATGAATGTTCACGGCGAGTCGGAACATGTCGGCAAGCGACCCCGTTGCTCGCCGGGTAGCAGCGAAAAGCGGACGCAATTGATCCGCATGCGGCGAGAAATGAAAGAAATGGTCGAAAATGAGGACTACGAGCGGGCAACTGAACTCCGCGATCAAATTCGGCGTATCGAAACAGAGCAGGCATCCTAGTCGGGTATAACCAGCGTCGCGCGGCTAATGGTGGGATTCGCAAGCTCGGACCACCCCACGAGTGCGAACTCTGCGAACCAGTCCGGCAATTAGAAGTAGAACAAGAATTCAGCGGGATTTTCCGTGGAAATCAAAGAACTAACTCAAAGCAGCGGCGAGTGGCTCCGAGGCAACGGCCCCGAGGCTGACATCGTCATCAGTAGCCGGGTCCGCCTGGCGCGGAACCTGGCCGAATTTCCTTTTATCAGCCGGGCCACCCCCCAGGATCGTGTGCAAATCGAGCGGATCCTCCGCGAGAGCATCCTCAATTCCCAGGTTTCGGCCGATCTGCTCTATATTGCCGTCGATGAACTCCAAGGCGTCGATCGCCAACTGCTGGTCGAGCGACACCTCATCAGCCGCGAGCACGCCGAAGGCCAAGGTCGCCGGGCCGTAGCTATCGACAAGGCCGAGAAATTCAGCCTTATGATCAATGAAGAAGATCACCTGCGGATTCAGGTCATGCAGAGCGGCTTCAACCTGCACAGCGTCTGGGAACAAATCAACGCCATTGACAATGCCATTGAGCAGAAGGTCACTTATGCCTTCCACGAACGGCTCGGCTACCTGACGGCTTGCCCCACGAACGTCGGCACCGGCATGCGGGTGAGCGTGATGATGCACCTGCCGGCCCTGGTCATTACGCGGCAGATCGAAAAGGTTTTTCGCAGCCTGCAGAAAATCAGTCTGGCGGTTCGCGGTCTCTTCGGCGAAGGCTCGCAGGCGATGGGTGATTTCTACCAGATCAGCAACCAGATCACCCTGGGCCGCAAGGAAGACGATCTGGTCCAGCAAGTCAGCGACATTGTGCCGGTAATCATCGACTACGAACGGCAGGCCCGACAGTTTTTGATCAAGGAGAGCCAAGAGAATTTGCACGACCGCGTGAGCCGGGCTTACGGCATCCTGCGGACCGCCCAAACGATCAGTTCCGAAGAGACCATGCACCTACTTTCCAGCGTTCGCATGGGAGTCAATCTGGGCTTGATTGCGGACCTGCAAATCGCCGACATCAATGAGCTTTTTATTCACACCCAACCTGCCCACTTACAGAAGCGGACCGGCAACGAATTGGGCAGTGCCGATCGCAACATCGAGCGGGCTCGTTACCTGCGGCAATATCTCAATCGCGAAGACGGGCCCCAGCGGGCGGAAAAAAACTGATTTTCTATTCCGCCAGCTTCTCCCGCACCGCCTTCACCACGTTCGGGGGTAGAAACCGCAAGAGCCCCTCTTCTGAGGTTAGCCCGGCAATCTGTTTAATGAGCGAGCTGGAAACGTGGGCCAGCTCTCCGTCGGCGATCATGAAAAGCGTTTCGATATCGGGTGCCAAGCGGCGATTGGCCATCATCATGGTCAATTCGGCCGCGATGTCCGTAATCGGCCGCACGCCGCGAACCATCACTCGAGCACCCTCCTGCCGCACGAAATCGACGGCCAAGCCATGGAAGGTGTGAATCTCGATGTTTGCGAGGTGAGAAGTCGCCTCGCGAATCAGTTCCACCCGCTCGTCAGCAGCAAACATGCCCTGCTTCTCGATGTTGATGCCCACCCCAACGATCAGCCGATCGAAGAGCTGGCTCGCCCGCTCGATAACATTCAAGTGCCCCAAGGTAATGGGGTCAAATGATCCGGGATAGACGGCGATTCGCGGCGGACTTGGCACCATGACTACAACTTTTGGGGGATGGGTTAAGAACAATACTTAGGACTTAGGACTTAGCCCCACGCTCTAAGCTCTAAGCTCTAATTGCCTCAATCAGCCGGTCGATATCCGATCCATCATTGTATGCGTGCGGGCTAATCCGTAATCGTCCGGCCCGGCAACTGAGCACGACCTGCCGCTCGAGACACTGTTTGCGCAAGACATCGGGATCGCGTCCAGGCAAGCGGAAGGAAACGATGCCACTACGACGGTCGCCGTTACGGAAGCTGTCGATGATCGCCCCCGCAGCCGTCAGCCGACTGCAAGCTAGGTCGGTGATTTCCAACACCCGGGCGGCAATTGCTTTCTGGCCATAGCGAAGCAGCAGTTCCAAGCTAGCATTCAGGCCAATGAAACCGGCCACATTCATCGATCCGCCTTCGTAGCGCTCGGCCGTATTCTTATAGTTCAGTTCGATGCGGGTGAAATCGCGGTCGTGGGCCACGCTGTTCCAGCCGACCATGATGGGGCGAAGCAAATCGAGGTGTTCGCGGCGGAGATAGAAAATCCCGGCCCCTTCCGGCCCCAGCAGCCACTTGTGACCGTCAGAAGCAAGAAAGTCGATCGGCGTGCGGCGGACATCCAAGGGGAAAACACCCAGCCCCTGGATGGCATCCAGGAACAATAGGGCACCTTTGCCGTGGACCATTTCCGCGAGCCGATCCAGATCCTGCCGCCATCCACTGGCGTAGGCAACCCAACTCACGCTAACGATCCGCGTGCGCGCATCACATGCCTGGGCGAGGGCTTCCAGCGGCACCCCCCCCCCCTCGGCAGGGATGCGGCGGATTTCCACATTGCGGGAGATCAGATTCAGCCAGGGGTATTGGTTTGATGGGAACTCATTGTCGGGCAGGACGACGTTATCCCCCTCTTTCCACGGGTAACCCTCCGCCACTAGGCTAATGCCAGCAGTCGTGTTGGGCACCAAGGCGATTTCCTCAGGCTGAGCATTGATCAATTGGGCCGATCGCTGCCGTGTCTCGTTCAATTGCCGCATCCAACCCTGGTAGTAGGCATCGCCATTGGCCGTGGCGTCCTCGTTCCATTGAGTGATTGCCCGATGCGCAGGGCCGCTGATGGGGGCCACTGCCGCATGGTCCAAATAGGCCCATTGCCGCGCAACAGGCATTTCCTCGCGAAAAACGCCCCAATCGATCTTCTCCGCGGGTTCTGTCTGCCGTTCGATCAACTTTTTGCTCCTTAATCCAAACTTCGCAGTGGTGGACCCATCAATCTCTGATTATACTAGAGTGGATGTTCCTTGTCGCCTGTGGTGTTGAGAAGTCGTTTTCATGCCCAAAGCCTTTTGTATTACCGGTGCGGTTGTTGCCATCCTGTTGCTGTTGGTCTTCGGGACCGACCTTGCGACAACATTTCCTTTTGACCGCCAAAGCTGGCTGATGGACATCGGCATGGTACTCTGCTCGGGAATGTTGGGCTACATCAGTTGGGCCACTTTTCAGACGCTCAAATAGGCGATACAGTAGTCTAAGTGGGTTTTGGGTAAAATTCTTGGATCTCGTTGACGTTCTCTGTAGGCAGACATGACGACGCAAGAAGAAAACGAACAACCGAATAAGAAACGTGTACCCTCTCCCCTTCTGCGCAAGCGTTTGCAGAAGCTTTTTGAGGCTGGTAATAAGCAGGGATCCCAGGATAAATTTGACTACGCGAGCGATCTCTATACCGAATGCGTGCAAGGCGATTCAGGCAATCTGGAGTATTTGCAGAGTTTCATGACGAACCTGCACAAAAAGTATGGCAGCGCCAAAAAACTCGGTCCGATGGTGCAATTCAAGGAGCGCGGAGCTAGGGCTGCGCTGAAAAAGGCGATCGCTCAGTCCGATTGGGATGAAGCAATCCAGCAAGGAATCTCCGTTTTACTGGTGAATCCCTGGGACGCTCCAACCTTGACCGCGATGGCCACTGCCTGCTGCGGCATAATGACCCAGGAGGGGGTTTCCGCCGCCGTGACCTATGGCGACTGCGAACTCTACTACCTGAAGTGCGCCTTCGACACGTTTCCCAAAGACAAGCCCGATGCCGAAGTTTGCCGTCAGTTGGCCGAGGCCCTGACCAAGCGGGATCGCTATGTTGAGGCCATCAACTTCTGGCACAAGGTCGAAATTGCCCGGCCTGACGACGAGATGCCCAAACGGTCCATCGCGACGCTTACCGTTTTGCAGCATCAGGCCAAGGATCCCAGGTACGACGAGGACAAAAAGACCAGCAAACCGGGCACTAAGCAGGAAGAGTTTACGCACGAGGACCGCCTCAAGCAGCGAATCCAGCGCAACCCGAAGGATCTTGCCGGCTACGACGAGCTAGGTAATCTCTACCTGAACACCGAACATTATGCAGAAGCCGAGGAGATTTTCAATCAGAAGCTCGCGGCTTCCAACAACGACCCCACGGTACGAGAGGAAATCGAGGACGTTCAACTCCGCGCCCTGCGTTCCAAAATGGCCGAAGGGGGCAAAAAAGCCAAGGAAACGGGCAACGAGGCGGACAAGAAAGAGTTTGAACGGCTCCGCATGATCGTCATCGAGAAGGAACTGCAAGTTTACAGAAACCGCTGCGAACGCTATCCGAACAATCTCATTTTCCGCTATGAACTAGCCCAGCGGCACCAGTGGAAAGGCGACCTCAGCGAGGCGATCAAGGAGTATCAGGTTGCCAAGCATGACCCACGCAAGAGGGGAAAATGTCTTATCAACCTTGGTGAATGTTTCCGGGCGATCAAACAGTATCATCTGGCAATGAACCACTTCGAGCAGGCGGCCCAAGAGATTCCCGACCGCGATCAGGATGAAAAGAAATTGGCGTTTTATCGTGCTGGTAAGTTGGCCATGGGGCTGAAGGATTTGCCCAAGGCCGAAAAGTACCTTACGACCCTAGCCAGCATGGACTATACCTATCGCGATGTGTCCGACCTCTTGGAACACCTGCATCGCATGTTGGAAGAAGAGGAAAAAAAGAGCGGCGGACAAGCAAAACGCGAGGACAAGCAAAAACAGGACGAAGGTGACGAGGAAAGCGGCGAAGCGTAGCTTCGTAGAATCAGGTTCGGCGAGGGTCTCCTGACCCCGCCGAAACGTCGGACCAAAGGTCTCTAATGATCGGGAGACCTTCGGTCGGCAGCGTGGCTCGGTCAGAGACCGGCCACAACAGAGTTCGGCGTAGGTCTCCTGACCTCGCCGAAACGGTCGGTAGGGTGGCTCGGCCTGAAACCGGCCACAACAAGCCTGAAAAAGGCAATCCAACGGAATAAATTCCGTTTTACGGAAGGGGTGGGGTGGTTTTTCTGGCAACCCCTCTGGACAAACTCACCAACTTTCGGCAGAATGGTTGATTCGCCGCGTGCGGGTTGGGTCCTGCTACGCTGGCCCCGTGACCCGAATCACTCCCCAAAATAGCGGAAACCATGCCTCACTCAGCAAGTGCAAAAAAACGCCACCGTCAAAGCTTGGAGCGGCGAGATAAGAACCGTGCGGTGAAACGCGAGCTAAAAACTCGCGTTCGCAAAGTGATTGACGCCGTCGACGCCGGCAAGGCGGAAGACGCCCAAGGTGCCCTGCAAGTTGCCGCCAAGAAACTCGATCGCGCTGCCGCCCACAAGGTCATCCATCGCAATGCCGCTGCGCGGACTAAGTCGCGATTAGCCGCCCGGATCAAAACGCTGAAGGCCGCCGCAGTTGCGGAATAGTTGGATCCGGCTCTCCGCAGAGTTTGCGGATAATTGTGGTGCGGGCGTCCCGCCTGCCCAAGATGTTGTGGTTGAACTAGGCAGGCGAGACGCCCGCACCACAAACTTGGCGGAGAGCCATTAGTCTAAAATTCCACGTCGGCCGCGTTGAATATCGGTCCTTCGACGCAAACTCGACGATAATCCCACTCACCCTGCGGATCACGGATCTTCGTCACGCAACTGAAGCAGATTCCGATCCCGCAGGCCATGGGGCTTTCCAGGGAAACCTGACAGGGAAGCCCCATTCTGGTGGCCATGTCGGACGTTGCGTGCAACATCTTCTCCGGCCCACAGGTGACAATCCGACAGGCATAGGACGAGGCATCAACCACGGGCGGCACCAGTTCGATCACCGTGCCGCAGTGCCCGGCGGAACCGTCGTCGGTACTAATCAAAACCTCGACGCCTAATCGACGAAAGTCATCGACGCCCGCCATAAACGCAGCCGACCGCAGACCATAGCAAAGCGTCACCTTCTGCGCTCGAGGGACGGCTAACGGTGGCTGTCCGTAATCGCCCCGGCCCAAATAATGCCGGGCCAGTGCTAGGAAGGGCGTTTGGCCGATGCCGCCAGCCACCATGATCAAATGGCCGGTCTCCGTAGGCGGAAACCCATTTCCCAAAGGCCCCCAGACCGTCAGCCAATCGCCAACCTTCACCGCAGCTAGGCGGCGCGTCATCCGGCCGACTACCTGGTAAACGATATCGACCCCCTTCGGTTGGCCCGAGGCGTCGCGATAGGTGTCGTAAAGAGCCAATGGACGGCCTAACAACGGGTCGTTCGTGCCCGGAAGACGCAACATCATGAACTGGCCAGGAAGAATTTTCGCGGCAATGCTCGAACAGGGCAATCGCAGGCGATAGGTATCTCGGGCAATCGGAACGTGTTCTTCAATGGCGACCGTTTCCTGGCATATATGGTCGGGATTGGAGAGATGCATGGGGAATGAGGAGTTAAGAGTTAGGAGTTAGGAGTTAGGAGTTAGGAGTTAGGAGTTAGGAACTGAGAACTGAGAACTGAGAACTGAGAACTGAGAACTGAGAACTGAGAACTG
>JBAWVO010000260.1:0-9064 GCA_037147235.1 Planctomycetota bacterium | reverse complement strand
TTCGCGATCTAGCCAAGCAACCTCCTTCACCATCCACCAAGGTGGATGGGGTCGTATTGGTCTTTGTTCTCCATCTTAGCCATTCAACCTTATTCACCATCCGGGCAAGCCGGATGGGGTCCAAACGACGTGTGTAACAACGAGGTGGCCCCGGGTTTCCTGCCAGAGTATGGGGGCTCGCTGCGCTCTCCCCACCCTACAATTATTCGCGTTCCGCACCTAGTTCTTGCCCCAGAGGTCAACGACACGAAACACACGAAAATAAATTCTCCTTAGCTCCAAGAAACGTCGCGGGGCGACCGTTGTCACGGCCGCCCCGGAGGACGGTTCAAAATCTCACAATCTTCAGGCTCACGGCGTCTTGGGCGCCGTACCAGGCGTGATCGCCGGAGTCGCTTCCGCAGGCCGCGCGGCATCCTTCACCTTTTCAAAGAGCTTGAGGGCCTCGGGCCGCATGGAAAACGGCCGTTCATTCTTCAGGACACTGTCCAAGATTTCCTTGGCTTGCCACTTCTTGTCCTGATGGTAAAGAATGTGGGCCACATAGGTAGCCGTATCGGCATTGTTCAAGTTGCCGTTGGTCGCCTTGACGGCTTGGTCGAGCGCCAATCCGGCCTGATCGAACTCGTTGCGACGGAAGTAGACCCAACCCAAGGTTGACAAAGCGTCGGGGTTGTTCTTGTTGTCGCGATAATTTGCCTCGGCATAGGCCAACGCCCGCTGTCGCTTGGCCGAGTCGTCCTGCTCGACAAGGGCCAAGGCGAGGTTGTTCCTGGCGACGAAATCGGAGGGGTTTTCGAGGACGATCTTCTGGAAGAAGTTCTCGGCTTCCGCCCAGTCCTTCTCCCACAAAGCAACCAAGCCGCGGAGCATGCGCCCCACATTGCTGCCGCTGAACTTCTTGGCATCGGATGCCTCAATCCTCAAGGCGGCCATCGCCTGCTCCCTGGCAAAGGGAAGTTTCCCTTTTTCCAAGGCCCAGACAGCAATCACCTGACGGGTAGATAAATCGTCAGGAGCCATCTTGAGAGCGGCGGTGAACCACTTCTCGGGATTTGCAGACTTCGCGCCTTCAAACTGATCGTAATACTGAGCCATGATGGCTTCAGGGGTGAGGAAGACCTCCTTCGCGTTGGGCTTCTTGGCATTCGTGCGATCAATTTCCTTAGCCTTCTTCAAAATGTCGTAGGCCTCACCGGCCTTGCCCTGCCAGAACAAAGATCGGGCCAGTCGCTGGTGGCCGACCAAGTCTTCAGTCGCCAACTTCAGGAAATCCCGGAGCCGCGACTCGGCCTCTTTCCATTCCTCGCGAGTTTCCGCCACCTGGGCAATACCGCTCATCGTTTGCTGTTCCATAGCCCCTTTGCGTTCGGCGTTCGTGTAGGCGGCCAGCAATTGCTTGGCCCTGTCGAAATCCATCGTTGCCTCGGCGACCCGCCGCTCCTGCAAAGCAATGTTGCCGAGAATTACGTAGGGCTCCGGATCGCTGGGGTTGGTTTTGATGGCAACTTCCAGCTCGAAACGAGCCGCGTTGGGCTGATTCATTTGAGCGAGAATCTGATACATCAGCACATGGGCCGCTGGAAGCTCGGGATAGGTCCGCGAAGCCTTCTCAAGCAACTTGATAGCACCCGGCATATCGCGCTTGCCGAGCAGCAGTTGGAGAGCCTCCTGCGCCTCGGGGTACTTCTTCTGTGCAGGCGCAGCCGATGGAGCGGTAGGCGTTACCGTCTGGGCAGATGCCGGCGTTGCCCCGGTGCCGAACAGAATCGCTGTTGCGGTTGCCAGGGCAAAAGTGAACGAAAGGAACGAACGTGCCATGAACAATACCTCCTATTGTGAAGACTAAAACGTGGACCCATGGTGAGTCCGGAAAATCACGAAAAACGACTTACACGGTCAATCAAAAAACAACACAGTCCCGATCCTTCTAGGTTACGATGCAAAGTCTGAACTGGCAAGATACTCCCCGCTGCATTTTCACATTCTCCCACGATCAGGAATCACCTTTGTCGATTGCGAAAGCCTTAACGCAACGCATCCCCACAGAAAGGGGGTTCTTCTTGGGCGGAATTCATTCCGCCTAACCCGAAAAGACAATGCAACGGAATAAATTCCGTTTTACGAAGGAACTATGCAATTCTCCTGGGATCGGGCTGGCCGACGAGGCCAACTCTGCCCAAAACATAGTTACCTCCGCCGAGAAATTCTTTCATCGGACACCACCGACAGAAGACAAAAGCCTGGGTTTTAGTCTAACTTCTTAAGCAACATGGATTTACGTCCGATTTGCCATTGACGTGGAGGGTCGTCGCCCTTAACACATTAGGGCTCTCCGCCAAGTTTGTGGTGCGGGCGTCTCGCCTGCCCGGTTCAACCACAACATCTTGGGCATGCGGGACGCCCGCACCACAATTATCCGCAAACTCGGCGGAGAGCCAACCTATTAGAACTTGGCGATGTGAAATGGCAATAAGTGCCCAATGAGCTTCACCCCGATGACTGCCGCGCTTGCAACCGCGAGAACCGGGTAGAAGTAGGGCCAGAAAGATGGGGGAATTGCATCGCTCTGAGAGGCTGGTCGGTCGCTCTGAGAGGCTGGTCGGGAAGGTCGAGGCTGGCCCCCCTCTCCCGACCAACCTTCGGTCAGGCTCTGGCCGTTCGTTGATTGGACGGAACCGAGTTGCTGGTCGAGAATCCAGGCTGCGTAAATCAGAACCAGGGCCGGGGTGAGCCAAAGCAATTCACCCGCGGCAATCACGCCTAGCAAGCTGAGTGCCTCGGCCATGAGTACACGAATCGGGCGCCGCGCGAAGACCGGGACCGACAGCAGCATTAAAACCGTGCCGCCGATGGGCACAAAGTTTTTGATGCTCGTTCTGTGGCCTGGAATATAGCAAACCGCCGCCAGAACAATGAAACTCACCACAACACGCAGCATCGGGTGCCGCATCGCCACAGGCAATATCCAACACCGCTGACGCTGATGCCCATGAAGCTCCCACGCCAGCACGTAAAGCATGATTAGTCCGGCAAGCCCAGTCAGATCCCAGCCGTGATTCAGCCAGACGAATCTCGTCTGCACAAGACGTTCGACCACGAAAAATAGCAGCGGATAGGCAAGAATTCGCACAACTCGGGGAAGCTCTTCCCCGCCTGCGATGTTGGGGTTGCTCCAGCGGAATCCCTCGCCGGTGTAGGGCAGGGGGCGACACCAAGGGATCAAGCAGGGAACGCGCCGCTTGTAATCGGGATACTCGTCCGGAAAGTTCTCGCTAAGGTAGCGTTCCTCGCCGCGAATTACAGGAATATAGATTGCCAACCACCAGAGCGGCAGCGCGACGGCTAGCGGCCACCAGCCTGCCATGACCACCAGCGCGGTGTCGATCAGGGCGTTGGCCAAGTAGAACGGGTGCCGCACGAAGCGATATGGCCCGATTGTGGCGACGACGCGGTTCTGCCGCAGACAACCCTTGGCCCAGGTATGCAGCCAAACCCCCAAAATTAGGCATGGCAGGCCGGCGAGAATCGAGCGGGAAGACGTAGTGTCGAACAGCAGGGTTCCGCAGAGCAGGGCGATAATGACGAGGTAAAATCGTAATCCACCTCGATTCAGGGGCGACTTCATATCGGACGTGTTATTTGGTTGGGCAACGGGAATCCCTCACGCCACGGTATTCACTCCACTTAACGCACCCTGCTGGCGCACCGCAGCAAACTTCTGTAGCCAGCTCAACCGCCCGACAAGCAGATCGATGTTGGGTTGTGCCGTCGCCGCATCGGGCGAATGAGCGGCGGCGTCTTGAACCTTGGCAATTCGCTGCTGGTAGAAATCCAGCAGGTTCACCGACTCGTCGGGGCCGACGCCGGCGTTTTCCAAGTCAACGCGGATCGACGACAACTCCTGCATGTCTTTCTGTGAGATCGTGCCCTTGTCGGACAGTTGCTGGATGAGTTTTGAGAAATCGTTGGGCGTAATGTCGGCCATGTCGTAGCGGGAAAGGATCTCCCGCATGGCGGCCGTGGGCGTGGGGAGTGAGGATGGATCAACCGCGGCGGCTTTTCCAGCCGCAGCCTTGACGACGGAAGTAGCACTGCTTTTGACCTGCGAAGTCAGGTCGGTAAGTCCACTCAGGACATTGGGTATGTTCATCGTTCAGATCCCTTTCTCCTAATTCTACGGTACAGTATATGGAGAAACGTCGCAACCGCAAATAGGGGGATCAGAAAAATCAGATAAATGCGCGCGTAGATCAAGACCATGAAGCCGATCGGCAGGACGTACCAGACCCATCGCGGCAAGCGGTGCAAGTCGGGCCAAGCCAGCCAAAAAGCACCCAATATCAAGCCAACCCGCAGCCCCATGTCCCGGATCATCGGGTAGTTCGCCAGCGGCGGATACCAAGAGACAATCGCTGCCAATACGAAGGAGGCCAGTGTGACGAGTCCCAAGAGGTGACGACGCACAAGCGGCCTCTAATGCGATTGACGGAGGAATAGTTGTCGAGCACCGCCGACCGATTCATACGTTCGGCCGGCAATGTTATTGCGATCGTTGTCAGCGGCGATCTGGGCAAGTTCTTGGCCGCATGGCGTCGGATAGCAACGCGTAATACAGGCCTGACAAAGGTTTCCCGGCTCGAATCCGATTGCTCGGGCGACCACCTCTACCGGCAGATAACGCAAGGAATCCGCTCCCAATCGCGCTGCCATGCGGGCCTCAACCTCCGGCGTCAGTGGGCCGTCCTGAAGGAAATGGGCCGCGAACAATTCACTGACCGTCGACATGTCGATCCCATAGAAACAGGGTGAGATGATCGGCGGGCAGGCCACGCGGACGTGAATCTCTCGTGGCAGACCCGTCTGCCGGATCCGCTGCAACAAGACCTTCAGCGTCGTTGCGCGGACAATCGAGTCTTCGACCAAAATCACCCGCTTTCCTTCGAGAACCTCACGGAGCGGCGTGTACTTGGTTTCTGCCTTGCGTTTGCGGTCGCCACTCCCTTCGATGAACGTGCGGCCGGAGTATCGATTGCGAATCAGCCCCTCGACGCAGGGAACCTTCAGCGCGTAAGCCATCGCGTCGGCCGCCGCCTTGCTGGTGTCGGGGACGGGAACGACTACCGTGTCGTCGTCGATGGCGACCGTCTCCAATTGGGCCAATTCCTCTCCCAGGGCCTTGCGGGCTAGGTAGACACTGCGGCCGTCCAGAGTGCTGGCCACGTTGGCAAAATAGACCCATTCAAAGAAGCAGTGAGCCCGTCGCGAACTGTGAGCAAAGGTCTGAATCTCCAATCGCCCGTCGCTGATGATAATGGCCTGGCCCGGCGGAACCGGCTTGATGCTTTCCGAGGCAAAACCGAGGTTCATTAGGGCAACACTTTCGCTGGCCGCGGCAAACAGCGGGCCTTCGACCGCATAGCACAGGGGCTTGATGCCGAGTGGATCGCGGGCGACGATCATGTCGCCCAGGGCATCGAGGAGTACCATACTGTAGGCGCCGTCGAACTTGGCGCCGATCTCCCGCATGACGTCGACCAGCGGCGGTTGCCGGTCGGCCGTCAGGGCTTGGCAAATCTGATGCATGAAGACCTCGGTATCGGTCTCCCTCGCAAGGTGATTGTTGTCGTCGGCTAAAAGCTCCGCCCGCAGCTTCGAGTAATTCGCCAACTGGCCGTTGAATGCGAAGCTGAACCACTTGTGCTTCTTAATGTGGGGTCGCTCGAAAGGCTGCGCGTAGTTGCGATCGTCTGCCCCACAGGTGGCGTAGCGGACATGGCCGATCGCGGCCCGGCCGTCAAATTCTTTCATCAGGTTCTCGTACTGAGCACGATGGTTCATGCGAAAAACCTCGCCAACCATGCCGACATCCTTATAGGTGCCGATAAACTGCTTGCGGTGCGGGTGATAGGTCGACATGCCAGCCGCCAACTGGCCGCGGTTCTGGATGTCCAGCAGCATCCGCGGCATGAGTCGGGACACGGCATCCGGCCCACAATCCGTGCATAGCGGACTTACGCCCCGGCCAGGCAGATGATAGATCGCGGCCACACCACATTCGTCGCGTAGTTCACTCATAAATGTTATTTTAGGGTTAGAATCCCATTCACACAACCTGTCAGTTTGGGGGGGAAGTCAAGGTTCGTTCTTGCATTTCGCTCGTCGTTCCCGCTTTCGATATTTGAAAAAAACGAGTATGCTGGGGGGTACTTGTCGTTTTCTTGCCTTGGTAGACAACCTTTCTGCTCCGATCATGACCGACATACTGCGACAGGAAATCGCCGCCATCGCCACCACGCTCGTCGTGAAAGTCGGTACGCAAGTCCTGACCCGCGACGATGGCCAGCTCAATCAGGCCCGCATCGACCAGCTTGCCCGGCAACTGCACGACGTGGTCGCCAGCGGCCGAAAAGTGGTGCTGGTCAGTTCCGGCGCGGTTGGTGCGGGAATGGGACGACTGGGCATGACTCAGCGGCCCACCGATTTGCCGCGACTCCAGGCCGTCGCCGCCATTGGGCAAAGTCTTCTCGTGGAGGCCTACGAGCGGGCCCTTTCGCCCTACGGCCACCACGCCGCTCAGGTCTTGCTGACGGCCGAAGATCTTGAACACCGCGCCCGGTATCTCAACGCCCGGAATACGCTGTTGACCCTGCTGGAACTCGGGGCCATACCAATTATCAACGAAAACGACACCGTTTCCGTTGAGGAACTGCATACGACCTTTGGCGACAACGACCGGCTGGCGGCCATCGTTACCAACCTCATTCGGGCACCGCTTTTGGTGCTGCTTACCGACGTTGATGGTCTTTACGACGGCGACCCTCACCAGGCCGGCAGCAAGATCATTCATACCGTCGAGCGGCTGGATCACTCGATTTACGACCTTGTACGCGATAAAAAAGGCGGTCGGGGAAAAGGCGGCATGGCCAGCAAGCTGGAAGCAGCCCGGCTTTGTACCAGCGCCGGTGAAAACCTGATCATCGCCAGCGGCCGCGATTCCGAGGTGCTGCCGAAAATTGTCGCAGGCGAGGTCGTCGGCACCTTATTTCTTACGCAATGTCAGTCTCTCGCCGCCCGCAAGCGATGGATCGGGTTTACCGTGAAACCGCGGGGATTATTGCAACTTGACGCCGGGGCCAAAGAGGCCATCCAGCGAAAAGGTCGTAGCCTGCTGGCAGCGGGAGTCATGGAAGTCAGCGGACACTTTGCCAAAGGCGACGTCGTGGCTCTGCGTGGGTTGGACGGAACGGAGATTGCCCGCGGGCTGATAAACTACGGCCACGAGGATCTCGCCCGAATCAAAGGGCTGCGGACGAGCCAGATCGCCGACATTCTGGGCGAATGCCCCTACGAAGAAGTCATCCATCGCGACAATATGGTGGTTACCAGCCTGGCGGAGTAGTGTTTCCAGCCGATCAGCCCATCCGATTGGATGTTGGGGGTAGGGTAGAAACGATGGACCCAATCCTTCCAATCCTGTCCCACCTCAAAGAAGAACACGGTTCAAGCCGAGAAACCCAATTTGATCAACGGCGGATCACTGTGGATAATCTCACCCGTGTCCGACACCGTCAAGTAATAAGACAGCCCAATGCGAGGACCAATCGTCACGGCAATGTTCTTGTCCGGCTCAGGCTGCTGCCAGATGTTGACTCGGTATTTGCTGCCGTGATGCCGAGAAACTTCCACACGGTCCAGTCGGGGCGGCTTGCCGATCTTCGCCAGCACTTGGGACTTGATTCGTTCCGTGTGGTTCGGATCCCGACGCTGTTCCGGTGGCGCAGTTTCGTCCTTGTTCGCAGGGGTTTTCTTGGCTTTTTCCATGATTTCCTCGGTTCTTATTGCGTTAGATCTCGCGTCCTCAAGGGTGCAGGAACTTTACCTATTATCCTCTACCTTGGCCGAAGGGACAAGTGACGTCGCCAAACCAGATTTGACCCTCGCCAAACATGGAAACTACTTGCTTCTTGCTCGCATCGCCCTCTGTACCGCAGTGCCCATGTCGGCGGGACTCTCGGCCACAACGATGCCGGCGGCCTCCAATGCGGCGATCTTCTCGGTGGCCGTGCCCTTGCCACCGGAAATGATGGCGCCGGCATGGCCCATTCGCTTGCCCGGCGGGGCCGTACGACCAGCGATGAAGGCCGCGACCGGCTTGGTCACATGCTGGCGAACATAGGCTGCGGCATCTTCCTCGGCTGAACCGCCGATCTCGCCGATCACCAAGATCGCCTCGGTGCCCGGGTCTTCCTCGAACATTTCCAGGAGATCGACAAACGACGTGCCGACGATAGGGTCGCCCCCCAGGCCGACGCACGTCGATTGACCCAGGCCAAGGCTGGTCAACTGCCAGACCGCCTCATAGGTCAACGTGCCCGAACGGCTCATTACACCAACCGGCCCCTTCTTATGAATGTAACCGGGCATGATCCCGATCTTGCATTCTTCCGGCGTGATCACGCCCGGGCAGTTGGGACCGATAAGCCGCATTCCTGTGCGACGGACGACTTCGGCCGCGCGGACCATGTCGCGGACCGGGATGCCTTCCGTGATTGCGACGACCGTGCGGATGCCCGCGTCGGCCGCTTCCATGATGGCATCGGCCGCAAACGGTGGCGGGACAAAGATCATCGTTGCATCAGCCCCGGTCTTCTCGACGGCTTCGGCGACCGTATCAAAAATCGGAATCCCCTCAAAATTCTGGCCGCCGCGGCCAGGCGTCACGCCACCAACCATCTGTGTGCCATAGGCGTGGCAGTGCGTGGTGTGGAACTGACCTGCCTTGCCGGTGATCCCCTGGCAGATCACCCGGGTGTTTTTATTGACGAGAATACTCATAATGTTTTGGTGGCCCTTCCTGCCCCTCCCTTGGGGAGGGTTATTTTCCTGGGTTTTAATGGTCTTCGCTGCGAAAAAGCTGAAAATGAAGGCTTCGCTGCGATCGACTACCCCAAGAGTGGTGATATACTGTCCGCAGTTGAGATTATCCCAATCCATACCAGCCCGAAACGCAAGCGAGGCAACGACTTAGCAACCTCGCTCGCGCTTCGGGCTAGTGTCAGTC
>JBAWVO010000259.1:0-9181 GCA_037147235.1 Planctomycetota bacterium | reverse complement strand
AAAAGGGTTATGCGTTTTACCCGCAACCAGATTCCAAACGCTACGGCGCAGGATAGTAGCAGAGCCAAACTGCCGGGCTCAGGTACACTTGCAACACGGAAACCGATACGGCGTGGTCTCGTACGCGGGGCTGCTGATGTCGCGGTAGGACGAGGCCAAGCGGTACGTGTTGTTGTAGAACGACCCGCCACGCACACCACGCCCAGAACCAGAGAAAATAGAGTCATTCCACTCCCAAACATTGCCGCCCTGATCAAAAGTGCCGTAGTAGCTCGCACTATCGGCTCCAGCACTCCCCACCGTCGTCACGTTGCCATACTGACCATTCCAATCCGCCCCGTAGCCGTAATTGGCCACGTTGGTCCCTGAATTCGAGATATTGCCCAACGTATCGGCAGTAGCCAATATCGGTTCCGTGTTGCTCCGCGTCGGATAGAGCGAGTAACTGGAATTCGCAGGGTTGAAATATGCCGCCTTATACCATTCGTCCTCACTTGGGATATAAACCTTGGCCCCTACATTCTTGGTGATGATTCCCGTGTTGCCGCTGAGCGTGTAGGAACCCGTTTCGGTGCTGCCCGTGCCCTGCCCATTGCTCAACCAGTTGGTGAAACGTGCCGCGTTATACCAGCTCACCCAATTCACCGGCTTGTTGTCCATGTTGGCACGGGTCGTGTATTTCGCCCCGGGGGCCTCCCCGCTGGAGTAGGTGATCCCACTCCGCGGGTCGGTACCCATGCTGGAATTGTAGATGCCATTGGCATTCGCACCGGTTGGATCCGCCGCATTGAGAAATGCCGTGTACTGGGCGTTGGTCACTTCGTACTTGCCAATGCTGTAGTTGTAGGAAACCGATCCGTATCCGGTGGTAGAGTCGTTCATGACTCGCGTATCGGCTGTGTTGTTTACGTTGCCCACGGGCACCATGTCAATGGTAATCGTGCCCGCCCGCACCGTCACGGCAGAGGCCACCAGGGCCACCGCCAAAAATCCTCGAATCATCGTCTTGCAAAACATCTTCTGCATCTCCCGAGTAAAGTAAATCTGAACTTCTCCTAACCGCATCAACAAGATGCGGCGTAATCACAACTTTTACGGAGCGTGACGAGTACAAAGAGAGACGTACCAGGCCAAGAAGGGCGCGCAGCACGAGGCTCTCTTGTGGAGTCACCGTATTGAGCCAGCGGACGCACGCAGACGAAAAAACAACTCCCGCTTCGAGTTGCGCTGCCACGGACGTAAGGCTCAGGCTGTAACGCTGCCTACTATATATTTGTTTACGCGTAAGGGTCGCAAAACCGATTGCAACCCGCTCGGAGGTAGGAAAACCAACGTATTCGTGAAATCCCTACAACCAGTACAAGATGACATCCTAGCATGCCTTTTCAGTTTTGTCAAGCATTTTGAAAAAATTCACTAAAAAATTCACCCTGGCGTGAGGTGTGGAGCCGGGTGGCCACAAAACGCCCCGGCCAGACTAGCGTCGCGTCTGACTGGGAAACACGCTGGGCGATGCTGCACCCGGGCATTTACTAGATATTCCGTTGTCTCGATAATCAACGGTTAGGCGAATGCAAGACTGGCGGGTACGCACAATATCGTTGCTGTTTCTTGAGGGACGTGGCGTTGAAAACGGCCCTTTGAGGCCCACCGTGTTACGCCCACTGGTGTGCGCGAGCCCGTGAGGTGCAGTTTGAGAACATGGGAAAGGCCAAATTGGTCCGAAACTACGCTGTTTATCCGAACAGCCAACTCTTGCCCGATTCCGTACGAATTTTTCGCTCCAAGGACCTCGAAACGTGATGAAAGGCGTACCTCACGGCGACACATTGCCTGCCCAGGGTACCAGCGCATAGGCTCAATTCAGGCAGGACTGCTCCGCGCCAAGTGGATTGCTCTTGCTCACTGACCGGGACGATTGCTTGGCGAGAGGCTCACCGATCGCACGTTGTCGCTGGTTAGAGGCGTGTGCGGTCTCTTAACTAGCCCCCTTAACATGATGCCCTAACCGAAGCTCTGGGCGTACGGATGTCGGAACGATAGACGACGATTTGCTGTGTGCCACATGACGCAGTTTGGGGATGCCAGCTCGGGCGTGAATTCGTGGTGGTTTGGGCAACGCTGAATTCCCCTAGACCTTGCAGTCCTCCAAATCGGCCAATCTGTCTACTTAATCGCGCATTTCTGAGTGGATTCTTCGCCTGAAAACCCGTTGCAACTGGTCAGGAATGGGGGTAAGGGCGTGAAGAAGGTGGACATGCTGATTCTCATGGGAGTTCATTCAATAAGCCCCAGGAGGGAGTGAAGCTCCGCGTTCAAGGTCGCGCCCCAGCGGATTGGCGGGCGGACGTACTTGACGACCGGAGCGTTATGGGCACGGTGTAGCATGTACGACGGTCTCACAGCCTGGTCCCTGAGCCCGGTCCCTGGGCACGGTCTCACAAGCTGGTCCCTGGGCACGGTACCTGAGCATGGTCCCAGACGCAGACCCATGAAACGTGGCCAACGTCTAGCAATATGGCGGCGTCTAGCATGGCCTGAAGGGGCTTTCAGTACCTAACCACACGCTGATCGCCGTGCGCAGCACTACCGCAGATGCGATTTTGGCGGCCCGCTAACACCTGGGTTCCAAGGGTTGGCGTGGCTACCCCCAAGCAGAACCTGAGTTATCACGGCCTTGCACCAACGCGGCTCTCCCCGCCTCGGCCGCCGAATCAATTCCGCGAGAACTTGGGGTTCATAAGCGGGATTGCATCCTCGGGCGGATGAAACGTGCGAATCTGCGACCCTTGCTCCCCGCGATAGACGATCACGATGGTGTCCGGCGGATTGCCCGTGGCCTGTATTTCAAGACGGCTGATCAGACGCTTGCGGCATCTTGCGGTCGGATTCGCTGCGAGCCAGCGGCGATCATCGGCCGCGTCGATGGCGATCGACGCAGTCCAGGCGGCCGGGTCTTTCATGGGACCGAAGGCCAGATGAGCGTCCTCGGGGCGTCGGGCGGGGCGGTTTGTCTTTTTGCGACGTTTCATAAGTGTCCTTGAGTTACTGTAGGGGGTTGAAATATGGGCAATGTCACGCCTGCTTGACGGGCCTGAATAAACACGATGTTCATCAGGGTTTCCTGCTGTCCCTGATAGCTTCCTGGGTCCCGGCCTGCGGGAAGTCGGACGTACAATACCGGGCTACGGGTCTGGGGCAGAAGTTGCTCCACGATGTGCTGCATGCCGCTCAGTTCCGCTTCGCCGCCGTCGAGCATGACGATGATCGGTTTGCCCTGCCACTGGCACCGCAATAGACACTCTTGCTGCCGGGAAAGCGTCTTGCCCAGCAGGGCAACTGACCACGGCCCCGTAGCCCAAACGTCGGTCACGCCCTCGACCAGGGTCACGAAGGGATAGGTCTTGGCAACGTCGAAGTTGTAGAGGATCTGCCGCTTGGCCATGTTAGGCATCGAATAGTATTTCGGGATGCTGCGGGCCTTGAAGTCGATGTCACCGACGTAACGGGCTTGCCAGCCGACCAAGATGCCGTCCATATAGATCGGGATGATGATCCGCTCCTGGGCCGGGAAGAATCGCGGTTGGGCTTGCACGCAGAAGCTGCACCCCAAGCGGACTAGCAGGTCCAGCGGATAGCCCCGCGCACCGCACATGTACTGGAGGGCGTGATGGTCGGGCGGCAACTGCTCGACCGGGATGCACTCGCCGGGCAGGGACGCCGGTCCTAAACAGGCTTCTTCGTAATGACCCGGCAAGATGCGGATCGAATCCCGGGCGTTCCGGTTCTGGAAGCCGTAGACCCATTCGTCCAACTGCCGACGGTTAGCGTAGTCCGTTAGACACGACTCGTTGTAGCAGATCGCTAAGAAGAGCATCGGCCGCCCCGAAACCGGATCGGGAGTGCCGAAGCGGTGGTTGACCCAAAGGCGTTTCCGCGTGTCGTTACAAAATGGGCACGAGACAATATAGTATTCGCCGGAATTGGCGATGCTGAGCTGGGCTCGACCGGCGGTTATATCATGGTTGGGCCTCGCCACGAACCGCGAGCCGGGGTCAAAGATTTCGACGCGGCCGAAAAGCTGGCGAAGCCGGTCGTATAATAAGGGATTCAATGGCATAAAAGTGCTCCGTGGGGGGAATAGAAATGTCGCAGGTTGGTCGTGCCGAAGTGGTTGGTCTAGGATATTGGGTGTCGCTGGGTAATTCTGAGTATTCTGAGGTGGTTTTTCGTCAAATAGAAATCTGTATCGCTCTGTGTATATCTAGTACTAATAGGGGTAGATAACTTATTTAAGCTGTTTATGTAGAGAGGTTCTCACATTACTCAAAACCACCTCAGAATACTCACAATCGCGAATCACCATGCTTAAAGTCACTGCATCTTGCCGAAATTACCAAAATACACCTCAGCCGCGATCTGTCCAGTTTTGTACCTACGTTGGCCCAGTGCCGCACCTCCGCTCGAAAACGTCCGGGTTCACCTCGTAACGCGGCGAGGGTTTCCGCCCGGCCTTTCCGCCGACGGCTGCTTGGTGCGTGACGGGGCGAACGACGTTGCGGGCCTCCAACAACTCCAGCACCGGTTCGATGTCGGCGGCCTTGCGGAAGCGGGCACGGTTCTCCTGATGCAAGTCCCGTCTCGTGAACCGCGTCCGATGGTTCCTGCGAATCCACTCCAGGGCACACCAAGCGTTGGCCATCACGCTGGCCGACGTGCCCGCTGCCATGCCCATCATGGCGAATGCCGCCTGTGCGTGGGGGATCAAGTATTGGGCGATGGTCACGGCCGCGGCGAGCGTTGTGCCGGAGATCGGCGTTTCCCACGGGGTAAACGGCGGCATCCGCTCCCGGTGTGCGATCCGTTCCTGCTGCTCGGCCGGTTCGTGAAGCCGCCGCTCCGCCTGCTCGACCAGGTGTAGGATACCGGCCAAGCGAATCACGGCACCGGCCAACTTTCCAGCCCAATCCTGGATGTCGGCGAGATCGCCGAGTCGGCCGAGTCGCGGTTCAACGTCCCGCTCAAACTGTTGGAAGCATGTTGCGGCCTCGTCGGAGAGTCGCAAGTGTTGGGTTTGTGGAGGAATGCCGGGACGGGCAATACCGCATATCGTCAGGACTAGACGGCGGTATTCCACGGTCACTTCCGCCGGAACGGGCGGGGCATTCGAGATCCGTTGGCCGAGCAGACTCCGGGGCAAAGAGTAAAGGATTCGGGCGAGCAACCCCTTGCCTCGCAGTTCGGCCTTCTCTCCCAGTCCGCGGATAACGTCGGGCTGTACCGCCAAGGCCAGGGTGATCGCAGGTCGCTGGACGAACACAGGGCTGCGGCCCAGCCGGTCGGTGCGGATCTCATCGCCGGAGTGGCCCTTTAGGTAGACGTCGAAGTTGCAAGAGTTCGAGTATCGACCGGTCATGAGTCCGAATACGCCTCCCTCGGCGCTCATCACTGCAATCCGGCCGCCTTGTTCAGAAAGGATCTGCTCGACCTTCTCAACCGTGCAATCGTCAATAAGCGACTTTGGCTCAACAACGCGTGGGAGACGGGCAATCTCGTTGCGCACTGAAGCTGCGTCTGCCATGAGACTCCTTCGGTCGTCCTCTTGCTGAGCCTTCGCAGCACGACTTTCCAGATGCTTTTGGCGGGCAGTTAGAACGCTCAGTTGGCCCTCGTAGGCTCGCAACTGCTGGGCCATCCCCTCAACCGCGTCGCGTTCGTGCTGCCGCGAGGGAGCGATTGCGTCAGAAACAACCGCAGACTTGCGGTTGCCTGGGTCCATAATAGACGCCGAGTAGATCGAGATCGGCTCGCAAAAGCCTGGCCTTACTTGGACTTCAATGAGCTTCGCCCCGGCCGCAGCACAGACGCTCAAGCTCAGCATCGCGGCCAGATCCGCGGGAGTCTGGGTTGCCGTTGCCTCCGCCTCAACCCAACGCCGCAACGTCGGGGGCAGGGCTTGCACGGGAAACGGTGGCAATTCGGGGCCATCGAGTGGTTCTGGTTCGCCCCAAGGTTCGCCATCGCCCCAGTCGCGGTCGATTTCATCCGATCGTTCGCTGGCTCGGTGGAGCAGTCCTGTCATGTTCGTCGGGATCTGATTCCCGGGGCCGAAAGCGGATGTCCGCGACGATAGAACAATGGTGGAGATCGGATCAAAGACATCGCGCTCCAGAAGGAATCGTCGTACCAGTGACCGGCCGAGTTCGGGGGAGCAACCGTTTTGCTGATGGTGGGCGATTCGGCTGAGGATGCCGCCTTCTCCAATGGCCACATTCAGACCGGACGATACCAATCCAGCGTTCAGCCTCTGTTCCTCGTGGATACGCCCAATAATCGCAGTCTGGAGGTCCGCAAACGATGGCCGGACATCGGACCGACCGTGCGCATCGACCATGGCTTGCAGCACGGCACCCAGGTCGGGCTCATCTGCTCGGAAATGAAGGGGTTGAATCTGCCGGACGCTGCTTTGAAAGAGCGTGTCGTCGCCGAGGATGCAGGCGAACATCTGAGCGATCATTTCGGAGGTGATCCCGGGCTCGCCAACATCCGTGATGTTGTTGGCGACGGCAGGAAGGTCATCGGTATAGAAGCCGGTGACGGTGTTGGGGGCGGTAGACATCGCGTAAGCTCCTTTTTGGAGCCGCGTACCGACGGAAAGATTCTTAGCATCCTGAGCTTGTTGAAAGCTGAAAAACGCAGTAGAATACTTTCATCGTCACGCGGGTGGACAAATGGGAATACTGTGACGGTCACGCCCCGGCAGCTTGTCACTGCGCGGGGCACTTTCATTACGTTAACTCGTACCCCACCTGAGCGCAATCCCAAAGTGATAACCTACTTGCGGACTTCGCGCAAACGAGGTGCCTTTTCCGGTTCCTCGACATCGACGTACTGACGCTGCTGTACGTAGAAGTTGACGATTTGCCGCAGTTGTTCTTGGCGAGCTTCTTCATTGATTGCGGGCTGCTTGAGAGACTTGCGGGTGCGCTCGGTAACCAGATGCTCAGCGAGAAGACGCTCGCAGGCGGTGACGAAGTCGGGCTCACCCGGCAAGGTTCCCGCGAACTGCTGCACAAGGTCCGCGTGGCGGCAATCGAGCTGACACGCAGCTAACGCCGCAAGCCGCTTGGCAACCTCATTGCGAGACACCTCCCATTCGCCTGCAAGGCTGTCGAGCAGGTCAGCTAGTATGGGACCAGGACGGTATTGGATCGGCACGTCGGCGGTCGGCGTGGACTTCTGGGGTTTGCTTTTCACGGTAAATTCTCCAGGGGGTATCTTGACAAAACTATGGTAACGAATACAATTCTATAGTACCGAGGCTGGAATGTCAATACTCGTTGAAACGCTTTCGGAAACGCGACGGAATGTCGCCGCTCTGCACGATTCGACCGTGAGGCTTGTCATAATCTAACTTCAAGTGTTTCGACCAGTAAGAACCAGACCCAAGACGACGGTCGGGTGTCAGGCCCATGGCGGGACCGAGCACGACAAGGAAGCCCGCTAGGTGAAACTCGAAATTGTGCCGGACGAACTCCGTCCCGTCATTGAAGCTGTGGTCGCCGAGACGATCGCCAAGCTAGAAGTCCAGCGCGAAGCATTGAACGGCAAGCTGGCCTACTCAGAGTACGAGGCGGCCCAGCTCATCGGATTGAACGAGCGTCAGCTGGCCGATGAACGACGGCGAGGACGCATCAAGGCGTCGTCCATCGTCGGCCGCCGGATTCGCTATCTCAAGAGTGACTTGATCGAATACATGTTGTCGCGCCGTTAGGGCGACAACGTCACCAAGCCGCTGAAAGAAGTTCAAGTAAGCGGGCGACGGCCCGCATCTAAGCCCTGCTCTGGCCGCTACCGGGTCTGGCCGGGGCAGGGCTTTTTTCGACCCGGAGCCCCGATAAATGGAGATATGCTATGCGAGCTTGGATCTACCAGGACAGCAAGCAGGTGAAGAAGAAGGGAGCCGACGATGCCTCTTGGTTCGTCGGCTGGTACGACCCCGAGGGGAAGCAGCGATGCAGAAGCTGCGGCTCCGGGGAAAAGGGCCAGAGGAACGCGGAGAAACTCCAGCGGCGCATCGAAGGCGAGTTGGCCGCCGGAACCTACCAGATGAACGTCCGCAAGACCTGGAAAGAGTTCCGCACGGAGTTCGATACGAAGGTGCTCCCCGGCAAGCGGATCACTACGCAGCGGGCCTACATGTACTGCCTCGACAACTTCGAGCGGATCATCAAGCCGGTGCGATTGCAGGCCATCACCACGAAGACTGTCAACGACTTCGTGGCCGCTCGCCGGACGGAGCCGGGCATGCGGAAGGGCACGCTGGTGGGTAAGGCGACGATCAACAAGGAGCTGCGCCACCTGCGGGCTGCGCTACGGAAGGCTCACGACCTGGGTTACCTGTCCAAGGTGCCCAAGTTCAGCTTCGAGAAGGAGCCGAAGAAGTTGCCGTCCTACATGTCGGACGCTCATTTCCTGGCGATCTATGCCCAGTGCGAGGTTGCGAAGCATCCCAGCGACCTGCCCAATGGCGTCACGGCTTGCGCGTGGTGGCAAGGACTGCTGACAACGGCCTTTATGACGGGCTGGCGGATCAGCTCGCTGATGGCCCTGACCTGGGACGACGTTGATCTGGAGGCGGGAACCGCCCTGTCCGCTGCCGCCGACAACAAGGGCGACCGCGACCAGTTCATCCCGCTGCATCCGATTGTCATTGAGCACTTGAAGGCGTTGAAGGTGGCCTTCACCAAACAAGTGTTTCCGTGGAGCCTTGCCCGAGCAATGCTCTGGAAGCAGTTCCAGCGGCTACAAAAGGCCGCAAACGTGAAACCCACCAAGAAGGAGTGGTACGGATTCCACGATGTCCGGCGGGGATTTGCCACCTATAACGCTGACCGGATGACGGCGGATGCTTTGCAGGCTCTGATGGGTCACAAGGACTATTCCACCACCCAGCGGTATATCAATATGGCACGGCAGCTCAACCCCACGGTTGCCAACCTGTTCGTCCCGACGCTGCCAAAGAAGGAGCAAGGTCAGGCTCCGGACGAAAGGAAGGCGTAACGGCCATGTTGGGAAAATACCGGGTGAGACTGATTTCCAAAGAAAAAGGACTCACGACCATTTGTCGTAAGTCCTTATCCTGTTTAGAGTACCGGAGGAGGGACTTGAACCCTCACAC
>JBAWVO010000258.1:0-9227 GCA_037147235.1 Planctomycetota bacterium | reverse complement strand
CAGAGAATACAAAGCATACCTAAATGAGAAAACCATATTATGTCTACTCGACAGAAGTTACTAAAACGGAATGTGAAGTAACCCTCGCGACTACAGCCTATCCTTCAGACGGTCATGGATAATAACCTCACGGGGATCGAGGTCCTTGGGGTCGAGGCCTTTCTTCAATGCCATGGCGAATGCGGCCGAGGCTTCGGCCTTCTTGTCGGTCAGCGAATAAGCCCAGGCCTGATGAAAATACTGATCGGCGGTGCCATCGTCCTTGATCGCCTCAGCCAAGTCCACTAGGGCTTTTTCAGGTTCTTGGCGGATGATATGAACAACTGCCCGGGTATCGAGTACTTCTGCCATCGGTCCACTGATTGCCATGGCGTCGTTGACCAGTTTGAGTGCTTCATCCAGGTTCTGAGCGGCCCGCGCCAGATTTAAGCCGAGATTGTTCATAGTCTGATAACTGCGTGGATCCTTGGCGAGAATCTCGCGATAAGCGGCGATCGACTTGTCGTATTGCTGTTGTTGGGCGTACAGATCGGCAAGAACCAGCAGCAGGGCAACCGGGCGTTTGGATTTGTTCGATGCCGCGACAAGAATCTTTTCCAATTGCTGGTACTGGGCGGAGTTCGCCGCTTTTGAGTGCATCATGAGGACCGCGGGGAGCTGCAAGTTTTCTGCCGGGCACTTATCCCAGCACTGCTCCAGGACATCGAGACATTCGCGGATCCGCTTTTGCCTGGCAAGATAGGCGGCAAAGAAAATGTCTCCCGTCTCGGAAATTTTCTTGCTCCGCAGAGAGGCAAAGAGTGTGTCGGCATTTTCTCCAAACCCCTTGGCGACGATCTGCTTGCCCCCCACCTTGAGCCGATCGCTGAATTTTTCCATGACCTGGGCCACGAGCAACAGTTGTTGTCCGCGATCCTTGGGTTGGGCGAGCGGATTGTCGAGGAAGGCCATCGCCAAGTCGCCTGCGACCTTGAAGTTGCCGCGAAGGAACTGATACTCGGCTTTCAGTTGCATCGTATCGAAGAGGTTGGGATCGGATTTTTCCAAGGTTTGCAGCCAGTTGTTCGCGTCATCAAGTTCCTTCTTCTCTAGGAGCGTGTTGATGTAGAAGACGAGGTATCGGGGCTGCACAACGCCTTTCTGGGCACCGAGTACGCTGTGCATCTGGTTGCCGTAATTGGTCCAATCATTCTTCTTCAAGTAAAGTTTTGCGAGCGTGAAGTAGTCTTCGGGGGTCGCGTCGGTACTCTTCACGAGATCTTCCATGGCCTGAATGACTTCACCGATTTTTTCCTTTCGGGGGTCGGTGAGGAGTAGATTCACCATCACGCGCTTGTCGTCGATCGAAGCGACCTTGCTGCGAAGGTTTTCGTCGATCATCGCCATGCCTTGACGGAGCTGATCGAAGCCTCCGCGGCTCATCAAGATGCCGGCCAAGCTGCGGCGAGCCCAGCAGGCATCGGTGAGTGTTGCCGGCGATTGCAGCGCGACAATCCGCTTGAGAAGCGATTCGGCTCGGTCAAGCTTGTTGTTCTTCAAGTAAAAAGCGGCGGCCCACCGCAGAACGCGGCTGTTTTGTGGCGAGGCCTTGACGGCTTCCTCGTATTTTGCCTGGGCCTTCTCCGTTTCATTCAAGAGTTCACAGCAGGCGGCCAGCGTGATCGGGGCCTGTTCGCCCTTGAGTGCTGCCTCGGCCGCGGGGATCAGCGGCTGCGCCTTGTCGGGCCGGCCTACATTGACCAGAAGCTGCACCAGCGCGACCCAAGTCTCATCCGCCTGGGGATTCGAGAGGCGGGCTTTCAAGAGCGCATCCACGGCCCGCTGCGCCATTCGGATCATTTCCGTATCGGTTCTCCAATCACGATTATCACTCTGCGCCTTGAGCTTCAAACGCTGGGCAAGATGGCCGTACATCTGTCCCTGACGCAAAAAGTCTTTGTAGTTTTTGTTGTCGGCGGCAACCGATTTCTCAACGTCCTTCTCGGCCTCGGCGATGTTGCCCGTGAACACCTTCACATACACATACTCTTGGTTCATCTCCCCCAGGAGCGGACTTTTTTGTTTTTCGAGGAAGTCAAACAACTGCCTGGCCTCTTCAATGTGCCCGCGTGGCAGGAGGAGTTGCACGGTGCGGCGGATCACGTCGCTATCGCGTTCTCCCATGCGATAGATGGCGCGAACATAGAATTCCAATGCCTGATCAGGTTCGTCCTGCATCTCGCAAATCTTACCAGCCAAAACGGCCGGGGCCGACCAGTCTTTGCGAACTTCCAGGGCTTGCTGCAGGTAACCTCGGGCCTCCAGGAGCAATTGCGGATCCGTCTTCTTGGATTGCGCAAGCGCGCGAATGGCCTTGCCGTAAAGCCAAAAGGGCCCGCGCCCCCCCAGTTGTTCGATCTCGTCCAACCGTTGGTCGAGTTCCTGAAAGTTGGGTACCTGGCCTTTTTCGTAAATACGAAGATTCAAATCGCAGAGAAGATACCGAATGAGAATATTCTTCGGTTCTTGGTCGGCTACGAGGCGGCCGTAGAATCGACCCAAATCAAGATCGTTGGATTGAACGCTCAAGGCGGCGAGACTAGCCCAGAGATGCGTTTTCTCGAAATCGGTCATTTTGCCAATGTCTTTGGGGTCGCCCAGCTTCTTCAGCACCGCGATCACTTGAGGATCCTTGCGGCGGACGGCGCAACTGGCCCGCTTTTCCCGCACGATCGGGTGATCGCCCAGGTTCTGTTTCACCTCCGCCCGATCGATATAGTCCGAAACCTGCTTCCATTTCTGCTCTTTCCGACCAAGATCCGATTCTTGGTCGGCCTGATACATGGCAAGATTGATCAAAGCCAGCCATATCTGGGCACTCTTGGGGAACTTCACGGAACATTGCTTGAGAAAATCTTCCGCCTCCACGGGGGACTCTTTCGCCAGCAATACTTCCGCCTTGAGTACGGCCAGGTTGGGGGTTAGCAACCTTTGCCGATCGATCTGATCGAGCAACTTATCAACAGGCTGCCAATCGCGCTTCTCTTTGTCCTCGCGCAGTTGGATCATAATCAAAATCCGCGCCAAAGAGAGTACCGCCTCCGAATCGGAATGGGCGGATCGGACCAGGATGCGGTATTGCTCGGCGGCGTCGGCAAGTTTTCCGCGGCTCATGAAAATCTCGGCAAGTCCCGCTCGGGCCGGAGACAAGAGAGGATCAATCTTCAGGGCCTCTGTGTAAGCAACCATCTGCTTTTCGACATCCCCTTGTTGGTGGTAGCATTGGCCGAGGTATAGGTGCGCAAGTTTCAGAATCCCGGGGTCATCCAGCAGCTTTGGCAGAATATCGACGAAAATTTTCCTGGCGGTTATCCAATCGCCTTTCATCACCGCCAGCCGTGCCTCGAGGAATTTCACCAACTGGGGCCGATAGCTGAGTCCCTGCTCAAAACGAATTTCGCGCAGTTCCTGGATGCGTTTTTCGGCCTCGTCGAACCTTCCATCCATGATGTCTGAATTGACGACGTCCCAAAGAATTTCCGCATAGCCGTAGGTTCCCTTGGTGTTTTCCAACCCCATGCGGAGGACTTCCATGGCTTCCTTGTGCCGGCCGAGACGGTTCTTGACCTCGGCCATGACTTTATACATGGCTCGATCGCTTTTGCTCACTTGGATGCCACGATCCAAGAATTCTTCCGCCGTCTTGTACTGCCCTTTCGCCAAGTAGCAACGTCCGGCGAGCCACAATGCCTTGGGATCTTCGGGAACCAGTTCCAAAATCCGCTTCGCCTGGGTCAGAACCTCGTCAAACTTTTCCTGTTCGAGCAGATAGTAGGCATACATCAAGATCGCGGTCGCCGATTTGGAATTATTGGCAACCATCAACTCCATGACTTGAGTGGCTTCGGGTCGATTACGCATTCGCGCCCGAAGAACGTCTGACAGGTGTACATAGGCGTTGATTTGGGTGGGCGATATTTTGATGGCCCGCCGGAATTGCTCACATGCCTTATCATCCTTGTTGTTGAAGATAAATATCTGACCACTGAGATCGAGCAATTCAGGGGCGTCGGGAGTCTCTTGCATCAACACCTTGAGGTGCGTTTCGGCATCCGATGCTCGCCCGATCCGCAGTGCCATATCGACGAGCTTCCGTCGAGCCTTACGCAAATCTTCCGGAGGAATTGAGCCGTCGGCCGTGCGCAAAACTTCTTCAAGCTTGACAAAGGCGGCACGAACATTGAGCTTTTCGGAATACAACATCCCCAGGTGCAGTTGTGCTTGTCGGTCTTGCGGTACGAGGGCAACATAACTTTCCAAATGGCGGATCGTTTCATCAAGGTCTCTCGCTTCCTCCGCCCTTTCCGACGCGACCCTCAATGCGTTGGCCTGACGGCGGACTTGAAATCCGTGCAACAAGTGAACGCAGCCACCCAAAAGCACAACCACCACAAGGCAAGTCGCCGTAAGGCGCACGTTCAAAGTTCGCATGATCGGATCTCCAAATAAGTTATTATACTGCTCGCGGTTGAGACTGACACTAACCCGAAGCGCGAGCGAGGTTGCTAAGTCGTTGCCTCGCTTGCGCTTCGGGCTGGTATGGATTGGGACAATCTCAATCGCGGACAGTATAGTTTCCGCCGCCGCAAAAACCATGTACACAGGAAAATCATCACTGCCACACTGACGACGATCTCGTAGCCCAGCCAACTGTAGTGTAGACCGTAGTAAAAGAGCTTGAAGTACTCGCTCACGACGAAGAGGAACCCCGCCTCGCTCCGCCACCAGTTCTCGTTTTCAAACCCTTCCGCCGGTGCAGAGATCAGCACAATCTCGACCGGCCTACCAGTCAGGACTCGCTGAAAGATCCAGCGTGATCGTCGAGTATGCGGACCCTCGGTGACAATCATCAATCTTTTGGCCGGGTGATCGGTCAGGTAGTCGGCCACCGCTTTGGCCTCGTCGAAAGTGGTATTCACCGCGGAATCCAAACAGACTACGCGATCCCGCGACACACCGCCATACTCGAAAGCCTTCGAGTTGATTTCAAAGAATGGCGGGATCGCACCGCTGATCTCGCTGGGATGGGCGGCCACGGTATTCAATAGTATCTTCGGTGCCCAGCCGCCATGCACGAGGGCCGCCGCGACAAAAGGTCGGGTGTTGAGACCGCCGTTCAGTAGCACCACGGCATCGGCCTTTTGCGGTGGGCTGCCGACATCGAGCCACCGGGCTACCCAAGGCAAGCTCCAAGGGTTAAAAGCCAAAACGAAAACCAAGATGCAGCCGAAGGCGATAATCGGCCACCGGCGATACCGTGAGCGTTTCAAAGGGGAGCCTCCCCGATTTGGGTGCGTATTTCATGCTGAAATGTGGCGGCATCGGGCATCTCCGGAAACGCTTCGTTCCCTTTTGCCCAGGCATAGATCAATTCCAGCCAGCCGTACATGACCCCTTTCACGCCGGCGCGGCTCTGCCACCAACTTTCGACGCGACATTTGGGGTCAAGCAAGATCGCCAGCCCCACCCGCTCGGAGTCGATCGGGCCGAGTATCTTGCGGAACACGTACCGCAGCTGGCCACTGCTGAACGGACTACATGCTATCCTCACCGTCGATTCAGGGTGAGCCTTCAGCCATTCGGAGAGGGCATGGGCCTCACCCCACACATTGAGAGCGTCGGCGCGGATCGGCCAAACATCGGCCGAAGGTACACCGCGCTTGATCAACTCGCTGAGGCAAGTTTGCTCGAACGACCGCACCGCGCCAATCTCCACGATGCGGCTGACATGGGGCAGGAGTACAAGGATTTTTCGACCAGCCGGTTTGCCATGCCACTCGGCGGCCACATCATACGCTTGGAAACCGTCTGCACTCAATTCGTTGCCGTGAATACAGAAGTAATCGGCTGATTTGGATGACGACGCAGCCTGAAACGGCCAGGCAAGCATCCGCGGAATCACCCCAAGCAACAGCGCGAAGACGAGCAGAACCGCCAGCACAATCAATGTGCGGCGACTTAGTACCCATCCAAAACCTGCTCCGAGATTTCCTTGCATCTTCCCCCCCTGCCCTGCCCTGCCCCCCCTGCCCTGCGATTGACTTTTTCCGGCTCTCCGCCAAAGTTTGTGGTGCGGGCGTCTCGCCTGCCTCGTTCACCCACGGCATTTTGGGCAGGCGGGACGCCCGCACCACAATCATCCGCAACCCCGGCGGTGAGCCACGGTTCTCTTACGGCCCCCTAGTTGCCGCTTCCCTGCCACGGATCTTTTGCCTCGTGATAATCCTGCTCGGTGTTCACGTCCCACAGGTTCG
This sequence comes from Planctomycetota bacterium, assembly GCA_037147235.1. Lineage (GTDB taxonomy): Bacteria > Planctomycetota > Planctomycetia > Pirellulales > Thermoguttaceae > JANXQG01. The sequence continues at coordinate 2,934 of JBAWVO010000258.1, read as the reverse complement.
ATTTATCGCGCACTCCGGCGACGATATTATCGACCGCCACCATGGCCGTAAGCATCGAATGATCCTGATTGTTGTAGCGGTGCATGCCGTTGCGGCCCAGCAGAAAAAGATTCGAGAAACGATCCATGAAGCGGCGAATCTTCTCGAAGCGGTCGTACGTGCCGAAATACGCCGGGTAGGTCTTCGGCATGCGGATCACCGTGGCGTCCAGCACCGCCGAGCGTTCGATGATGCCGATCTTCTCCATTTCCCGGCCGCCCAACTCGATCAGTTCCTGGTCCGACATCTTCCATAAATCGTCGGTCTCGTAGCAGAAGTACTCCAGGCCAACCCATACCTTGGTACGATCGGAGACCATGAAAGGGCTCCAATTATTGAATATCTGCAAGCGGCCCACCACGACGTCAGGCTCCTGAATATAGATCCAATTATCGCGGATGAGCTGTTGCCCCTGCTTGGTATCCTCACGGACCTTCAATTCCTTCAGTAAGAGACCGACGGTGATGAAGTCGCGGTAGATCAACCCTTCACTGACCTGCCGCACCTCGGCCGGAACCTCGGCGTCCAGCGCACGGACGAGTTCCTTCACCGGCATGGTTGAAAAAAACCAGTCGCCGCGATAGACGGTCGCTTGACCGCTTCGCGGATCAACCGCTTCGACCGCCACGACGCGCTCGCCGTCAAGATGGATCTTGCCGACTCGCTGGTGATGTACGATCCGGCCGCCGCGTCGTTCGATTTCTCGGGCTACGGTCTCCCACATCTGCCCCGGCCCATATTTGGGGTAGAGGAACTGTTCGATGAGCGAGGTTTCGGTATGCTTCTGGGTGAGGTCGCCCCGGCGGCGGAAGATTTTGCTGAAAATGTGCTTCAAGGTGCCGAGGATCGAGAGTCCCTTGATCCGCTGTGCGCCCCATTCCGCACTGATAACCGAACATTGCTCGCCCCAGACTTTTTCCGTATACGACTTGAAAAATGTGCGATACAACTCGCGACCAAAACGATTAATGAAAAACTCCTCCAGGTTCTTCTCGGGCCGGACGGGGAACAAGACCGAGCGAAGGTAGCTGAAACCAATCTTCACCATTCGCAGCAGGCCGAGCTTGCGGATCGTGTCGAGGCTCAGCGTGATGGGATAGTCGAAGAACCTGCGAAGGAAATAGATGCGGCTCTTGCGCTGCCGCACAAGCATGACTTCGTCGCATTGTTCCGGATCAGGCCCCTGCCCTGTCGTTGCCACATCACGGCTTTTTCGCTGGTAGTCGATCGTAGCCTGCCCCGCTTGCACACGTTGCATGGGCATGCGTTCGAGCCACCACTCCATGACGCGGTCGGACTTGGAAAAGAAGCGATGACCGCCGATGTCGATGCGGTTGCCCTTATAATTGGCCGTGCGCGAGATGCCGCCGACATAGTCCTCGACTTCCAGCACGATCGGCACGACGCCGGTCCGCTGGAGCAGTTCAAAGGCTGCGGTCAAACCCGCCGGCCCGGCGCCGATGATGATCGCGGTTTCTGTCATCTATTGCACTTTCGCATGGCGGCCGCTGGAATTGATACGCGCATGGAGGTCGTCGACGATCCAATGGATCAGGCAGATGTGAACGCTTTCGACCATGCCCATGTCGTCCAGGGGAACATGGATTCCGGCGTGCGCCATCTCCTTGAGCTTGCCGCCTCGGAAGCCCGTCATGCCGAAGGTCTGCATGCCATGGCGATTGGCCCAATCGACGGCCTTCAGAACATTGGGGCTGTTGCCTGAACCGCTGATCGCCACCAGCACGTCCCCCGGTTGGCCAAAATTCATCAATTGCTGCACGAAGATCTGGTCGTAGCCGCAGTCGTTGCCGATGGCCGTCAACCAGCCGACGTTGTCGGTAAGGCTCAGCACCCGCAATCGCCGCCGCGACTCGTCGCAAAGATCCTCCTGCGCCAGGCAACCTTTGCCGAGATCTTCGCAGAGATGCGAAGCCGTGCAGGCCGAACCACCATTACCGACAATAAACACCGTTTTACCCTGCTCCCAGGTGGCATACAGCAACTCTGTCAGGTGGATAACTTCCTCTTGGCTGACTCGCTTCACTTCCGTGCAAAGACGTTCCAGGTAAGACCCTAGGTCGATATTGATTCCCAGCATATAGGCTCCTCATCTATCAAAAAACTACCGCACAATAAATACTATACGTCACAAAGAGGTGACGTCTACAGTTTACCATCCTTGTGGTGAAAGTCACAGCTTGCATTTTCATGCCCAGAAAACCTTCCTTATCCCTCGGGATGATCTAAAAGCTCCTGCAAGCGAGCGGCCAACTCGGGTGGAAAACGCGAAGGCCATGTCGCGTCGATCAAGCCAACCTCGATGAAATCAAGCAGGTGCATTTGATCCTTGCGCCGAAACGACGTGAGTTTCATTCGTGCCAGCGATTCCAGCGAAAGCATGCGGAAAGACGCCGACAACTCGCTCTCGGTAACGTCGGGCGTGGGTAGCAGATACTCCGGCCGCACTCGTTCGCCGGCGAAAACCAAGTGTACGGCGTCGCGGGCCTTTGCTCCGGCACCGTCGAGGAGCATGTCAACCCCGGCCGCGTGGCGATGAAAAAACCCCGCCTTCGACATCGCCTCGATGACGGCCGGCAGATCCTGGCGGCGAATCAGAATGTCAACGTCTTGGGTGTTTCGCACCGCAGCCTCATCGACGCGGGAGACCCAGGCAGCCACGGCGTTGCCGCCCACGACGGCATAGGGAATGCCGGCCTCTTCAAAGATCGAAGCCGCCCGCAACAAACGCATGCGCACTTTTTCCACCGCTCGCTCCATTCGTTCCCAGGAAACATCTTGAAAAACAGGCTGTTCCATTGGCATAATTCGGCTCTCCGCCGGGTTTGTGGTGCGGGCGTCTCGCCTGCCTGGTTCAACCACAACATCTTGGGCAGG
>JBAWVO010000257.1:0-9260 GCA_037147235.1 Planctomycetota bacterium | reverse complement strand
CAGGGTAGACGTTCTCGAAGTATTGAGTCCGTGCGCAACGCACCATTTCCCGGGTTTGGTTCGCTCCACGCACCCTACGGTCTGCCGTCACTGCTAGCAGTTGGCAAGGTTATGATCAAGGCCGAACTTGCGATTCCCTTTCTTCCTTTTCTGGCCGATAGAACGACATCACTCTTCCGCTTCTTCCTCTTCGGGTTCGACTGAGCAGTAGAAGGCCAGTCGGCCGAGCAATCGGAAGAAGATCATGACGGCGGCCGAGAAGAGCAGGGCGGCCAGGGGAATAGCCAGCCGCAGATCAAGCCATGGAGCAAAATAATAAACCATCGCGACTACGGCGGCCAGCAGACTGCCGGCTTGTAAGTAAAACGTCAGCCAGGCGATGCCGTGCCGCCCGAGGCTGGCAAAGACGACGGACGAAACCGGCAAGAACGGCGAGCCGCTCTCCAAGGTGCATAACAAGAGGATCGGGAAGGCGAAAAAGACCGTGACTGCGACCGTCCACTCGCGCGTTGCGAGCAGACCGGGCAGCAGCCAGTCGAGGCCCAATCCCAGTGCCACACTGACGGTAGCCGTATTGAAGATGAACCAGAGATCGCCGACCCAATCGAGGAAAAGGCCCACGTTCGGCCAGTTCTCCACGCGGTCGTTGCCGGCGGTGGTTTCCAGGAGAATTGTCATGCCGTGGATGGCGGCGATGCCCGCCAGTGCCACCCCTGCCATCAGGGAACCCATGTTGGCCAGCAACGCCAAGATGGTCTGGTTAATGTTGGCGTCGCCCAGTGCCTGTTGGCTCCTCAGATTGATGGCCGAGTGGGTCAGCCATCCGGCGGCCGTGGCCCAGATTGCGATCATCAGCCATTGCATCACGGCACCGGGCGACCAGGGAAAGCCGAAACCACCGACGAAAAGCTGCCACTCCATTTTGGGACGACGGCGTTTCTTTTTCTGCGGCTCCTCGTCTTTTTCCAGCTCCTCAATATCGGCCGCCGTCAGTTTCCCCAGCGTGGCCAGTGAGTCTCGCGGCCTCCCGTCGTCCTCTTGCAGGTCGTATTCCTCAAGCCGCCGCGGCTTGTGCGGCTTGGGTATTTCAACCTGGCCCTTACAGAAGGGGCAAGTCATCGACCGCCCGGTCCGGCTTTCGCCGATTTCCAGTTGAGCGGCACAGTAGGGGCATTCAAAAAGGATCATGGGCAAGGATGCCACCCAATCTCGAATGGGTTCAAGTCAGGTACGTCAAGCTTTCCAGCCTGACCTTTACTGTCAGGCTGGAAAGCCTGACGTACGACCAATGGGACATTCTGACGGGTGTTTGATTCCTTTACGGATCCTTTGACATGACGTTATCGTCCTCGTCGGTCTTGGCCGGCTTATCGGCTTTGCCCGGCTTTTTCTTATCGCTCTTGGGCGTGCTCTCCGCGGCATCGTCCTCGTCGGTCTTGGCCGGCTTATCGGCCTTACCCGGCTTTTTCTTGTCGTTCTTGGGCGTACTCTCCGCGGCATCGTCCTCATCGTTCTTGGCCGGCTTATCGGCCTTACCCGGCTTTTTCTTGTCGTTCTTGGGCGTACTCTCCGCAGCATCGTCCTCATCGGTTTTGGCCGGCTTATCGGCCTTGCCTGCTGGGGCAGACTGTATGTCGGTCGGTTTGATCTCATAGCCGATCATGACTCCCTCGGCATGGAAGGCGGAAACAGGCAGTGCCAGATGCAGGAACTTCAGCTTCTTGCTGGTTGGGGCTTGGAAGATAAGATGCACCTTGATCCGCGTTTTCGTGATCGCTTTGCCATCGCTCTCCTTGTCGGCGACCTGCTCCAGCAAATCATAGCTCTTGTCCTGATCGTCCTTGAGCGAAACCTTCTTTTTGAGGCTGTCGTCCGCCCAACTCGTAAACTCGACTTGCTTCACTTTGTCCGATTTGAGTTCCAAGGTCACCGGCACGATGAGTACGTAGGTCTCTTCGGTCTTCGCCCCTTCCGGCGGCGCGCCGCGAGTCGGCTTGAGGGCATTGACTTCGACCTTGTCCACGAGTATTTTAATCCCTAAGCTCTTCCAGTTCACAGGCTCTTTCTCCTGGGCAGGCTTCTCCAGGGCCAGCTTCTTGTCCACGGGTTTATCTTCGGCCTTCTTGCCGCTATCGGTTGCTTTACCCGTCAAGATCGGATTCTTGTCTTTTGCGGAATCAGAACTAGGAGACTTACCGGAGTTAATGAAGAACCAAGTAAGCACGATCAGTCCAATCGTCATGCCACTGCCGATGAGGCACAAGAGCAGGATGGTCAGCTTCTTCCGTTCATCCTTTTTCATCCCTTGTAGTCCTGCCTTGACCTTGCGGTGCGAGACCGTAACCGGTGCCGCCTCGATATTGAGTAGGTCGAGGTTCATCTGCACATGGTGCTTGTGATGTCCTCCCGAGGATTCCTGGGGGGTGGCGGCGGCGGGCGGCGTGGGGGCCTCGGCAGCGGTGGGCAGAGAAGTAGGTTTGGCCGTGGGCGGCGAGCCTGGCTTCCGTGCCGCTTTGGATGATGATTTGGCTGTAGCTTGGGGTTGGGTCTTGCCCAGGGGTCGCGCAGTGCCGGCCGGGCTTTCAGGAAAAAGTCCTTTGATTCGTCCGGCCGGAACCCACGGTCCTTCACTGCCGCGACGCACGAGGTGCTCCGGCTTGAGTTGTCCTTTGGCAACGATCGTCTTGAGCTGCTGGCCGCTCAACGGGCCAATCCTTTTTTCACCAATTTTGCAGAACCAGTCAGCGGACATTTTTCAAACCTTACCCACGGGAATGGACTCGCGGTCTGACGATAAAAACATTACTCGCAACAATCAGCTTGCGGTCTGGCAATAAAAACCTAACGTGCAACTATCTCTACTTTAATGGGAAGTGGAGACGATTGCCAGCGGGGGCGGGAGGAAAGCTGAAAAACCGCCTGCGCTATGCGGGTCGCGAGAGGAGCTTCACGGCCTGCCCTAACGCTGAAACCGTGAAGGCAAGCGGAAAAACCTTCTCGCAATACCAGAGTCGGGCCAAGTGCATGCCAATGGCTGCCGTCTGGCGATGACGCGACTCATGCACTGCCCGGACAAGCCATTGCAGCCCAGCCTTTAGTACGGGTTGTCGCCGCGGATCGCTCGGCGCGGCAAGCAATGCCTCGACCGCCAGGGCCGTCTCTTCAACACTCGACGGGCCGCGAGGCTCGCCCTGCCCGCCACCCCACCCCCCGCCAGGGTCAACGGCAGCCGTCAGCCAATCCAGGCCGCGCTGGGCTAATGGGCCATCGATTTGATCGAGATCACGATAAGCCAAAAGTACCTGCGATGTGCCGTAAATTGGGTTCTCCTCGCCGGGGAAGTTCGGGTTGCCGAACCAGAGTGGCCGCCAACTTCCATCGGATCGCTGCTGCGCGGCGAGGTAATCCATGCCGCGACGTATTGCTCCGTCGATCGAACGATTCGCAATCCAGTATTGCCATGCCCGTAGGGCACGCAGGGCATGAGCGGTCAGATCGGCACCGCTGCCGCCGAGCAATTCACCGCGCGAACCGCGACAGTAGGTGGGCCAACCTCCGTCGACGTTCTGCACGGCCAGGAGCCAGTTAATGCCTGCGGCGGCGGCAATTTCGATCCGCGGCCGATGGGCCCCCGCGCCCGACTTTAAGAGTACCGATAAGGCCAAAAGTGCAGTCGAGGTGTCGTCTACGTCGGGCAAGGAGCCTCGGGCGTCGTTACAACTCCATCCGCCCGGCGGAGTCGCGGTCAGCGGGTCCAATTCGCTTCGTTGGCAACCCAACAGCCAATCGAGACAGCCCAGGGCACCCACGTCGCCGCTGGCCGACGCCAAGGCATTAATGGAAAGTGCCGTGTTCCATACCGAAAGGCTCGTGTCGATCGACCAAGAGGCGTCGCCGCGGACGGTATCCAGCAGGAAGCTCAGGCCTCGTCGTGCTACGGGGTGATTGACCCGGCCGGTCGAAGCCAGCCCCATCACGGGGAAGCTGGTCCACGGCACGGATTCCAAAAAACCACCGCTGGGTGGTTGTATGCTCCCCAGCAGTTTAAGGCTGCGGCCGACGCTCAAGCGACGTGTCAGCCAGGCCAGCGGATTACGTGGCCGGCGGTGGAAGAAGCGGGCGTGTCCGATACCAACTCGCACCGGGTCCGCGTAGCTGGCTGAGACCCCCAGAGGGCGTTGCAGGGTCCGGGGTAGCCAAGCAAGCTCAAAAGCCATCGCTGGCACGTCGTGCCAGGCGGTCAGCCCAGCCAGAGCTGAGTTACCGAGGATGGCCGCCAACATCGTCGGATCGCCGCCGTACTGCCGCCGCAACCCAGCCTGCCCATCGCGGTCATCAAAGTACCGCTGCGCCCGGGCAAGCGAATCGGCATAGCGGTGAGACTGGGCGGCCAGATGTATGGCTGCGCGGACGAGCATCGTCGCAGCGAGGTTTGAAGGGCTTGAACGGGTATCGCCCCAGCCGCCGTCGCCGTTCTGCCCTGCCGCGAGCCAATCGACGGAGCGGCAGGCTAGTTGCTGATAGGCCTCGCGGCGGGAGTCTTCTTTCACCGCCCGGGCGACAAGGCACAGTGCGCTGGCCGCGCTGGCCGTGGCGAACGCAGAGCTTGAAAGCTCGCCGATCCAATGGCCCGTGGGTTCTCGCAGGGCCAGCAGTTCGCGGCGGACAGTCTGGAAGGCGGAAAGCAATGAGTGAAAATCGATCATGGGCATATTCTACAGGGGGGGATGTTTGGCTGCAATGGCGATGGGAGCGGGCTGGAAACACCGATTTGAATCCCTTGCGGGTGAAACTCGCGAACCATGCCGCCGAGTGGCCTTGGAGCAGTGCCCGCGCCCACTTGTCGGGCCGCGACGACCGCTTGGTGAAAGCCGCTCCGCTGGGTTCGATGATCGACGACTGGGAGGGCTTTTTGAACCGTGCCTTGCGCGAGGAGGAACTCAGAAAACTCGCTCTCCGCCAAGTTCGTGGTGCGGGCGTCTCGCCTGCCTGGTTCAACCACAACATCTTGGGCAGGCGGAGGGATTTCGCGAGTAAATCCCCGCAGCTATTGGTTCGGGTGTTCCTCCGCAAGCTTCGTCTGCCAGTCCTGTGCAGTATGAAAAATGTGCAAGACGCTAACTGCTTCATCGTCAACACGGTACACGACTATATGACCATGCCCGCGCTTTCGCTGGCTGATCTGGATATAACGCAACCCAGGGCGAGATTCAACGAATCTTCCCCGAGAATGGTTTTCACCTAAAGCGTCAATATGCCGTTCAAGAAGATCGACGTACCGTGCCGCATGATCGGGATCGTAGGTTCTCTCGTTCCAGTCCCAGACTACATCGAGGTCTTGAATCGCAAGTGGCGCATAGACGACCGGTAATGCGGACCTATGCTCATCGCTCATGTTTTGTGCTTCTGTCGGAAATGGTCGCGCACTTGCTCCGATGGAATACCCTGGTCGGCGTCGATTTGAGCAGCGGCCCGATCGATGTGCGAGAGTCGTTCCGGCGTGAATAGGTAATCGAAGTTCCCGGTTTCCTCGTGAATATCGTGCTGCAACACGTCGGCGACGTATTCGTCAACGGTTATGTAGCCGGCGGCCGACGCGCGACGCTGAGCCACTTGATAGAGTTGATCATTCAGTTGAATTTGGTGCATGGCTCACGCCTCCGGTAGTTCCCTGCCTTATTCTTATTCTATTTGGATGTTTGGGTTGTTTCATGCCTTATCTACCTTGCCAATACCAGACTTGTCCCAGTGGCTCCCCCCGAGTCAACTCAGTTAGTGGTTATCGCTATGACTACCGCCAAGCACAGTAGTCCCAAAATTGGGCTGCCATCGCTAGATTCGGCCACAATATCCACAAGCCAAGCCATCAATCGTAAAGCCCCTCGCTGCTCACAGCTTCGTCACTGAGCGAAACTCCGCAATGGGTCGGCAACCGTAGTAGTCTTGTCTTCCAATCTTTGGCCGGTTGATGCGACAACGAAGGCCCGCGAGAAAGCGACAACCTCTCGCGGAGGATGTCCATGATAATTGCCTCGGGCGTCGTGTGTTGCTCACGGGCGTGTTTCCGAATCACTTCTTCAATATCCGATTCGAGTCTGATGGTCATAGTGGTCGCCTCGTCAATTGCTTGAATCACTTCTCCGACACCTGACACCATTCTATCGGTCATTCATTGCGATTGCAATTAGGCTCCCGAAGCGGTGCGGTGGATTGCCCGAAGCTGAGACTGGACACCGTATTTACGGCACATCCACTCCCACAATCCACCTCGTCAGCCAGCCTTTTTTCAAATCCGGCACCAGCACGGACTCCGGCCGCCCGAGCGTGACCAAGAGGGCCTCGATCGCCAGGTAACCGCTCCGCACGGCACCTTCCATCGTGGCGGGCCGGGCAGTGGCGGTCCAATCGCCCCCACTCACCGCTGGACCGCAGCCTTGTCGGCTGCTCCTGACCCTGCCTTCACCAGCCCAAAAAGTCTGTGCAAGATCGCCAGAAACCTGACTCACAGATTCGCCGCCAGGACGCTAACATCAACTCGGAAGTAATCCGCAAACTTGCGAATCATCTGCCGACTGAATGTCTTCTTTCCCGCCAGCACTTCTGAGATCGTTGATTTGGCAATACCCGTCTCTCGACTCAGTTGTGACTGCGTGACATCCTTGGCTTCCATTAGATGACGTAGCATGTCGGCATCCGAGGCCGGAGCGATTGCGTGGTGTTCATCTTCGTAGGTCGCCACAAGATCGCTTAAAGCATCAAGATACATCTCTTCGCCGTCGTCAAGTTCGCTTTTGGCAAGCAGTTGGTCCATGACCTCCTGTGCAGTATCAAGGTGTTCATCCGACTTGATCGAAGCCAGGGGAAACGCATGCACAAGCTCCAGATAGGCGTCCCGTTCCTTTCCCTTCAGTGCAAACTTCGTCTTGGTTGCCATGTCTCAATGTCCTTTTCGTCGAGGTTTGGGAGCCGTGTCTTTCGCCTTCTCTTCCGATTCGGGAGGCGGGGCAAAGCAACCGCACTGATCCTTCCATTTGTCCTCATCGTATTCTTTGTGGGGCATCACCTTGAGGACGAAGACTTTCTGATTTATGTAATGAACACGGGTAATTAGCCGATACTTGTTGCCGCCGATATTGAAGACGACACAGCGACCGACGAGGCTTGCGCTGCTAAAATCGGCTTTGACATCAGCCCAGGAATGCCAAGCGACCGTCTTGCTGTTCGCATTCGTGTACCAAGCCCGAAGTGGCCCCTCAGCGTCGTTGTGGCCGGGGGATTCCCAAAATTGCTTGAGCCGTGCCTTCGAGATGACTCGCATTCCTTGCTGCTCCTTGTATCGGCATCCGATTGTATTATAGTTCGTAAATTACGAACAGGCAAGGCCAGAGTTCGCAGACCCTCCGTTGGGGGAAGTTGCGCCCTTGTTGGCGATGATCGACGATTGGAATGCCTTTTTGAAGAGTGCCATGCCAGAAGAGGAACTGAAAGACATACGCCAGCACGGTCGCACTGGCCGGCCGCTGGAAGACGAAACTTTCCTTGGTCGTCTGAAGGAAATGGTCGGGCGTGTCCTCAAACCCCATAAACGCGGCCCAAAACCGAAACAGAATACGAATTTAGTTATGTATCTGGAATTTGTCCCCCGGAATTGTGTCCATTGCTATCGACGAACGGGGATATCGTGAGCGACTTTGTTCAGCCCACGATCCACCTCGTCAGCCAGCCTTTTTTCAAATCCGGGATTAGCACGGACTCTGGCCGCCCGAGCGCGACCAAGAGGGCCTCGATCGCCAGGTAACCGCTCCGCACGGCACCTTCCATCGTGGCGGGCCAGGCAGTGGCGGTCCAATCGCCGGCAAGATAGAGACCTTCGATTGGTGTCTGCTGAAGGGGCCGGATCGCCTCGCTGCCCGGCCTTACGGAAAAAACCGCCCCTGGCTGCGTGAGTACGCGATGATGCACCAGCTTCGCCTCGCCAGCCATCGGCCAGACCGCCCGCAAGTCGCCGAGCACCTCTTGCAGCACTTCCTGCGAATCTCGCCCTACAAGTGCGTGTGAAGCACTGATGACGACGGTGTAGTGAAAAGTAGCAGGCACCGTATCGTCCGCCGAAGTAGCAGGCACACTCCGTGTGCCGTCCGCTGTCTTCATTGGGCGGACGGCACACGGAGTGTGCCTGCTACCTTGGAATACCCACTGGCTTAGTCGGCCGACCAAGGCGGCATGAGGCAGGTCCATGATCGGCCGATCGAACCAGAGATGTACCGCCGTGATCGGTGAGGAGTCCAGCTTAGTGCCGGCCTCGGCCTGGGGGATCTGCCTGAGCAACTCCGTGCCGAGCAGTTTGCCGACTTGTTTCCAAGAGACGGCTGAGACGACGTGGTCGAAGCGGCGGCAAGTCCCATCGCCTAGCACGATGCCGAGAACGCGCTGCCCATCAACTTCCAATTGCTCGATCCGAGTGCGCGTATGGAGCTTTGCGCCGCGGCGGATGAGCCAGGCACCTGCTCGATGCCAAATTTCGCCTAGCGGTATCCGAGGGATCAGGACTTGATAGGCCTCACGCGTGGCCATGAACCCATCGACGAAGACTTTTCTCGCCGCCACTACAGAAACATTATCAAGGGTATCGCCCAAGGCACTTTCCAGCACCACGGCCCAGAACCGCCGCACGGCGTTTTCCGGTTGATTCTGCCGATGGAGCCACTGGCCCATGGTGGGCGAGTCGGCCCTATCCAGCTCGCGATAACGGGCCAATCGCAACATGGCCCGGCCGATGGCCCGACACTCGCTGCCGGTGAGATAACCGAGCCGTCGCAGCCCGGGCATGAGGTGCAGCGGAGCCGGTAGCCAGCGGCTGGCGGCGAAGTCATAGCGAATACCGTCGGGGCCGAAGAAATGCAGCGTTGCATGGCGATCGAAGCCGTCGGTGGTTTCCGTGCGGCGGCAGAAATCCAAGAGGTTCGTGCAGCAGCCCATGGCCACATGCGGCGAAAGATCGACAAGTTGATCGGCCTGGGGATCGTGATACGACCCGGCCCGGCCGCCTAATGTCGGGGCCTGCTCGAACAATTCGACGCAGAAACCATGTTCCACCGCCGCCACAGCCGCCGCCAGCCCGGCCAAGCCGCCACCGAGTATGGCGACGGATGGTTGTGGTAAAGTACGGATGTTGGAGATGGAAGTCATTTTTCTGGAAGGAGGCTGAATGACGAATGACGAATGACGAATGACGAATGACGAATGACGAATGACGAATG
>JBAWVO010000256.1:0-9280 GCA_037147235.1 Planctomycetota bacterium | reverse complement strand
AGTGACACCCCATTTTCAATCGGTATGCGAGACCTGAAGGAGAACGTGCAATGAGAAGTCTCGATCCGTGCTCAGCGTGCCCCTCTGGCACCATGCTCACTCAGACGACCCGCCCCCGGCCGGATGGATTAGCCGTGGTTCGGTATCTTCGCTGCAATTTGTGCGGTGCTCACGGAAAGAGTTACCTTCCCCCCAAAAGGGCGAAAGTACTAGAATCTAGTACATTGGTGGACAAACAGGATTTACAACCTGCTGCACTGCGGTGAGAATTGATTTTAGAAAGGAACCCAAAAATGTTTTTGACTCTTGAAAAACTTGCATCGGAACTCGACAGCGATTTGAACGCTGTTTTGGCCTTAGTCCTCGACGGCCACCTTCCCCCGCCGTCGATCATTGGCGGCCGTTTGGTTCGGTGGTCCACCGAAGCTTTGACCAGGTGGTCGGCTGTCGATTGTCCCAAGGGCCAACCGATGACACGGCAACAGGCCTACGAATTGCGAAGCACTCGCCTTGATGAACGCGACGAAAAAATGAATCAATCGGACGCGCGTTACGCGTCCGACCACCCCGACACTGAAAAGGAGACTGAATAATGAGTAGATTACTACAGCGACTGCGCGAAGAGCGTGGACAGGTTTCGACCAAGCAAGAAGCCTTGCTCAATTTGGCCATTAAGGAAAAGCGTGGTCTGACTTCCGAAGAGAAGACCACCGAAGCGGTTCTCAGTTCCGAGTACGAACTTCGGACCGCCGAAATCGATCGGATGCAAGCCGCTTGCAATCACGAAATCGCTAGCATCCTGGCTGCCGAAGACACAACCGACGGCGAGCCTGGAATGTCCTTCAAGGATATGCGCTCAGGCCGAGAAATTCGCGCCTTGCGGCCGAATGAATCCTTCGAGCGTTCCATGCGAGCCGGAAGCGATTTGGCGGACTCGGACGAAGTTATGAGTGTCGGCAGGTGTATCGCCGCCGCCGTCTTGAATCGTCCTGAGTTGCTTTCCAGTTTTGAGAAGCGCGCCATGATGGGTGCGGTTGATGCTGGTGGCGGGTATCTCTTGAACCCGGTTCTCAGCGGTTCGGTAATCGACTTAGCGCGTAGTGCGTCGGTTTGCCTTCGTGCTGGTGCTCAAACCATCCCGATGGATTCCGGCGAGTTGAGAATCGCAAAGCTGGCAACCGACCCAGTCGGCTACTGGCGCGCCGAAGGCGTGAAAGTTACGGCGTCGGCACCAACTCTCAGCCAAGCGGTGCTAAGGCCGCTGACTCTCGCAGCGATAATTCCGCTGTCCATCGAAGTTCTCCAAGACGCCGTCAACGTCGAAGCCGTGGTCACTGGTGCATTGCAGCGGTCTCTTGGTCTTGCTCTCGACCAAGCCGCCCTGCTTGGCAAGGGTTCATCTTCCGAGCCTTGCGGCATTGTGAACTTCCCTGGCGTGAACGCAGTCACTTCGTGCGGTGCCCCCGCCCACGGTTGCGTTAAAGCCAGAGAAGCGGTTCTCGACATTCTGACGGCCAACTATCCCGGCCGCCTGGAAGACCTGGCATGGATTCAGCATCCTCGCACGGCCAACTCTTACGACGCGCTGGCGGATACGCTTTACCAACCGTTGAAGGCATCGCCGTGGGTTGCAGCCCCGCAGCGGTTTATGACCACGAGCCTTCCAATCAACGGTGGCGGTGGCAGCAATGAATCGACCGACATCATCGGGGATTTTAGCCAGTTGCTTATCGGCATCCGGCAGCAGGTCAATATCAGGGTCTTGGACTCTGGCAGCGTCACCGATGCGGACGGCGCGTCTTGGTCCGCTGAATCGCAGTTGATGAAACTGGTCGTGGCCTACATGCGAGCCGATACCGTCCTGTTGCGGCCGACTTGGTTTTCCACGATCTCCGGCATCACTGCCTAACCCAAAAAGGAATCTCAATTATGAATCTCTCGACTCTCGGAAAAGTTACACGTTGCATCAACGGCGTGGTGGCAGGACAAGCAACCACGACGGGCACGGCGATTGATATGAAGGGTTACTCGTCTGTAACCTTCTATTGCCTGATTGGTGCCATTGCAAGCACGGGCACGGTTACGCTGAAGGCGCAGCAATCTTCGGATGATGCGGCAACGGATGCTTACGCTGACCTGTTGGGTACGGCGATTGCCTACACCGATGCGGATGACAACAAGGTCGCTATCTTGGAAATCGTCAACCCACAGAAGCGGTACATTAAGCCTATTCTGATTACGGCAACGGCCAACGGCGTCATCGACGGAGTGATTGCCGTCCAGACGAAAGCCAAGCTGGAGCCGGTCACCCACAGCACGACGGTTCTTTCTTCCAAGCTGAAGCTGGCACCGGCCGCCGGTACTGCATGACATTCACTTCGCGGGGTTAGTTGTTTCTCCCCGTGGCTCCCTGACGATTTAATCGGCGGCAGGGAGCCTTTTTCTTTTCTTGCACGAAAGCCTAGCGTCGATCCTGGCGGGGGCTAAAACCGGACGGGTAAAACCACGTTGACGGTGCCGATCACGCAACAGCGTCGATCCTGGCGAACCGGTTTTCGGGTTCAGGGGCAGCGGGGGCGATTTATACTCGATTTATCAGCGTATAGCCGGTTTCCACCGTCGCCACCTCGATGCAAGCCAGCGGGCGCAGTGTGCGGCTGAAGTGGCGAAGATGCGACTTGGAGACAATCAGCACAAAAAGAGTGAGGGTAGCCAAACTTGTCTACCCTCTATTGACGATGCCGCCAAAGCCTTCAGCGTCTCGCCATCATCCGTCAAGACAGCCAAGCACGTTGCCGACAAGGGCGCTCCGGCCGTCTTCTCTTGCTGCTTCCATATGTTGTAGAGGGGAAGAGGGTCGAGGTCGGTATGAACTGCGGATGGTTTGTTGCATTCCGGCATATCTTCCGGTTTGCAACAAACACGGCTAACCGTTGCCTTGTCGCATCCGCACTCTTCCGCGATCTCCTCCGCAGTCCAGCAAGCCAGCCACAAATCAAATATCCGCTAGCCCTGCTGCCCCTCGTCGCCACCATGCAGGCCCACGAAGATCATGCTCGACGGCCGACATGCTCGACGGTTCGGCGTGGTGCGGTTGTGTCCAAATGTACACTACCGCAAAATAGGAAGTGTCCAAACAGGAAAATAATCGGCGCGTACAACGGGCGTAGAACCGGAAAACAGCGTATTTCCTAAAGTCTTGCTGTTTAATGACTTATAGCTACCGTTCTTCTAACGGTGCGTTACGCGAACGGATCTGGAGCAGTGGTAAGTGCTGTCAGCGTCTCGACTTCGTGCGCAACCCACCATTTCCCGGCCGGTTCGCTCCACGCACCCTACAACCCGCTATCACCACTAGCGGTTGGCAAGGTTATGCTTAATGCCTTGGTGTCGTTCTCCTGCGTTCTCCTGCGACTCTTGCGTCTTCCTGTCCTATCCCTTAGAATGGCGGCTATGATTAAAAAGCATATTGGCTTTATTGGTGCTGGTCAGATGGCCACCGCTTTGGGGGCTGGGTTCGTCCGTGCCGGCCTTGTGTCCGGGGCAGAATTGATCGCTTCGGACCCCTCGTCCGAGGCGCGTGAGCGATTCTCCCATTCGACCGGCGGTCAGGCCGTGGACGACAACGACGAGGTGGTTCGCCGCTCGGACGTGCTCTTTCTGGCCGTAAAGCCCCAACAAATGGTTCGTGTGGCGGCCGAGCTTAAAGGCAAGCTTGGTCCTGATTTGCTCGTGATTTCCATCGCCGCGGGCATTCACTTGTCAGACCTGGCTCGGGGGTTTGGCGAAAAAGTCCGTTGGGCCCGAGTCATGCCGAATACCCCCTGTTTGGTCGGAAAAGGGGCCTGTGGATATTGCCTGGGGGGCACCTCCACATCGGCTGACGGGCAACTCGTCCAGCAATTGCTCTCCGCGGTCGCCCTGGCGATTGAAGTCGAAGAAAAGCTTTTGGACGCTGTGACGGGGCTTTCCGGGTCCGGGCCGGCCTTCGTTTACGTGATCATTGAGGCCCTCAGTGACGGCGGCGTCCGCATGGGCTTGCCCCGTGCCGTGGCCACCGCATTGGCCGCCCAAACGGTTCTCGGAGCGGCCCAAATGGTCCTCTCGACCGGCGATCATCCGGGCGTGCTCAAAGATCGAGTCGCCAGCCCCGGCGGAACAACCATCGCCGGACTCCAGGTTCTCGAAGAAGCCGGCCTTCGCGGCGGATTGATGGCCGCCGTCGAAGCCGCAACACGTCGCTCTTTGGAATTGGCCACAGGTAGCGCAGGCGTTCCGCATGCGAGTTCGAGGTAAATCATGCCGGTTTTCTGTCAGATTGACGACAAACACATTCCGCTCTGCCGCATTGTCTGGATCTCCGACCTGCCGCACTTTTGTGGCGAAGCGGATTGCCAGTGCGAAGGCCAGTATGAGATCCGCCTGGAGTCGAGCGAATCGGTTTGGGCCAGCCTACCCGAACACGACACGGCGGTCGAATCCTTGCAAGCCTGGTTGCTGGGGCAGGAACAAGAAGATGAGTCAAACTGAGAACTTTTTACAAAAAAACCGGCTCTCCGCCGGGTTTGCGGATAATTGTGGTGCGGGCGTCCCGCCTGCCCAAGATGTTGTGGTTGAACCAGGCAGGCGAGACGCCCGCACCACAAACTTGGCGGAGAGCCAAAAAACCAAGCCTACCAAGAAAATAGCCGTTTGAACCAGCTTTTGAAACAAGTTCCAATTCCAGGGGAGTCTTTGCCATGTCGACCTTTGAAAACGATCGTTACCGCTGGCGCGAAACGTACTTTGTACTCTTTCCCGCCTCCCGCCGGCCTACGCTGAAAATGGTCGAAAATAATTTGGCCCACCTGAGCAATCGCTACACCCTGGAGGATCTTGGCGGGGACGAGCAGGGCAGGTTTGAATCGCTCACGCTCATCTCGCCCGATGACTTTGCTGCTTTGGACGTCTGCTATACCGGTGGCGACGAAGTGCTGGAGCATGCCCGGGAACTGGTCCAAGAGCTTGCGTCCACGGTCGAGCCGGAGCAGAAGATCCTATTGAAGCGGCTCAAAGAGTACAACGGCCGTTTTGACGTGCTCCATTTTGAACAGGTCAGCGAATCCGCCGATGAAGACGAGCCTGACGAACTGCTCGATCCCAGCACCCTGCTGACGGTCTTGGATGAGTTGACTCGGATTACGGGCGGCATCGCCGTCGATCCGCAGTCGGGAACCATTTTAAGTACCCAAGAGTGAATGAAACTTTAAGTACCCAAGCTTTAAGGATCGGCGCATCAATAAGTGTCGCAAGAAAAGTAGCAGGCACACTCCGTGTGCCGTCCGCCCCCACTCGGCGAGTGCGCAAAACACGACAGTTATTGGTGCGCCGATCCTAAGTACCCAAGAGTGAATGAAATAATGCAAGCCAAGGAAATTAAAAGCGGTGCCATCGTCAACTACAACAACGCGCCGTGTCTGATCGAGAGCGTTATCGTGCAAAGCCCCACGGCTCGTGGTGCGGCGACCTACTACAAATATCGCGGACGCAACGTGATCACGAAGCAGAAGGTTGACATCACGCTTCGCGGCGGCGAGTCGCTGGACGAAGCCGATTTCCGCAAGCGGCCGATCAAGTTCATGTACGCCGACACGACCCACGTCCATTTTCTCGATTCTGAAAACTACGAGCAGTACTCGTTAGCCAAGGAGGACGTGGTCGAGGAGTCGCAGTACATGACCGAAAATCTCGAAGGCATGCAGGCATTGATCTACAACGACGCGTGTGTCGGCGTGCAGTTGCCCGTGGCCGTCGAGCTAAAGGTTGTGCAATGTGATCCGGGCATCAAAGGCTCGTCGGCCACCGCCCGCTCGAAGCCTGCCACGCTGGAGACCGGTCTGATCGTGCAGGTGCCCGAATACCTGTCCCAAGGCGAGACAATCAAGGTCGATACCCGCGACGGTTCCTATCTTTCCAGGGCGTGATTTTCGAGGTATCCGAAGTAGGGTGGGACGAGTGAAACGAGTCCCACCATGAGGACTTACTGAAAAACCGGAAGCCCCCCCTTTTGTCGAGGAGGATGAAGGATGAGACGACCGTATCCGAATTTCTGGAGAGTGGTGGTTGACTGCACGCTGCGGCTCTTGCCGCTCGTGGTGGTGCTGGGTTGCAGCCGGTCGGAACCGCCGGAAAAGCAGTCGGCCCAGCAGCCCCCGAAGTCCTCCGCGGAATTGCCGACCTCACCGGCCACACTACCGGAGGCGATTGCGGCGCGGGAACTCGGTAAGGCGTGTCTCAAAGCCGTCAACCCCGCCAAGGCGTTGGCTGCTTTTGACGAAGCCATCCGCCTCGACCCGAACTATGCCGATGCCTACTGCCAGCGCGGCAACACCTATTTCGATCTGGAGCAATTCGACAAGGCGATTGCCGATTTTGACGCGGCGATCCGCCTCGATCCGAAACTTTTCGAGGCCTACTGCAATCGCGGACTCGTATATAGCGAGAAAGGCCAGTTCGAGAAAGCCATCGCCGACTACACCCAAGCTGTCGAGGTCAAACCCTCCGAGGCCGAGGTTGCCTATCGTGGCCGAGCGAACGTCCACGTGACCATGCGCCAATTCGACAAAGCCATTGAGGATTTCGGTAAAGCGATTCAGGCCAAGGAGACGTGCGGGGCAGCGTATGGCGGTCGCGGCATGGCGTACTTCGAGAAGGGCGAACTCGGTAAGGCGATGGCCGACTGCACGCGCGCCATTGAACTCGAACCGAAGAACTCCCAGTGGTTCACGCAGCGCGCCGGTCTCTATTCGCAATCCAACGATCCAAAGCACGCAATCGACGACTTCAGCGAGGCCATCCGGCTGGATCCCGAGAATCCAGTCCTCTACCAGTTGCGGGGACATACCTATCAGGCCCTCGGCGAAAAGGCCCTGGCCGAGGCGGACCTGGCCAAGGCGAAACAACTGAAATAGGGGAACGGTATCCACGAAACCATCTACGCCAACGGCGTTGTGTCCCACTTCGGGAATTCGTGGAATTGGATGCGTTCCGCATGTTGCCGCGCGGCAACCCAGGGCCATTCATCAGCGATTTTGAACCATATAAACTCTAAGATCGTTCCAGTGTGAGTGAAGAATAGTAATGATATGGCCCGCAGTCAAGCCACCGGCTATAATTTCAGACATGAAGAAAAAAGTGATTTTTGTTTGTTCGGCGAACTATTACCGTAGCCGCTATGCGGAACACTACTTCAATTGGCTTGCCATCCGTGACCAATTGGAGTGGAATGCCGATTCACGTGGTCTCCTAGTGGGGGCTTGGGGCAATATCGGCCCGATTTCGCACCACACGGTTGATGCTCTCCAGCAACGGGGCATTGCGCTGGACGAAGAACCGCGCGAACCCAAGGCCCTCACGCTCGCCGATCTGGCCGAGGCCGACCTCGTCGTCGCCGTCAAGGAAACGGAACACCGCGCTCTGATGGCCGAGCAGTTTCCGCTCTGGAAAGACCGTATCGAGTATTGGCACGTCGACGACCTTGATTGTGCCCATGCCAGTGAAGCCCTGCCCCATCTCGAACAGCAGGTCCACGCTTTGGTCGAGCGTTTGCGAGTCGCGGATAGGCGGAACGAATCCAACGGCCATGCGACGGCCACTCATTAGGATCGGCAAATCAATAAGTGTCGCAAGAAAAGTAGCAGGCACACTCCGTGTGCCGTCCGCCCCTCGCTCGGCGAGTGGGCAAAACACGACAGTTATTGATGCGCCACTCCTTAAATCAGCCAGCCCCGGGCGATGGTCCGGCCTTGTTCAACGCATCCAATAGCTCTTCCTGCGTGTAACCGCCACGGAAAACGGATGGATGATTGGGATCGTTGGCCGAAAAGATGGCAATCACCGGGATCTGCCGACTGCCAAGCATGTCGAGCATATCGGTCACCTCTTGCGAGTTGTGCGACCAGTCGGCCTTAACCGTTACTACCCCCAGTCGCCTCAAGGAGTCGATCACGGTTGCGGTATGTAGGGCCTTGCTCTCATAATAGTGACACGTTTGGCACCAACTGGCCGTAAAGGCGACCAGCACGGTCTTGGGACCGACAATTCCCGATGCCGCCCCCTTCGCCGCCGCCGTTGACGACGGTGCCAGCTTCTTTTCCATCACTGCGGCCAAGCCGGAAAAATGAAAGCGGCCCAACACTCTTTCGTTGAGCCCGGGAAACATCACGATCCAGACAACGCAGACGACCACGGCTCCTTGTGACCATGTGCGAAGTTTTGCCGCAAGTTCATCCATCGGCGTGATCCTGCCGATCCACCAGCACATGAAGGAAAGACTGAACAACAACCCAACGGTCGGCACGACATATTGTGGCTCGATCACCGCGAGGAGGTAGACCACCGTGCCCATGAGCACGAACCCCATGAAAGTCTTGAAGGTATCCATCCATGCGCCAGGCTTGGGCAGGAATCGCAATAACTCAGGAAAAGCGCCAACCAACAGATAAGGACTGGCCATGCCGAGGCCCGTGGAGAGGAAAACGACATAGGTCAGCCACGCGGGTTGGGCCGTGGCCCAAACCAGAGCAGGAGCCAGAAAAGGGGCGCTACACGGCGTGGCCAGAAGCGTGGTCAGCGCACCTTTGAAGAATGCGCCCACGGCACCCTCTTGCGCGGCCAGCTCACCCGTCTTTCCGCTTCCCAGGAAGGTCGGCAGCGGAACTTCCCAAACGCCCATGAAGCTCAAGGCCATGACGAATACCACCGCGGAGAGTGTAATCGTGAACCAAGTCTCACCGAACAACTGCCCCCAGCCCAGTCGCTGCGGACCAACCGCCAGCGACGCGAGGATAAAGAAGACCATCAGTAGGCCAAGCGAATACCAAACATTGAGCATGAACGCCTTTCGGCGGTTGTGCCCTGCCTGCTCGACAAAGGAGAGAATTTTCAGACCAATCACCGGCAGCACACAAGGCATGATATTCAAGATCAATCCGCCGACGAATCCGCCGAAGATCGCACCCAAAATCCCTAGGCCGACGTCGTTCTTGCGAACATTTTCACGAATTTGCTCCACGTCAAAGCGAGAGCCGACCATTTGCCGAAGTTCGGAAGCATTGGTAAACGGTATCCAATCGATTTCTCCATCTCCCGAAGGCTCGCTTGGCTTTGCCGTTTCCATCGGCCGGACCGAGTTTGTAGCCGCCGAATTGGCAACAACTAGCACCGTATTGGTCGGCGCACCGCTGCTGACCGGTATCGATGGATTGGCGGGGAGCGGGGAGCGGGGAGCGGGGAGTTGTGA
>JBAWVO010000255.1:0-9311 GCA_037147235.1 Planctomycetota bacterium | reverse complement strand
TTATCCGCGAAGCGGTATTCGGCCCGTGCTTTAGCACGGGTAACACGACCAAAACATCCCATTCCCCCCGCGTCCCGACCGCCTACGGCGGTCGGGACGCGGGGGCGGTCGATCGCGGTCATTCCAAAACCCGTGCTAAAGCACGGGCCGAATACCGGCTGCGCCGGGAATGACCATAAATGGCCATGAAGACGCTCGGCTGGCAGGAAGAGGTGGGTAAGGAGGGATTTGCGACATACGGCGAATCTTGACAAGAGTCGCCGAAAATGCGAGAATTGCGATGATCAGGAGAACCAATCATGCTCACTCGTGAAGAGATATTGAACTGCGCGTTGGCCTTACCGCCGAGCGACCGTGAAGTGGTCGCGGCAGCCCTCCAGGATAGTTTGGAGACTGAACGAAACCCGGCGGAGTCGCTTGAGGGCGATGAGTTTTTCAGGGAACTCCGGCGCCGCTCTGCCGCCTATCGCGCGGGCCAGACATACTCAAGGCCTGCAACGGAAGTCATGGCCGAGATGTTCCAAAGGCAAGCGGATGGGGCGTCCCCGTGAATCTCCACATCCTGGCGGAGGCCGAAGAAGAAATTGAGGAGGCTCGTAAATATCTCAATCGCGAGTCTCGTGGGCTTGGTCGGCGATTTCTGGACGACCTTGCAGCACGGTTCGCCACAATCGCCATCGATCCGTTACGCTTTCCTAAGCTGGAAACCCTACCGGACGACTCGCCATTTCGCCGAGCCTTGCTGCATGTTTTTCGTTATCTGTGGTTTTCGAGATCATTGACGACACAGTACTCGTCGTTGCTGTAGCCCATTGCAGTCGCGAACCGAATTACTGGATTCGGAGAACGAGCTAGGAAAAACGGGGTCGGGGTCAGAAGTGATCGATCATGTGAGGGGCATTTATGCCCCTTATCCGCGAAGCGGTATTCGGCCCGTGCTTTAGCACGGGTAACACGACCAAAACCTCCCATTCCCCCCGCGTCCCGACCGCCTACGGCGGTCGGGACGCGGGGGCGGTCGATCACGGTCATTCCAAAACCCGTGCTAAAGCACGGGCCGAATACCGGCTGCGCCGGGAATGACCATAAATGGCCATGAAGACGCTTGGCCGGCCGAAAGAGGTGGGCAAAGAGGGACATACGACATACGGCGAATCTTGACAAGAGTCGCCGAAAATGCGAGAATTTCGATAATCAGGAGAACCAATCATGCTCACTCGTGAAGAGATATTGAACTGCGCGTTGGCCTTACCGCCGAGCGACCGTGAAATGGTCGCGGCAGCCCTCTAGGATAGCCTGGAGTCTGGACGAAACCCGGCGGAGTCGCTTGATGGCGATGAATTCTTCAAGGAACTCCGGCGCCGCTCGAGGTGAAGGAGTAGGGCCTCGTCTGGGGAACCCTTACCAAGACCAAGGGTAGCCGTCCCTGTCGAAGTCGTCGCAGGCATCCGATGGCTGATCGGTTCCTTCCTTGGATCCAACCTCGTCGTTTTCCTCCAGCCACTTCCAGGCGGTATCGACTTCCACCTTGTCGAAATACCTCACCTTGGCCCTGGTAAAAGGCTTGCAAAAGCTGGTCATCCACCTCTCCCACTTGCGGTCGCCCACCATGGCGATTCGCTCAAAGTCAGAATAATGCCTCAAGCTGAACTTGAGATCATCCAAGGCGGCGTATAAATCCCAGCCGTGAAAGTCCTCGAGCTGGATGAACAGCCGCACTTTCCCCTTATTAGTCAAGATGGTCTCCATCTTCGGGACGAACTGCTTAAAATCCTCGTCATGCAGTTTGCCGCAAAACTTCAAGCCAACCACCTTCGGAAATTCGGTCTCTATTGTCTCGATCATGATTTTGCCTCCGATAGAAGAAATTGTCCCAATGTCCAATTCTACGTGGGGCAAGCGGTTTGGTAGATAACCCGAACGGTGTATCCGATCGAGAACGTCCTCGGCGAGGCGTAGACGTTCCCGATCTTGAAGGTTTCCTTTGTGGGTTATTTTTGCTGATACCCGTCCAGCGTCTTCCGCACCTCGTCGGCGTTAAAATTCTTTGGTTGTGGCTTGTCGAGGTTCTGCTGCAA
Source organism: Planctomycetota bacterium (assembly GCA_037147235.1). Taxonomy (GTDB): domain Bacteria; phylum Planctomycetota; class Planctomycetia; order Pirellulales; family Thermoguttaceae; genus JANXQG01. The sequence goes on along the minus strand of JBAWVO010000255.1, from coordinate 7,233 downwards.
CTCCTCGAAGGTCGGCGTTTTCGTGGGTATGCCTCCGGCGGGAACTTCCAGCCCGGCCGTCCAGACGATGCCGTTGAGTACTGCCGTACGGAAACTGTCGCAACCCCAGCTCCAGTGAAAATGGGTGCCGGTGAAGCCGAAGCCACGGCCGCCGCCCGGTCGCTCGTAGACCCAGGCCACATGCTCCGGCAGGCCCTTACGGGCGAAGACGTGCGGATTGGCCCCGTGGGCGTCGTTCCCCTTGCCATGCGTCTCGTCCGGCGGAACCGCAGTGAGAATTGGCGTCACACCCTTCATATCATCCTGGAAACGCATGTGATAGTACCATTCATCGTTCATCGTGAAGGGGCGAACGCCTCGGGCCACGGGGTGAACGGGGAACTTGTCAAAATGACCTACCCAGAACGGATTGACCGACCAGAAGGTCTCGAAATATCCACCGATCCAATTCTTCATCAGATCGCCGGCCTTGCCGGGTGGCACCTCGACCGCATAGTGGATGCATGCCAAGCCGACGCCTTTTTTGGCCAGCTTGTCGAACTCGTCGAGATGATGCATCACCAAGTGACCTTCACCGCCGTCGCAGAAGATGACCACCGCGGCGGCGTCGTCCAAGGCATGCGGATCTTTTGGCCAGCCCTGATAGACGACCGTCTCGGCCTCGGGAACATTCTCTTGGATGCACTTGGCCAACAGCAGGCAGCCGGCATGGTGTTCGTGTTGGGCATAGCCGTGGCTGCGGCCGCCGGCGAGGAAGACAATCTTCTTCTTGGCGTCGGCTTTCATCGGGTTGTCCTGCTTGAACTCCTTGAGCCGCACGTTGCGGAACTGCACCTTCATGGGCGGCCCGGCGTGAATCTGCAAGGCGATGATGCCGTCCTTGCGGGCCATCGTGTCTTCATCGAGCAGCTCGCACATCAGGTGGCCATTGATCTTTTGGATGATGCGATTTCCGTGGGCGGTGATGTCGTACTCATTCCAGTCGCGGGTTTTGATGAACTTGGCCAACTCGGCCCCGTTGCCAAATCGCTCGGCGACCTTGGGCTTGTGGTTCTTGCCGATCACCACCTTTTCGCCGCGGTTGGCTAGGATGCCACGGAAATTCTCGCCGTAGCATATTCCCGTGAATTGGTTGCCGGAATCCATGTCCGGCTGATAGCCGCTGACTTGCCATTTCCCAGGTCCTTCCCAACTGCGGATCTGCACGCCGGAGTTGGCAAAGCCCGGGTTAGGCATGCAGAATTCGATTTTCAGTTGGAAGTCGGCCGGCTTGCCGCCCCGCCAGATGAGAAACGTGTTCCGGGGCGCGGGATTTTCCTTGGTCGTCTGGCCGGTGATGCAGCCATCTTCGACCCGCCAGAACTTCGGATCACCTTCCCAGCCTTCGAGCGTCTTGCCGTCAAATAACGGGCGGAAGCCTTCCGAGTCCGCGGCCGGAGGTTCGGCTTGTGCCGCGAGTGCGGCTAGTCCCAGGGTAATCCCCAGGCAGTAAGCCAACGATTGAATTCTTCTTCGTAGAACGGAATTTATTCCGTTGCCTTCACGGTTCATAATAGTTCTCCAGGATCAAAGTGGTAGAGTGGACACGTGAACGCAGTATAACACGAAGTTTTAGCGGTTGCAAACGGCCCTGGTCAAAATGCCCTAGAACCATGTTTTACTATAAGGTGGGCATTGAATAGAGGCTGCTTGCCATTGTGCCATGATCGGCTAAAATGCAATGATGGTAAAAACGTGGACCGTAAGGATAACTGCCGTGAACAGACTTCGCCGACTTGCCTTGTTTGGTTGTATCACACTTCTTTTCGCGGGGCATGCCGTCGGGGCCGGTGAAACGCCGCCCAAGCTTCGCGTGCTGATTTTCAGCGGTCAAAATAATCACGATTGGCGAAAGACCACGCCGGCCCTGAAGCAAATTCTCGATAAGAGTGGCCGCTTTACCGTAGAGGTGACCGAGCACCCCGAGCAGTACAATGCCGCGAAGTTTGCCCACTTCGATTGCATCGTGGGCAATTGGAACAATTTTGGCGTGCGCAGCGGCGGAGTGAAGGAGTGGCCGGAACAGACCCGCAAGGATTTTCTGGAGTTTGTCCGCAATGGGCACGGCTTTGTGGTCATTCACGCCGGTAGTTCGATGTTCTACGACTGGCCGGAGTTCCAGAAGCTCGCCGGCGGTGCGTGGGGCAAACGAACAGGACATGGTGCCATCCACGCCTTCGAGGTCAAGGCCGCCGACCCCGCGAACCCGATCACCAAGGGTTTGCAGCCGTTTACCACGACCGACGAATTATGGCATCGCGTGGCGGTCCAGCCCGAGAAGAAAATCGTCGCCACCGCCTTTTCCGCCAAGAATCGTGGCGGCAGTGGTGAGGATGAGCCGGTAGCAATGACCACGGAGTTCGGCCGTGGGCGATGCTTCAATCTCGTGTTGGGCCACGATGCAAAGGCCATGGAAAGCAGCGGCTTTCAGACACTGTTGGTTCGCGGTGTCGAGTGGGCCTCGACGGGACAGGTCGCCACGGATGCCGGTCGTTAGAATCATGCCGTTTTTAGGTGCAGAAGCAGGGTGGGGAGAGTGAAACGAGCCCCACCAAAAGCGGACCGCAACAGAATTGGTGGGGCTCGCTGCGCTCTCCCCACCCTACAATTATTCGTATTCCGCACGCAGATTGTTTGAACGGACTGAAGTCCGTTCTACGAAGTACGAAGTAATCACAGAGTTGTTTGAACCCTGCTGTTTACGGAATCGCCGTGGCGAAGGCGGACCAGACTACGACCGATTGCTTGCCGGGATAGCCGGGGAGATTTTTGGCCGGGTCGGCCACGAATGCTCCGAACACAACGACTTTCTGCGTTTCCTTAACATCCAGCGGATGGGCACTGAAGATCATCACAGCCTTGTCGATCCCCTCGATGCGGATGAGCGTACCGCAAAGATCGTTCTTGGTGGCCATTTTCGTGACCGTGCCAGCCAAAACGATGCCTCCCGTGGTTGCTTTGTCGTCAAAGAGCTTTTTCGCCGAGGAGGCGATCGCTGATGCCACTTGCGGGTTAGAAGCAACCTTCTCGGTCAGGGTTCGCAAGGCTTGCTTCTGCGAATCGCCGCCATCCTTAACAAAAGTCACAACCTCCGCGAGCTTGCACCAATCGGCGTAGGACTTGGCGTCGATTGTGGTGGCGCCACTTACGGCTTTCAATGAAGCGTCGAGATCCGCAGCCGGAAATGATGGGGCTTGTAGCGGGCCAACGCCAACCGCCAGCTTGACTTCCGGCTTAACTTCCGGTTTGACTTCCGGTTTGACTTCCGGTTTGACTTCCGGTTTCACTTCCGGTTTCACTTCCGGTTTCACTTCCGGCTTGACTTCCGGCTTGACTTCCGGCTTGACTTCCGGCTTGACTTCCGGCTTCACGTCCGGTTTGACTTCAGGCTTGTCTTCAGGCTTCGGATCGGGTCCGATCACGGGAGTGTCGGGCTTCACGGGGGGGAGCGGCGGATTCGTACTAGGCTCCAGCTTTTCGTCCTTGCTAGGCATTTCCGGCTTTACTACGGCTGAAACCTCGGGCTTGGTCTCGGGCTTAATCTCAGTCTTGCCCTTTTCATCCACGGGAGCAACGACCGGCGGAGTACCAAACGGATCGACATCGGGCATGGCCGGCGTTTCCGGTAGGCCGGGGGCTGCAATGTCGGGTTTGATGTCGGGTTTGTCCTTTTCATCCGCGGGAGCAACGGCCGGCGGAGTACCGAACGGATCGGCATCGGTCTTGGATGGCGTTTCCAGTTTGCCAAGAGCCGCAACGACATCGGGATTAGCGTCAGGCTTGGCAGCTCCCTTGGCGGGATCGATCATTGCCAACTCGGAGCCTTTGCCAGCCGCTTGATTGTCAGCAAGAGGGTTACCGGTCGCGGGCTGCGAGTTATCGGCCCCCGGTTTACCCGAATCAGGAGTTGCCAGAGTAGCATCGGCCGGTGCCTGACCGTTCGCGGGCGAGTTGGAATGCCCGCTGGGCTTTGGTGCATCCGCGCGAGTGCCTGATTTATTGAACTGAAGCCAACTGGGAAGGAAGTCCATCTTCGTGTTGGTCAAAATTGCGATTCCATAAACGCACGGCAACGCCAAGAGACCCGCGAAAACAATACCGATGATGCGGACAATCGGGTTCGATTCCCGCTTGCGTTTCTTCTTCTTGGCAGGTTCAGCCGCCACAACGGCATCGCCAGGGCTTCCGGCAAACGCCAAACTTGGCGTGGGCTTGCCGGTGATATCGGCGAAGTTGACGTTTTCAAGACCTTCGTCTTGATCTGGCTCGGCCAGATCGACGGTGTCGTCTTCCCCTTGTGCGGCTTCGTCCTTGAATCCACCCCATGCACCACCCCAAGGCGCGCCGTCTTCGGCTGGCTCGGTGGCCAGATCGTGACCTTCATCGGACAGCGGCGCGGCCAAAGGCTCGCCGAAAGGCCCTACCTGCAGTTCGATCGGGTGATCGGTTTCACTGGCGGCTTCTGGGCCAGGCGCAAACCGTGCTGCCTCGTCCGCTCGCTGACGATCTTCGTGGTCAAAAGACTCCAGGTGGTCCGCAGGCGTCAAAAGTTGCACTTCATCGCCTTCAAACAGCAGTGCGTCGGCGTCGTGCATCGAGGGTTCCAAGCGATGAGCCGAAAAAATGTTGCCTTCGGTCGAATCGGACACCGAAACCGCGATTGCCGCTGCCGGAATAAACTCATCCTGCGGGGCGATCGTGGTCGCTACGAAAGTCTGGGCGGTTGCTTCCATGCTACCCGAATGAACGATAACTAGGGCTGGCGGCCCTGATGCGAGGATCTCGCCCAACAGATATTCGCCCGAGCAGAGTGGACATTGAACCACGGCATCGGGGGGTGTCCCTTCCGGAACAAGAACCTGTTTTTGGCACTTCGGACAACTGGATATGAAAGCCATGAATTTGACTCCGCTTGAGCCTGAAGTTAATACACACGCCCTGCACCCGGAATTCGGCCGGACGTGAACGGGGGGTTATGATTCAAAAGTTAAATCTTATCTAGTTTAGCTTGTATCGATTGGGAAAGCTACTAGATGTTTTGAAAAGATGACGTTTGAGAAGCTGTCTGGCGGTCAAAGCGAGTATAATTCCCCATATTTTGCCCGCAGATGTGTCAGCAGCGGCGCGGACGATAATTCACGTCCGGTAACCCGTTTTACGAGTTCTGCGGCCGAATAGCGTTGGCCGTGGCGGTGAATTTTCTCACGGAGCCAATCACGTAACGGTTGAAACTCGCCGCGTGCGAACTGGGCGTGTAGTCCGCCTAATTCCTGATCGGCCGTGGCGAAAAACTGCGCAGCATAGAGATTGCCCAAGGTGTAGGTTGGAAAATAGCCAATCAGCCCGGCACTCCAGTGAACGTCCTGCAACACGCCTTCCGCGTCGCAATCCGGGGCGATGCCAAGATATTGTCGATACTTGTCGTTCCAGGCAGCCGGGGCGTCGGCTGCGGGCAAGTCGCCATTGAGTAGGGCCTGTTCCAACTCGAAGCGAATGAGAATGTGCAGGTTGTAAGTTGCCTCGTCGGCCTCCACACGGATGAGCGAAGGCCGCACGTCGTTGATGGCAAAGTAGAATGCGTCGAGGCTGGTGCTGCCCAGTGCTGCGGGAAACCGTTTTTGAGCTGTAGGATAGAAATGCTGCCAGAATGCACGGCTGCGGCCGACGAGGTTCTCCCACATCCGCGACTGCGATTCGTGAATGCCGAGCGAAATGGCCTCGCCCAGCGGCAGGCCAAAACGGTCCGGCGGCAGGCCTTGTTCGTAAATCCCGTGGCCCGCCTCGTGTAGGATGCCAAAAAAGGCCGCATTGAAGAAGTGCTCGTCGTACCGCGTGGTGATGCGGCAGTCGTGCGGTCCGAGCGTTGTGCAAAACGGATGAACCGTCACGTCGAGCCGCCCGCGGGTGAAGTCAAATCCACTCGCCGCGGCCGCTTCCTTGCCAAAGGACTCTTGGACGTCGATTGGGTAATTGCGGCTCAAAAGCGACCTATCCGGCTGGCGGCTGCCGGCACGAATGGCCGCGACCAACCCAACGAGTTGCTCCCGGAGATCGGCCAATACCCGACCGACGTTCGCCGTCAATTCCTCCGGCTCATAGTCATCCAGCAAGGCGTCGTAGGGCGATTGCTTGTAGCCGAGGGCCTCGGCCTGCTGCCGCTTGAGCTCGAATGTCTTGGCCAGCCACGGCCGGAAGTGGGCAAAATTATTCTCCCGTCGGGCCTGTTCCCAGGCACTCTGGCCCAAGACGGCGGTCCGGGTAAGCTCCTCAACGAGGCTGCGAGGCAACTTGGTCTTTTTGTCGACCAACCGCTTGAGCCGGCGGAGGGTGACGGCGGTTTCGCTATCCACCCCCTCTGCCAGCGGTCCGGCTGCCAATTCGGAAACTTTCGTGACAAACGCTTCATCAGTCCACCGCTGGTGGATCATGCCGGAGAGCAGCGTCGTCTGGTCGGCGCGGTGCTCGGCCTCGGCGGCGGGCATCTTAGTACGCTCATCCCATTCCAGGACAGCACTGATCGAGGCCAGGAGCGAAGATTGACGGACGTACTGACAGACTTCGTCGAACAGTGCGGGGAGGGACTGGGGCATCGGAAATTTCCCTGGGATTTTGGACAACTCGTGGTGCCGTCGCCTCGCCTGCGCAGCCGGGACGGCCGCACCACAAAAAAGCGAAGACGTAGGTTGGGTGAAGCATCGAACAGTGCGTTGCGCGAACTGATCTGGAACAGCGGTAAGTGCTGTCAGCATCTCGACTTCGTGCGCAACCCACCATTTGCCTGGCAGTTCGCTCCACGCACCCTACATAAAGCCTAACGATATCCCAGATTGTTTTCAATATCCCGCGATTCTTTTGAAAGCCCCGCACCCGGCCGATCCGTGGAATTCGCGCGCAGTTGCCTGGCCTGTGTGGAAAGCGAGTCGTTTTCGACCCTCTTTTGGGGTACGGGGTCCGCGACGCAACCGGCCAAAAAGCCCAAACAGACGATTACAACAACGGCACGACAAGGGTTCCAGGGTATGCGCATGTTGAGCCTAGCCTCATTAGAAGGGAAGTTTGAAAGGGAAATGTCGCAAAATCACGCATTGCCGTCCAGGCCAATTTTTTCGGCTCTTCCGGTTCCAGGTGCGGAACGCGAATAATTGTAGGGTGGGAAGAGCGCAGCGAGCCCCACCAATTCTGTTGCGGTCCGCT
>JBAWVO010000254.1:0-9336 GCA_037147235.1 Planctomycetota bacterium | reverse complement strand
ATCCCTAATCCCTAATCCCTAATCCCTAATCCCTAATCCCTAATCCCTAATCCCTCTCCTCCTGCCATGGAACTAAAAAGCTACCGAGCCACGACCATGCACGAAGCCTTGGCCATGGTCCGCCACGACCTAGGCCCTGATGCGGCCGTGTTGCATACGCGCGAAGTCCAGTCCCGTTGGTTCTTTGGCTTGATGAATGGACCGCGGCAGATCGAAGTTACCGCGTCTTGTGGCGTAAACGTGCCCAGCCGCTTGCCGGCGTGGAATACTTATGAAGAAGAGCGTGGAGGTGACGATGAGGTTGTGCTGCGGCATGACGGACCCCATGCATTATCGCCGGTGCCTTTACGGCCACAGCCGGAATTACACGGCGTGATGCAGAACCAGTTGACCGAGTTGCAGACGATGGTCCAGGAGCTTTGCCGTCGCAGCGATGCTCCCTGTCATGATCTGCCCGAGGAGTTGTTTCAGCTTTTCACCGACCTATTGGACTCCGACTTGAGCGAAGAACTTGCCCGGGAAATGGTCGAACGGGTGCGGACGGAGACCAAGGGCTTGCACCTCGACGACCTGTTGATGGTCAAAGCCCGGCTGGCGCGGATGATCGAATCGGAAGTACGTGTCTCCGGTCCGATCCAGATCACGCCTGGCCGTTGCCGGCTGGTGGCCTTGGTCGGTCCGACCGGAGTGGGCAAGACGACGACGATCGCCAAACTGGCGGCCAATTACCACCTGAAAGAGAAATACCGCGTGGGACTGATCACGGTCGATACCTATCGTATTGCGGCCGTCGAGCAGTTGCGGACCTATGCCGACATCATCGATCTGCCGATGCAGGTGGTTTCCACGCCTCGCGAGATGCGCGAGGCCGTGGGCCGGATGGAGAATCTCGACATGGTTCTTCTCGATACGGCCGGCCGCAGTCCCAAGGACGAAGTCCGCATCCAGGAGCTTCGTGCGTTCTTGACCGAGGCCGACGCCGACGAGGTCCATCTTGTGTTGAGCAGTATGGCCAGTGCCCGGGTGTTGGAGCAAACGGCGGAGCGATTCGCCGCGGTCGGCACGACGTCGCTGATCCTTACCAAGCTTGACGAAGCGACCGGTCTCGGTAATATCTTGCCCCTGGTCCGCACGAGCCGTTTGCCGTTGAGCTACCTGACCAACGGCCAGAACGTGCCGGATGATATCGAAGTGGCCGAGTCGATGCGCGTCGCGAGATTGATTTTGGGAATGGAAGGATAGGAAATGCCCGACCAAGCCACCGATCTTCGAGCTCTCGTTCGCCGGGTTGCGACGGCGCATGCGCCCGTGGCAGTTCGGCCGCGACGGATCGTTGTTTTTGGCGGCAAGGGAGGCGTAGGCACGACGACGATTGCGGTGAATTTGGCGGTGGCCCTGGCCCAACAGGCCCAGCACAGCTTGCTCTGCGATGCGGCCGGCGACGATGTGGCTCTGCAATGCCGTATCGAGCCGCGGCACACGCTGGCGGACGTGCTTGGCGGAAACCGAACCCTGGCTCAGATTTTGCATTCTGGCCCGGCCGGCGTGCAGATCCTGCCCGGCACACGGGAATTGGTCCGCTGGCATGAGACGTCCGAACATGCCTGGAATCGATTGATGTCCCAACTGCCGTCGCTTTCGCCGCGGCCCGAGGTGGTGGTAATTGATGCCGGCAGCCGGCCTGATTCGTTGGCTCGGCAGCTCTGGCATGCGGCCGATCGCGTGTTGCTCGTGACCACGGTGGAGACGGCCGCGATCATGGATGCTTACGCATTGATCAAGCTGCTGACCGATCCGACGCGGTTGGCATCGATTGCCCTGGTCGTGAATCGCTCACCCAAGGAGTCGATGGCCGACGAGGCGCAACAACGGTTGGCCCAGGCTTGCCGACGGTTCCTCAGTTTGTCCTTGCGAAGTGTTGGTTATATGCCGGAAGACGGTGCCGTGCCGCAATGTGCCGAGCGAGGCGAGCCTTTTGTGCTCGCGAAGCCAAAATGCCAGGCCAGTCTGCACTTGCGGCAAGTGGCTCGAGCGTTGGGAAATTGCGTGTCCGCGAATCCACGCAACAGTCGCGCGGCGGCGTGAGATGAAAATTTAATATTCAGAGAAGGAAGAATAAGGAGAACGATGCGGAGTTGAAGACGAGCAGCAGATTGGGAATTTTTGTGCTGATCGCTTCAACCTGCAAACAAAGCCTAAACATAAACAGCGGTGTATCCGATAGAGAAGGACAAGCATTGCTAGTCGATGCGCTGTCAAACTAATCCGATCAGGTAAAGTTTGACGGCAGTCCGGAGACGCACCGTGGCTCGTCAATACGCTGGAATTCTTGGCATCTTGGCACTGATGGTTTCGCTCATGCGAGGCATCTTTGCCGGTGGTGCAAACGAAGCAACGCTGTGGACAGCGTGGCTCAGTCTTCTGGCGTTTGCGGTCCTCGGTGCGGTGATCGGCTGGCTGGCCGAGCGAATCGTTCGCGAATCGGTCAGCAGTCAGATCTTGTCGGAGTTGCAAGACAAGAAACCCGAGCAGCCGTCCGCCTTACCGCGGCCGGCTAGCGCGGCCGGACTAAATTGAGAAGTTGTTTGAGACACCCAAAGACGCCGCAAGGCGCGCCATCACGGAGGAACGCATGGCCACGATTGTCGCCCCAGAAGACGTTGAGCAACTGTGGATCGAATTCAAGCGGGACCTGAGCAACCAGTATCTGCGCAACCGGTTGGTCGAAATGTACCTGCCGTTGGTAAAATACAACGGTGAACGGATATGGTCGCGGCTGCCCGAGGGTGTCGAGCTAGACGACCTGATCTCGGCCGGCGTATTCGGACTGATGGACGCCATCGACGCCTTCGATCTCACCCGCGGCGTGAAGTTCGAGACCTACTGCGTGCCTCGTATCCGCGGCGCGATGCTCGACGAGCTTCGCACGATGGACTGGGTTCCGCGTCTGGTCCGCTCGAAGGCCAGTAAGCTCAACGAGGCCCTGAAGACCCTCGAAGCCCGGCTGGGCCGTCAGCCCAACGAGATCGAACTGTCGGGAGAGATGCAGATCTCGGTGGGCGAATTGGAAAAGATGATGATGGACGCCAACGCGGTGAACCTCATCAGCTTGAACAAGAAGTGGTACGAGACCGACAGTTACAAGGATGTCCGCGAGATCGACATTCTCGAAGACAAGAAAGGCGAAGACCCCACGCGGCGGATCCAGAAGGCCGATCTGATGCGGCTGGTCACCAAGGGTCTGAATCGCAACGAACGGCTGATCATCATCCTCTATTACTATGAGGAGTTGACGATGAAGGAGATCGGCGCCACTCTCGATCTTTCCGAAAGCCGCGTCAGCCAGATGCACAGCTCGATCGTCGATCGCCTGAAGAGCCAACTTGGCCGCAGAAGGCCGGAATTCGGGTCGTGAGACGGGCGGCCAGGCCAAGCGTATTGTCGGGACGAAAACTGCAGGCCCGTGCCACGGGCCTGCCACAAGATCTTGCCGTGCGCGCCCGTCACCGCTTCGATCGGCACCTGGCAATAATTCTCTGTCTGGTAGCCACAACCTTCACCGGCTGTGCGTCGCAACCGTGGGTCACGCTCCGCAGTGTTCCCCGCAATCCGCTCGGCGATGAATTGCAACTTACCTCGTGGAGCGGGCCACAGCCGACGCCGCGGACGGTGCAACTCCTGCGGGTCTATAATCTGACCGACGCGCTGAAAGGCGACTCGCGAACGCTCCTGGAGAGCCTGCAACGCATCACCGACGAAGAACCGTCGGCCGATAAGGTTTATGCGATGTCGGAACTTGCCTACCTCTCGGCTCGCAAGATCGAGAAACAGGACCAGGCCAAGGCGCTGGACCTCTATGGGGCGGCCGTGCTGCATGCCTACGCGTTTCTGTTCGATGATCGGCTTGCGGCGACGCGCAATTGCTACGATCCGCAGTTCCGCGGCGCGTGCGACCTCTATAACAGTGCTCTGGAATCGGCCTTGCGGCTGGGATGCACTCGCGGTGAACTCCGGCCGGGCACGACGAAGACCATCCACACGGCAGCCGGCACGTGGGACATCAACTGCGCACTCCGCGGCGGCGTCTGGCAGCCGGACGACTTCGATCACTTCAAATTCGTTTCCGACTACGAGATGAAGGGACTCAAAAATCAGTACCAAAACCACGGGCTGGGCGTGCCGCTGATTGTCGTCCGCCGCAGTTACAAGAACGAGCCGGAAGCGGCTCGCTATTATCCGCCGGATCTAAGCTTCCCGGTCACTGCTTTTTTGCGGCCGGTCAAAGAACCGAACCATGCGGGCCGCAATCAAGGTCTTTTGGAACTCTGCGACCCATTGGAGATCAACGACACCCGCGTGGGGCGCCTCCAAGTGCCGCTGGAAAGCGACCTGACGACTCCGCTGGCCTACTTCCTCTCCAAGGTGCCCATGGAGTCGCTGGCCACCGTCGGCCTGCTGGAGCCGGAACGCTTGCTGATCCCGCGCAGCGATTCCCAAACGATGGTCAAAGGGTTGTATATGGTGCAGCCCTACGAGCAGGGCAAGATTCCGGTCGTTTTCATCCACGGCCTATGGTCCAGCCCGATGACGTGGATGGAGATGTTCAATGATCTGCGAAGCTCGCCCGATATTCGCCGACATTACCAGTTTTGGTTCTATCTTTATCCGACCGGCCAGCCTTTTTGGGTCAGCGCGGCCCAGTTGCGCCGAGACTTGGCCGAGATGCGGCAATCACTTGACCCGCAACATCGCGAACCGGCCTTGGATCAGATGGTGCTGGTGGGCCACAGCATGGGCGGGCTCGTCGCGCGGTTACAAACTCAGGAGAGTGGGCCGGACTATTGGAAATTGGCAAGTCGGGTTCCCTGGGAGCAGGTCAAGGCCAACCCCGAGATACGGCAGAAGCTCGGCGAGATGTTCCATTTTCACCCCAATCCATCGATCCGCCGCGTGGTGACCATCGCCACGCCCCATGCCGGAAGCACCTTCTCGAATCAGACGACGCAATACCTGCTCGGCAAGCTGATTCAACTGCCCGCAACGATCGTCAACGCGCAGCAACAGCTTTTCCGCGACAACCCCGATCTGCTCTTTCCCGAGTCGCTGTTGAAGGTTGAGAACAGCATTGATGCGTTGTCGCCCAAGTCGCCGATCCTGCCCGTCATGCGGGCCGGCCAGCGAATGCCGTGGGTGAAGTACAACAACATCATCGGTGAGATTCCACAGTCCTGGTGGCTACAACCGCTGGGCGATCACACCGACGGCGTGGTGAGTGTCGAGAGTGCCCGTTCACCGGACGCCGAACCGGCCTTGGTCGTGCCGGCCGGTCACGCGACGGTGCATTGCCATCCGCTGGCCGTGATGGAAGTTCGCCGGATCTTGCAGGAACACCTCGATCAACTTCGCGGGCATCCGGTGGTTGGGCTGAAGCTTTCACCGCCATCAAGGATGCGATAATTTGCCTAGTCAACAGACACCTCTTCTTCTACCGCCTTCCCTCTTGCAGGGCCTGCCGGTAGGTTTCCAGGGCGTCGGGAAACGGCTCCAGGGCACGTTGAAAAATGCCGAGGGTGTAGGCGATGGTCATGCCATAGTTGCAGATCGGCACGCCGGCCTGGCGGCAGCGGAGCATGCGGGTGAGCATCTCGCGGCGGTTCCACATGCAGGCCCCACAATGGACCACGAGTTGGTACTGATCCAAATCGGCCGGAAAGTCGCGCCCCGCCAGGGTGTCGATCTCCAGGGGTCCGCCGACAAACTGCCGGAGCCAGCGAGGGATTTTCACCCGTCCGATATCGTCGCCGATGGCGTGGTGCGAACAGGCCTCGGCCACCAGTACGCGATCGCCCGGCCTGAGCCGCTCGATCGCCATCGCCCCCTCGACGAACTGGCGGAGGTCACCTTTCTGCCGCGCGAAGAGGATCGAGAATGAAGTCAGCTTGACGTCGGGCGGCGTGTCGCCGGCCACCTTGAGAAATGCCTGGGAGTCGGTCACCACCAAGGCGGGCGGGCGGCGGAGCCGGTCGAGCGCGTCGCGAAGCTCGCGCTCCTTGACGACCAGGCATATTGCGTCGCCATCCAGCAGGTCGCGAATCGTTTGCACCTGCGGCAGGATGAGGCGGCCCTTGGGGGCCTCCATGTCGATCGGCACGACCAGCACCACCATCTCGCCCGGCGGAACCAAGTCGGCCGCAATCGCCGGCGGATTGAGGAACTCGTCCGGCGCAGTTGTTATAAGTGCCTCGCGCAATTCAAGGATGCCGCGGCCCTCCGTGGCCACGGTTTCCACGCATAAAATTTTCGCCTGTTTGAGTGATTCCAGCAGCTCGGCCTGCGGTTGGGCAATGTCTCCCTTATTGAAGACGGCGATGGCCGGAATCTTTCTCTCGCGCAGCTCGCGGGCAATACCTTCCTCAAACTCACCCCAGCAGCCCGAGGCGGCGATGATCAGGCCCAAATCCGTACGGTCGAAGACCTGCCGAGTCTTCTGCACGCGCATTTCACCCAACGCCCCTGCGTCATCAATACCCGCCGTATCGATGAACAGCACGGGGCCGATCGGAAGTATTTCCATCGGCTTTTCCACCGGGTCGGTAGTCGTGCCCGCAATAGCGGAGACGATCGAAACCTGCTGCTTGGTCAGCGCATTCAAGATCGACGACTTGCCCACATTACGTCGGCCAAAAAGACCGATGTGGAGACGGAAGGATTTAGGAGTGAGTTGCATCGTTCAAGGTTCAAGGTTCAAGGTTCAAGGAAAATGCCGTCTCGCTGCTTTTCATTGTACCTTGAACCTTGTACCTTCAATCATTTTCTTATCCGTGGCCAAGCCTCTCATTCAAAAACGCGAAACCGCAAGCGGCTAAGAATGAATTGTTCTTTTATCTTCCTGCCTCCCTTTATCCGTGTTTTCATCCGTGTTTCATCCGTGGCCAAATCTCCCTCCTGCCTCACCACTACCAAAAACATACAAAGTCCGTACAATTATAAAATTGCGTGATTCTCTGCCGAATTCGACCATGCCAAAAATGGAAAGAACCCAATGGCCAAGAAACAAAAAACCAGCGTGAAACAAGAGGTCGAGCAAGTTGCACCGGCTACCCCCCTCGTGGAAAGCCCCCCCCCGGTAGACGCAATTTCGGTCGCGGAGGCCGACTCTGACCTCCATCCGGTGAAAGGCTTTCCTGTTGTTGGCATCGGTGCATCGGCTGGGGGGTTGGCGGCTTTTGAGGCGTTCTTCGCCGGGATGCCGGCCGACATTGATCCGGGGATGGCCTTTGTTCTGGTGCAGCACTTGGCCCCGGACCACAAGAGCATCCTCACCGACCTGATCCGTCGCTATACCCGAATGCAGGTCTTCGAGGTCGAGGACGGAATGGTGGTTCAGCCGAACTGTGCCTACATCATTCCGCCCAACCGCGACATGGCCTTCCTGAACGGCACGCTGCAACTGATGGAACCTTCCGCCCCACGCGGCCAGCGTCTGCCGATCGACTTCTTTTTCCGCTCCCTGGCCCAAGATCAGCGCGAGCGCGCTATCTGCATCGTGCTATCAGGCACCGGCAGCGACGGCACTTTGGGCCTGCGGGCGATCAAGGGCGAAGGCGGGATGGCCATGGCCCAAAACCCCGCCTCCACCGAGTACGACGGGATGCCGCGCAGTGCCCTTGCCACCGGCCTGGTCGATTTCGAGTTACCGCCGGCCGAGATGGCCGCCCAACTCATGGCCTACGCCGCTCATGCCTTTGGCAAGCCACCCTCTCGATCCGAAACCACCTTACCGCTCAATGCCGCGAACCTGATGAAGAAGATCTTCGTCATGCTGCGATCCCAGACGGGGCATGACTTTTCTCAGTACAAGCCGAACACCATCAATCGCCGCATCGATCGGCGCATGGCCGTCCATCAGATCGCAACGCTGGAAGAATACGTCAAGTATCTGCAAAAGACGCCCTTGGAGGTGGATTCGCTCTTTCGCGACATGTTGATCGGCGTGACCAACTTCTTCCGCGATCCGGAAGCCTTCAAAGCAGTCGAGGACCAGGCGATTCCAAGACTCCTTGCCGGCAAGCCCGCGAGTGCCTTGATCCGCGTCTGGGTGCCTGGCTGTTCTACCGGCGAGGAGGCCTATTCCCTGGCGATTCTGATCGCCGAACGCCAGGAGGCGATGAAGCAGAGTTTCAAGGTGCAGATTTTTGCCACGGACATTGACAGCCAGGCGATTGCCACGGCCCGAGCCGGCCTTTATCCGGCCAGCATCGCCGCCGACATCTCGCGGGAACGGCTGGCGCGTTATTTCGCGGTCGAGTCGGACGGCAGTGCGTACCGCATCCACCGAGGCATCCGCGACATGATCGTCTTTTCCGAGCAGAACGTGATCAAAGACCCACCTTTCTCCAAGCTCGACATGATCAGTTGCCGCAACCTCTTGATCTATCTGGGCGGCGAATTGCAGAAGAAGCTCATTCCGCTCTTCCACTACGCGTTGAACCCGGGCGGTTCGCTCTTCCTGGGCACCTCGGAGACGGTGGGCGAGTTCCTCGATCTGTTTTCTGCGACCGACCGCAAATCGAAGCTCTATCAGCGTAAAGAAGATTTCCACAGCGCGCAGCGAGCCGTCCTCGGCCGCTTTCTCCCGCCCATGACGGCGATCGAGGCTGCGATCCCCCGGGCCGACAAGTCGATATTCCCTGGAAAACTCCCGCTCCGCGAGCTGACCGAACGGGCGATGCTGCAGCAAGTCATTCCGGCCGGCGCGCTGGTCAATGGCAAGGGCGACATCCTCTACCTGCACGGCCGCACCGGGATGTACCTGGAGCCGGCCCAGGGTGAGGCGGGAATCAGCAATATCCTCAAAATGGCCCGCGAAGGGCTAAAGCGCGAACTGACCACGGCCCTGCACAAGGCCACGCGGACCAAAGAGGTCGTGCGCCATCTGGGCCTAATCGTCAAAACCAATGGCGATTTCACCCCGGTCAACCTGACCATCAGCCCGGTGGCGGCAGGCTCCGCCGCCACGTCCGAGACACCCCTGTATCTGGTCGTCCTGGAGGATGTGTCCTCCGAATTCGCGCAGAAAACCGCCCTGCTGGCCGGCGAAGAAGCGAGCGATCCGAAGGTGGCTGCCGACGCCCGCGTCGTGGTACTCCAGCAGGAATTGCATGCCAAAGAGGAATACCTCCAGACCACCAACGAAGAATTGGAGACCTCCAACGAAGAGCTTAAATCCTCGAATGAGGAGATGCAGTCAGTCAACGAAGAATTGCAATCCACCAACGAAGAGCTATACTGCCCGTGATTGGGATTGTCCCATCTGAAGATTTTTCGCATACTCCC
>JBAWVO010000253.1:0-9343 GCA_037147235.1 Planctomycetota bacterium | reverse complement strand
ATTCCGTGCTACGAAGATTACCAACAACCCCATCAAGAAAGAACTTCATGCGATTTGAAAAGAAATTTGTCTACCGTAGTGTGCTGCTTGCGACAATGGCCTCGCTGTTGATTGTCTGGACGGAGCTAACATCGACCGGTTTAGCGGCAGAAGCGGAGTTTGTTCTGCATGACGGCGACCGCGTCGTCTTTCTCGGCGACAGCATCACCGAGCAGAAACTCTATACCACGTACATTGAGGCCTATACGGTAACCCGGTTTCCGAAACAGAGGTTCAACTTCTGGAACTCCGGCTGGGGCGGCGACACCGCCTGGTTGCGGATGCGGACCTTCCCCGACGAAAAGGCACTATTTGCCGCTGAAGGGGATGCGCAGCAGAAACTGGTCGAGGCGGCCGTGGATGGCCCGCTAACCCGCGACGTGGTGTCGCTCAAGCCGACGGTGGTGACGGTCAATTTTGGCATGAATGACCACAATTACGAAGCATTTCGCGAAGACATTTTCAAAGCCTATGTTCGCAGCCAGACGGAGATTGTCAAGGTACTCAAGAAGAACGGAACGCGGGTGGTGTTGATGACGCCGCAGCCGATTGAAAATCTCAGCGGCGATCCTTCCGCGGATGCTCGCAACAAGGCCATTCGCAAGTTCGCTGACGGACTGAAGGATGTGGCTGCCAAGGAGGGAGCAACCTTCGTCGATCAGTTCGATCCCTACATGGCGATCGTACGTCGCGAACACGCGATCAAGGTCGATACCAGAATCGGCGGGGGTGACGAAGTCCATCCCGGTCCCGCGGGCCACACGCTGATGGCCGCGATCATCCTCAAACAACTGAAGGCCCCCTCGCTGGTTTCGAGCGCGGAGTTCGCCCTGTCGGACGACCAAGGGGGCAAGGTGGTAAATGCCACGCAATGCGCCGTATCGAACGTCAAATTCGACAAGGGCATGCTCAGCTTCGACCGTGCCGATGACTGCCTCCCCATGCCCATCGACGAGCGGGCGATGGCTGCCTTGAAACTGGGGCCGGTGCTGGAGGACGTGAACCGCTATGAGTTGAAGGTTGCCGGCCTGAAAGAGGATCTTTATGACGTCCTGATCGACGGCGAAGTTGCGGCGACCGTCACCAAGGAAGAATTGGCCAAAGGCTTGAACCTGGCGGCCGCGGCCGGGCCGATTACCCGGCAGACGCAGGAAGTCTTGTCGCTCATATTCAAGAAGAACCTGGTCGGCCAGACGCTTTGGGAAGCCAAACTGCGTGCTTGGAGGAAGAAGGAAAGGCCCGGCTTGCAGAAACAGATTGACGATTTCGAGGCACAGATCACCGGTGCCTGCCAGCCGAAGCCGCACCGTTTTGAAGTGAAGCCGAACCACAATGCCTTGGACGCCGCCATCAACGCGGGCGATTTTTCCGGGTACTTCACGAACATCTCGACCTGGCTGAGCGAGAAATTGCCCGCTGACTCGGCGAGCATCTCCGAGGCGGCCATGCAGTCGCTGCTGAAGGATCCCGCCTTTGCCAACACATTGAGCCAGAGGCAATTGCTTTTGAAGGTGGGCGCGGTGAATGTGGAAGCGTTTGCCAAGGCGGACAAGGAGAATAAGGCATTCTTGACCTGGCTCCTGCGGAACACGCAGGCCATGGACCTTTATTTGGAGGCCGCAACGCCGACGGGTCTCAAGGCCAGAGAGGCCAACAATTGGGCGATCTCGCCCGCCTCGCTGGAGCTTTGGAAGAAGCTCTATTATGCCGATCCGGATTCAAGGCAAGGCATCTATCTGAAGCTGGCCATCGCCACGGCCCTTAACCCGCCCGGCACAGTCAACATCGGTGCTGGTGGTTCACGTACGCCCGCGGATCCGCTGGTCCGCTACAAGTACTACAAGGCCGCGCACCAGAACAAGGAACTGGTCCCCGGTTTCGACAAGCTCACGGTTTGGGACTACACCAAGATCGTTTCCTCCGGCGCATCCGACGAAGATCTGAGCTGGGGGCGGGAGATGGTCAACAGTTTCCGCCCCGATCTTCGCGTCACGGAGATGGTGGTGGATATGACCGGTCTGGTGTGGCGAAGGAACTCGACGGTCCCCTATACCAATATGAAGACAGTGCTGCAAGGTGGCGGGAAATGCGGCCCCCGCTCGTCGTTTGCTGTCTTCATCAATCACGCGTTCGGCATCCCGGCCATCGGCGTGGGGCAGCCGGCGCATGCCTGCGTCGCCTGGCGCGGGGTCGATGGCGTCTGGCGGGTGGGGTATGGCCGCGGATGGGCTGCGTCCCGACTCGATGGGCTGACCGGTCCTGATTTCGTCGAGGGGAGCCTGGCGAGGTCGCGCGGGACCCAGTTCTCGCAAGTGGAGCATCTGCGCTGGCTTGCAGCATCCGCCACCGCCTCCCACGGACAGGCGAGTGCGGTCCTGGCAGTCGCCCAGAAGATTGCCCAGGCAGCACCGGCATCGGCGGTCGATTTGAACGCGTCGCTCAAGCCGGACGAGGCGAACGCGGACCCAGGCGTCGAGGCGGCAAAAGCTGGACAACCGAAAGTGAAGGCAACCGCCAAGCCCGTGGAACCTGTCAAAGCAGGGCCTGTGAAGGCAGTTCAGGGCGTGCTGCACGTCGAGGCTGCGGGCTTTACGGCGACGGACGGCCAGGCGTTTTACACCGCACAGAAGGGGGTCATGCGGATGGATTCTCCCGCCGGCGGAAAGCAGGTCTATTTCCAGCAGCAACAGAACCATTGTTGGGCCGACTATGCCATTGATGCGCCCGCGAAGGGAACCTATGAAATCGTCATGAGCGTTGCGGCGATCAACGATGGCCAGTTGCTGGAGGTTGGTTCCGACGCATACAACGCAGTTGCCTTGGTTCACGTTCCCATGAGTCACGGACTGTGGGCGACGACCAAGCCCGTCGATGTGAAGTTGGAGAAGGGAATTCAGAAGGTGCGCGTTGCCGTGCTTCCGAATGAGCGCGGGATTGCGCTGAGGTGGTTTGAGCTGAAGCAGAAATGAATTTGTGGAAGCCGAGGTTTTTAATAGCTGGGGTGTCCTGGCTGGCCGAGGTTTCCAAACTTTGTTTGCCCGAGTGGCAGAAGGAGTGTTTGTGATGAAACGTTTTGTACTATTGTTGGCGGTTACTGCAATCGCGGGTCTATCTGCCCGTCTCCATGCTGAAGAAGTGGCTTGGAAAACGATTGGCGAGGCCCCGGGCGTCGTTGGGATGGCGTCCATTGGCGGGAAGATCTTTGCCTGCACGGCAGACCAGAATCTTCAGGTCTGCGACCCGGCCGCAGCGAAGGTCGAATGGAAAACGATTGGCGGTGCCCCCGGCCCGGTCGTGGCGATGGGAGTGGTTGATGGGAAGTTCTTCGCCTCGCTCAACGCTCGGGCGGGCGGCCGATTATTGAAGCGCGACGCCGTTGAAACGAGTGCCGACTGGCAGGATGATGGTCATGCTTGGTGTCTGGTCGGAATGGCCGGAGCGGCTGGGAAGATTTTTGCCCTCGTGGACACCAAGGAAGCTGGCACGGAAGCGACGATCATGGCGCGCGAAGCCGGTGCCACGCCAGAAGCACTTGCTCAACTGCCGCCCGCACAAAGGGGTCTGGACGGCCTTCCATGGAACGCCGCTCGCATTGATCGCCGCCCTCCGGTGGGTGCCCTTGCGCTGACGGAAGCTGGCGGGAAGTTCTATATTGCCACCAAGGAGGACAAGCTTTTTGTGGGCGACCCAACCAAACCCGACGTCAAGTGGCAGGAGATCGGCGATGCCCCCGGCGTTACAGTCTTGGCGGGATGTGATGGATGGCTCTTTGCCGCCACGAAGAGTGGCAAACTCTTGATGGCGAAAGTGAAGTAGTCGCTGGGCAAACTCGGTTTGCCTAACGCCGTCCGGACTGATGAACTCTCCGTAAAGGTGGCGCCGCCGAGAACGCCGCTTTACGGGGAAGTCCGGTTTTGGCAGGTGGCCGAGGCGGCGTGAATCCACCCCGGAACCAGCCGATCCCATGTTTGGATCCATCCGCTCTTGAAGAACATCCAGGACTGGTATAGGAGCGAGCGTGGGATGCAAAAGTACTTGGATGAGGATAACATCGCGCCGATGTCGGCGAGTCCCAAGTGACAGGAATCATTCAAACATGCAAATGAAACGAAGCATCAAGATCATTACTGCGAGCCTGCTGGGAATGGTATTAACCTCGGCGGGTTTCTCTGCAAGCACGGTCCAAACCGAACAAATCATCGTCGTCTGCAAAACGCATTTCGACATCGGCTACACGCATCGGGTCAAGGACCTGATGGAGTATTACCGCACCACGATGATTGACCGGGCGCTGGATGTCATGGACAAGTCGAAGGGTCTGCCGTCCGAACAGCAGTTCGTGTGGACTTCGCCGGGTTGGGTGATGGGAAAAGTGCTTGAAGACTGGCAGGGTCAAACGCCTGAACGCCGCCAGCGGCTGAACGCGGCCATGAAATCCGGCAAGTTCGTCACCCATGCCCTGCCATTCAGTATTGAGGCCGAGTTGTTGGAGCCGGAGGAGTTTGCTCGCGGCTACCTCTTTGCCGACACGGTCTCGCGGCAGTATGGCCTGCCGTTGGCGCGCGGGGCAAAGACCACGGATGTGCCCTCGCAGGGACGCGCGCTGGCCACGGGCTTGGCACAGGGTGGCGTCAAGTTCATGCACATCGGATGCAACTGGCCGTCGGGCTATATTCACAACCTGCCGCCACTGTTTTGGTGGGAAGGCCCCGACGGCTCGCGCGTGCTGACCATGTATTCGAGCATTTACGGAACATGCACTGCCTTCTGGCCGTGGGAGGGCCGCCGCGACTCTTGGATTGGCCATAATCTGTTGCCCCCGCCAAACTGGCCATACAAGACTTGGGTCGCCATCATTGTAACGGGCGACAATTCCGGTCCGCCGAGTGCCGATGGTGTCAAGTCCATCTTTGCCGAGGTCGCGGATAAGATGCCGGGCGTCAAAGTCCGCATGGGAACCATGGAAGAATTCGCCGCCGCCATTCTCGCTGAGAAGCCCGACATTCCGGTCATTAAGGGTGAGACGCCCGACACCTGGATCCACGGTTCGATGTGCGATCCCGGTGGCATGCGCACCGCGCGCAACGTCCGCCCGCTCATGCCGGTTGTTGAGGTGCTCAACACACAACTCCGCGCTTGGGGCGTGCAGGCCGCCGACCCCGCCAAGGAACTTGCCCGCGCCTACGAACAAAGCCTGCTTTACAACGAGCACACCTGGGGCGGCGCGGCCAGTGTGAATGCCTACGGGGACAAAAACCCACCCGCCAACGCCGAACTCGAAGGGTCATGGGAAGACAAGACCGACTACATCCGCACCACCGGCAAGATTGCATCGTCACTGCTCAAGACCAACCTCGCCGCGCTCGCCCAAGCCGTGAGTCGCGCCGGCCCGCGTGTGGTCGTTTACAACCCATTGCCGTGGACGCGTTCTGACATCGTCGAACTTTCTGGCCAGGCATCGTTCCTCGCCGATCGCGTTCCGGCCTGCGGCTACAAGACATTTCCCGCAACCCCGGCACTCAAACCCGCGACAGGCGCGGGCGACACGCTGGAAAACGAATTCTTCAGAGTCAAACTCGATCCCGCCCGCGGCACGATCAGCTCTCTGGTGGATAAACGCACCGGCCGCGAGTGGGTGGATACCGCGGCAGCGCAGGGTCTCGGCCAGTATCTCAACGAACGTTTCTCCTTCCAGCAGACTGCCGACTATTGCCGCGACTATCAGCAAGGCCGTTGGGGTGACATGCTCCACCCCGGCATGCACAAGCCCGGCATGCCCAAAAATGTTCCCCACCGCGCCGCCTCGCCGGCCAACGGCTCGCTCACAATTACCCGCGACAAGCTGGTAGAAACCGCCGTCATGAATCTTCCCGGCGATACCGCCATACACCTGCCGGGTATCGCCATGCGTGTCACGCTGTACCGCGGCCAGCCCTACGTGGATTGTGAACTCACCATCAAAGATAAAGCCAAAGATAATTGGCCCGAAGCCGATTGGCTCTGTCTGCCGTTCAAAGTCAACGCCCCGCAATTCCGCGTGGGACGTAATCTTGGTATCATGGACCCAACGAAGGACATCCTCACCGGAGCCAATCGACACCTCTATGCCGTCGGCACAGGTGTCACACTCACCGACGCCGATGGTTCCGGCATCGCTGTTTGTCCGCTCGACCATCCCCTCATCAGCCTCGACCGGCCCGGGATGTGGAAATTCTCCCTCGACTTCGTGCCGAAAAATCCGGCGGTCTATCTCAACCTCTACAACAACCAGTGGAACACCAACTATCGCTACTGGTATCCCGGCACGTGGAGTTCGCGAGTCCGCCTCTGGACGTTCGGCAAGGACGCCACGGCGGAATCGGTACTGGTCACTCCCTCGCTGGAAGCCCGACTGCCGTTCATTGCCGTCATCGCCTACGGCAAGGGTGGCACTCTGCCCGCCGAACAGGCTGGCATCACCACTTCTCGCAAAGGCGTCCAGATAACCGCCTACGGCAGCGACTTCAACAGGAATCCGGGCACGCTTCTGCGCGTCTGGGAGCTGGGCGGTGTTTCCGGCGAACTGACCATCACTTTCCCCGCCGGTGCGACATTTGCGAGCGCAGTACCTGTGAATCTTCGTGGCGAAAATACCGGCAAACCGATTCGCGTCAACGCCGGCAAACTGACCTTTAACCTCGGCGCATACGCTCCGGCTAGCTTCCTGCTGACTCCATGAACAAAACACCTAGATTCTTTCCCAATCGCATGCGCATAAAAAGCTTGTTCAATCTTGTTGTCATCCTGGCACTCGGGGCCGGATGGTGCAGCGCGCTACAGGCCGCGACGTTTCATATTCTAGTTAATCATCTGGGATACGATACCGAAGGGAGCAAGCGCGTCGTGGTCCAGAGCGGCGAGGATATCGCACTCGCCAATTTCCAGGTCCTCAATAGCCAGTCGCACATCGTTTTCGAGGGACCACTCAAGAAAGTCGGCAAGGTCGATGGCTGGAAGGGCCGATTCTTCCACCAGGGAGACTTTTCGTCACTCGTCCAACCGGGCACGTATCGCATCCGGGCGCAGGATGTGCTTTCGGAGCCGTTCGTCCTTCGCGAGTGGTTGCTGCCAGAATCCTGCCTGGCTGACCTGGTCTACTATTTCCGCATCCAACGCTGTTCGGGTGTCTATGACAAGGCCGATCGCAGTGTTCCGATCTTTGGCGAGCCTCAACGGCAGCGTATCGACGTGCATGGCGGTTGGTACGATGCCTCGGGCGATATGTCAAAATACTTGAGCCACCAGAGCGAAAGCAACTACATGAACCCCCAGCAGACGCCGATGGTGGTTTGGTGTTTCTTGCAGAGTGAGGAACTACTGCGGACGCAGAAGAGCCAACGGCTGCGAAAGATGATACCTCTGCTTCAGGAGGAGGCATTGTACGGCGCGGATTTCCTGGTTCGGATGCAGGATCCGAGCGGATATTTCTACGCTTCCGTCGCGGACGGCTGCACAAGGGATCCCGCAAAGCGGGAGATCTGTGGATATAAGGGGCTGGCACATGTCAAGCACGGCGAGGTCCAGGCGGGGTTCCGGGAGGGTGGCGGCATGGCGATCGCGGCCCTCGCCCGGGTCAGTACGCTCCGGGAGAGCGGGGATTACTCGCCACAGCGCTACCTCGCGGCGGCGGAACTCGGCTTCAAGCACCTCGTAGCCCACAACCTGGAATACGTGGATGACCACCGGGAGAACATCATCGACGACTATTGTGCGCTGCTGGCGGCCACGGAACTCTACCATGCCACGACGAACACGACCTACCTTGACTCCGCCCGGTTGCGCGCGGAGTCGCTGGTGAAACGCATTTCCAAGGACGACAAATACACGGGCTGGTGGCGGGCGGACGCGGACGGCGCGCGGCCCTTTTTCCACCCGTCCGACGCGGGACTCCCGGTCGTCGCCTTGCTTCGTTACCTGAAGGAGGAGAATGATGCCCCGCGAAAGGCTTCCGCTGAAAAGGGGGTGATGGAATCGTTGCGGTTCGAGCTTGCAATCACCAGGGAGGTGGCCAATCCGTTTGGTTACGCCCGGCAGTATGTCAAGGAGGTTGACGGCGGCAAGCATTGCGACTTCTTCTTCCCACACCGCAACGAGAGCGGCTACTGGTGGTTTGGCGAAAACTCTCGGCTAGGTTCGTTGGCCGCGGCCGCGCTCATGGGCAGCAAACTCGCCTCGCCCGCGGTGGCCGCGGAGTTGAAATCCTATGCGCGGAACCAGACCAATTGGATTCTTGGGCTGAACCCCTATAATATGTGCATGATGCAGGGCAAGGGGCGGAACAACCCGGACGACTATGAGGCCGGAATCCCCAATCCGCCGGGCGGCATCTGCAACGGGATCACGTCGGGCGTGGAGGATGAGCAAGACATCGCCTTCCTTTCCCCGCCCCATGGCACGCGGGCCGATTGGAGCTGGCGATGGAAAGAGCAGTGGATTCCACATTCGGCATGGCTGATTCTTGCGTTGGCAGCCGAGGCAACGGCGAGGTGAAGGCATGAAGGTTAGGAGTTAGGAATACCGCAAAGGATGGACACTATGAAATCAAAATCAATGAATTTGACTATCGCCTTGATAGCCCTGACAGCGACCCTTTGTTCCGGCGCGGAAACCAAGGAACAGCGAGACACCCGCATGGCGTGGTGGCGCGAGGCGCGTTTCGGGATGTTCATCCATTACGGGCCGGTGTCTCTCACCGGAAAGGAAATCAGTTGGTCGCGTGCCAATACGAATCCAAAATGCCCGAACAAAGGTCCGACGCCCGCCCTGGTTTACGACAACCTTTACAAAAAATTCAACCCAACCAAGTTCAACGCCGCCGATTGGACAGGCATCGCCAAAATGGCGGGCATGAAATACGTCGTACTGACCGCAAAGCATTGCGATGGCTTTTTGCTTTGGGATTCCAAAGTGGACCCCTACAACATCACCGCGACGCCGTTCAAGCGTGACCTCTGCGCGGAACTGGTGCAGGCGGTGCGCAAGGACAGCCTGCGACTTGGCTGGTATTTCTCGCCGATGGATTGGCGCGACCCGGATTTTCGCACCGACCGCAACGCCGCGTTTATTGCCCGGATGCAGGGGCAGTTGAGCGAGTTGCTCACCAACTACGGGCAGGTTGATTTGTTATGGTTTGATCATGACGGGCACAAGGCGGTCTATGACCAAGCAAGCACCTATGCGCTGGTGAAGAAAGCCCAGCCACAAATTGTCATTGATAACCGGCTCGACCTCAGCACCGGCAACGAAAACACCGAGATGCTGACCC
>JBAWVO010000252.1:0-9380 GCA_037147235.1 Planctomycetota bacterium | reverse complement strand
TCCGCTCGGCAAAGAGTTTCTGCACCGTGGTGCCATCGGCGATTTCAACGAAGTCAGCGAAGCCTGCCCCGTTATTATTGATCAGCAAAATCTTCAAGGTAGAATACTCCTAAACAAAGGGAATAAAAAGAGAGAAAACGTACCACCGCACAAGCGGGCCGTTACGTGAGAATCGCCGCCGCATTGGGCGAGCGAAGCTGCTGCCGGAGCGAAGTCCGGAAGCGGCTGTGGAAATCAAACTCCACTGCGTACTGGCAGCCGACAAGATCGTCGGGCAGTTGCTGTAGCTGAAAGCCTTGCCGCTTGGGGACCGGCTACTGGCCGCTTTTGTTGCTAAGCCAATAGGTCTCCAACCAATCGTGCTCGGCCATCAGGGCCTCGCTACGGTTCAGAAACGGCCCGAGAGTTGGGCCAGATAGTGGCGACATATCAGCCAACCAGCGTCCTTGCTGGTCTGGCTCGACATGCGATGCACGTGTAATAACAGGGCTGCCGATCGCTGACAGGTCAATATCCTCCGTGTAGATGCAGCGAGCGGTGCCAACAGGCGTGATGATAATCTGCATGGAACCCTCTATTTGGCCCGTCGCAGGATGTTTCGCCGAGGTCTGTCAACAAGCATGCCATCGAGCACACTTGTCACCCGCGACATCTCCGTGGCGACATGCTTCCGCAGGCCCTGGTTGTCCCTGAGATCCTGGGCATCGACTCCACGAATGACCCGCTGAGCCTGACTGACAAGCTGGTCGAGTTGCTCGTTGGAGCGGACATTCAGGTCGCGGAATCGCTGAAAGAACTCCGTCAGGTTCTCGATAGCCGAGTCCCTGAAGATTTTGCGATTGCCATCATCATTGCCGGAAAGCCGCTCGGTCAAATGGCTGATGAGCTTGGACAGTTCCGCGGTAAAGGCATCTTCAGCGAGCCTTACTGCCTCATCAAAACGGGATTGAACGCGTTGGCACTCTTCTTCGTAAAGCCGTGGGTTCAGTTGCTGAAGATAGTCTGGCGGCTCTATCGACGGGAAATCGAAGCTAATCCCGAACAAGCCGGTAAGCGATGCAGGATAGTCGCTGCTGTTGAACAAGCTGCCCAGTCGCTGCCGGGCGGTGGTTATCAGTTCGCTGTAGCGGCGGTCGAGAGCTTGCACGGCCTCAGCCAGTTCTTCCTGGAACTCACGCATCTTCGACGCAAAGTCGTCGATCCGGTCTTGCCGGATGAGCCTCAAACCAGGCTCGGGATACGGCAGGCTCATCGATTTCCAGTAGGCGATGACTTTGCCACGTACGGCGGTCACGGATTTGTAAGCCGGGTGAGAAATGTCGAGCAGTTTCTTTCCGGCGGACAGAAACTTCGCCTCGGCATTAAACGGTTCGGCGGCTTCGGCTTTCTGTTCGGCCGTTAAAGACTTCCGGGTGCCGAACCAAGACATCGAAACACGGACAGCAGCCATGGTGGTCCGCAGTTCGTCTGCGGGTGACGTGGACTGATCGAGAACGGAACTCATATATATACTGTCTCCGTAAAAGGGGGGAATGGGGTTCAGAAAAGAAAATCAAACTGTCGCGGCATCGTCAGAGTGGCGTTGCCGCTTCGATTGCGACTGGTGCGTCTCGCCCTCTTGGGTAAGACGAGGGATGGGGTGATGCTGAAATCAGCGTCATTTACGATGATTGCCTCGCACGCTTGGGGTGGCTCCGTACGGAATTTCTCCCAAACTCGCTCCGCGTCGCCAAAATCAATAGTTTCGACCAGGCTTTTCGCAAGCTCCATCGTCAAACTTCCGCTCTCGGCCGACATTGCTGCCAAACCTTCTGCGGAAAACTGACCTTCCAGGGCCAACGAAGCATCGAGCTTCTGGGCCATTAACGCCATTGCTCGGGCCTGCATCGTTTCCTTGTAGTACAAGTAATAGACCCTGCATGGGCACTTTTGGCCGATTCGCCATGATCTGCGGGACGCCTGACGCAAAGTAAACAGGTCGTAACCAGTCTCGTAGAAAATCAGCGAAGGGAAGTTATGGTTGCCTGCTGCATCGAAGAGCGTCAGCCCAGTACGCACCGGCTGCGGATGCGAGATAATCACGTCAACGCCGGGTGCATTGCTGGCAATCCATGCACTGCGGCTCCGTGTTGGCACCTTGTCGGCTTCGAGAACTTTCACGCTAAATCCGGCATCTCGGATGATCTTCTCAAGACGAGCCAAGACAGGATGCGTACTCGTGTAGACGCAAAACACCCAGCATTGTCGTCCCTGTTCTTTCTCTTGACGCAAAATCTCCAGCAATTTAACTTCCTTGGGCCAGAGCGAATTGCGATTTAACGTCGGCGGACAAGCAACCGTGATAAACCGCCGGTTTTCGTCGACATACCCAACCGGTTTCCAGTCATACGGATAGTCTGGATAGGCCAGCAAGGCGTGCAGCATGGCAGACAGCAATTGGTGGCTGCCTTTTCGCAAGAGATCGGCAACGGCATCTTTGAGTTTCCCTTCCATATCGCGGTAAGATTCCGCCAAATCAAGACTCATGGAAACTGACGTGGGATGCTCGTCGTAATCTGGCAAGTCTGCGGCCACATCCGTCAGACCAAGGAAGATCGTGTTGCCGATCAGATGCCTGCCATAGAGCGTAGGCATGATGCCTGGCTGTTCGGCTTGCCGCTTCGTTGTGCTCTTACCGTTGCTGCGTCGATTATCGCAGGACAGGCCAGTCTTCTCCGTGATGATGGTGTCCACCCGCCCATAGCGACGTGCAAACTCCATATCGTTTTCCCAGGCCAGGTTTTCGGCCTTGAGGCTTTTGGGCGACAACCGAAACAAGAGCGATCGGACGTCGATTGCCTTGCCGCCGATAAGAGTGCCCGTCATGCCGATTACTTTACGGCAGGATGCGACCAGCGAGCCCAAGGCGTTCGCACGGGCTGAGGTGTCGCTTTTCTCTTCGTGGATTTCATCACAGATCAGGTAGTCAAAGACGCCCTTCATGTGCCGATGGATGTAATCTGCCGGTGCCCAAATAGGCTTGCCGTAATATTGCCATAAAGCAGCACCGCAGGGCCGAGTGATCGGGTTGCCGTTTTGATCGTCGCCATCGTCGATCTCCGCTGTGCAGGTCTTCCTGGATCGCTCCAAGTCCTGCATACTGAGAAAGTTGCCTTCGCCTTTGGCCTTGCTCCGCAACTGGGCACCGCAATCGGGACAGCGAAGCAGACCGCTATGATCCTTTACCGCTGCTGCACGCCAGTAAGGGCCGTTCTTCGCAATCGTCTCGCCCATGATAAGCCAAGACGGCTTCGTCGGCTTTCCCCGAGGATAGGTGAGCATTTCTCTCCACGATTCCAGGACGTGAACGTCAGCGGTGCCCTCGTGGAATACGTGCTGCAATTCAGTACGCCAAGTCTCGACAATATGGGGTGGACACATAACGATTGCCCGATAGGGCTTGCCTGCCGCGTGGGCATGCACCGTGCAAGCACTTATCTGACTTTTTCCCGTGCCACATTCGCAACACAGGAACACCGACTTCTGCCGATTGAGCGTCTTAACGGCTGAGGTAACGACATGACCCTGGGCTGGCAACATCGCCCGCTTCAGGTCTAAAGTAACTACGGCATCGGTTGAAGGAACGTGCAGAGGCTCGAATGCCTGTCGGGCACGCTCTGCCACCAGTGGGCCGTAGCGGTCGAGGTATTCCTGGATTGTTTCACAGTTCATCGAAAAGGTCTCCTGCGTTGTTGGTTGAACTATGCCACCATACGCAGGTGGCCCTCTTTAACGCCCGACGCAATCAGAACATCCAATTCGTCGGGTTCGGTCTTCAGCACGCCCACGGTGGACGCAAAGCCCTTGGCAACAACAATGCCGCCGCTTTCGATCATGGCTTGCTTCAGCCAGGGAATCCAAGAGCGTAGAAGGGGTGTCGTATATCGCGTCCCAGACAATTCAGTCCAAAGATGATCATCGCTCATGTTGGGCATGAGTCCCGGAATGTTCGCCAAGGCGACCAAGTGGATTACACCCGGGGCTAGCTTCGTCACGGCGGCATGGTAAGTCACCGGCTTACCATCGAAAGTGGTTCTCGCTTTGATTATCTGCGGGGTCTTGTCGCCATCGTTCAGAATGAACTCGGCTGCGACGTCGGGCTGATACAATGTGGCCCTTGCCGACTTGATGGATGTATCGGGCCCGGTGGCACTGAGCAACAGAAGCCCCGGGAAGTCTCGGGAGTGCCGCCGATGTATTTTCACTGTGCCACCATATTCGCCAGCCCAAGCCACCGCATGGCAGCGTAGACGGAACTGGCTCTTGTCGGTCTTCACAATCAACTGCGGAAGTTCAATCTCGTCCGCCATGCTTACTCCAAGGTTGTTAGGGTTCCTTCCGAGTCCAAGATTCGCACCACCAGACGCGTACGCTCGGAAATGACTGTTTTGGTCGTGACGCTGCCGTCTTCTGCTTCGCTCTCATCGCAGGAAGCGACGTACTGGTCCTTGGCAGCGGTTCCGCGAATGACGTGCGGTGGTTCATCGGTCGGACAGATCAGCCCGTCGATATGCCCGCTTGCCAAAAGCATTGCCCGATGGCCGATGCCAGGGCTCATAGGCGGCCTTGGGCGATAGTTCAGCTTGTCTGCCGGTCTCTCGATATGAAACCGTAGCGGGCTTTGTGTCACCAGCCTGACTAATTCCGTGTCGGTTGGCTCGGTCTTGCGGAAGAACCGTGGTCGCTGTCCGGCTGGCACCTTGTAGACGAAATGGTCTTCCATCCGCTTTTCCAGCCAGTCATAAGGGCAATCCCTGTGATTGACAGCACGCGGCTGCTTGCCTTTGCGGCCCAAGATGATCGTCTCGTTGTACTTGCAGGCTTCGGCGGGAAACGGCATCGCTGAGATGTCATAAAAATACTGCTCGAAGAATTCGCTCGTCTGGTAGCTGTCGGCTACGTCATGCGGGCAGACCAACGCCAGGACGCCATTCTCCGCCAGCAATTGGGCAGCCCGTTCGATAAACTGAGTTTCTACACGACCTTCACCGCCCGTGGCGTAGTCATACGGCGGATTGCACCAGACAAACGAGAACGCGTGGTAACTGATCGCACAGCGAAGGAAATCAGCGGGTGCCAATGCCTGATCTTCGGGTAACGATTCCCGCACTATTGCAGCACGATCTTCAGATAGCTCGATGCCATAAGGCACTGCATGAAGCCCCTGGGCAAGCTGCCGAAGTGCATGTCCTTCTCCGGCACAAGGGTCCAAGATGAGGCATTCTCCTGTTTCAGGCGGTATTAGCCGATCGAGCACGGCAGCAACGGCAACTGGGTCGGCAGCATAATATCCGCCTTTAATCTGTGACATGAGCCGGGCCATTGTTTAGGGGTCTCCTGTGGCAAAGCTGTTTGATTTCGGGGTAATTGGGAACGAAGGGGTGGCATGCCGAGCGACGGCACTGCGGAAACATTGTCGATCCAGGTTATGCCGATGTTTCCTGCCGCATATCGACCTTGGCACCTTCCAGGCCGATGATGTGAGTTGGTTCCTGGTCGTTGATGTCGGCCCACACGATCAGCCGCAACTTGCCCTCATGCCGCTCCAAAAGGATCGGGGCCGAATCGTCGTCATACACCCCGTATCCTTCAGGATGGACGATTAAGGCCAAGTTGTGATTTTCTACGGACACGGTTACCGGCTGCTTGCCGGAATGGCAGTCGGATACATCCTTCAAGACGCATTTGTACGGAGGTTGGGCGTTCATGTTTTACCTTGGTTGTTCTGGATTGCGGGGACCGCTCATGGCTAGGTTGTTACGGTTTAGTCTGTTTCGGCCAATAGCGGTGCTGGTCGAAGACTTGTAGGCTTTGAATGGTCATGGCCTAACTCCCGTAGCTTTTCCAGAGCCGCCGAGTCAGACGGATATTCTCCCTTTTGATTTACTTGGGTTCAATCACACGTCAAACAGGCACGTTCGCCTGCGGCACCAATGCCTCACGCAGCTTTGCCAGGTGTCCGGCCAGGCTGTCGATCTTGAACGCTTGAACTTCGAGCTTCTCAAAATCGGGGCGACCCAACATCGGTGAATCAAGGCTTTGGCCGTTGGCTTCCGCAGTGTCCTTTAGAACTCCTGCCATCCCGGCGATCATGGCATCCCATTCGCCGATCGTTTTCGCCAGTGCCTCCAGGTCGCGATGCTCCCAGAAATCGCTTTCGTCGTTGACCTCGACCTTGAAGCCGATCTGCTGCATGTGCTCCAGGATGGCCAAGACCGAAAGATGAGCACGCTGGAAGTTGGCCCAGCCGCCAACCCTCGGGTCATTGGCGTACTGCGTCTTGCAGAACGAAGACCAGACTCCGTGGGCAGCCGGAATCACATACTCCTTGCCATGGATGATCTCCTCCAGGTCGGCCTTGAACTGGCTGCTGGCAAACAGCACGCGGGCCTCGTCGATGGTGCCGCGAAAGCGAAAGCGGATCTCGTGCTGGGCGTAATCGTCGATTTGCAACTCGACGTAGCTGGGACTGTATCCACGGCGATGACTGAGGTAGCGGCCGGAGCGGATCGAGACGCCACCGCCTGGCGTATAGTGCAGCAGTTCACTGTGCCCCCACATCCGCCCTCGACTGCCCCGTTTGTCAGGGATCTTCACCAAATGGTATTTCTTCAGAAAGGCTCGCAGCACCTTTTCCGAGTCGCGGTAGGACGTACCGCGAAAGACATTGGACCAGCCGGGAGCTTGGTCTTTCTCTGGTCCCCAGACGAATCGGGGAAAGCTGCACCAACCGAGATTCATCTCTTCCGAGCCTTCAGCCGGGTAGATTGAAAGGCAAAGCATGTGCGACGGGGCCTGCTGGCGAGACTCACCAGGACGCCAGGGCGACTCGACATAGCGACCGGCCTGGATTTTGGCCCAACGATAAGGGTCTTTCTCTTCGCTGGCCGGATCAGGATCATACTGACAGTCCTTGCCCCGAAACTCCACAACTTCGCTGACGGATACGACCGAAAGCGATAGAGCAAACTGCCGCGTGTTCTCCAGTTTCTGGCGAATCTGGCGGCGGGTCCAGTCCTTGCTGGCTTCGATACAATAGTGAATGGTTAAGCCCATAATAAGGCCTCCTGGGTGATTTAAGTGTGAAAGCTGTGTACGGTGTGATTAGCAGATGATGAGGACCGGCGGAACGCCGCGGCATTACAGAAATGGGCGGCTTGACGGGACTTCCTAGAAGAGCATGCCCTGCAAAGATTCGCATAGTGTGAGATGTTCTTCGGTCCCGCATAGGGCTGCCGCCTTTTGGGCCTTTTCTTCGGAAGAGTAGACCGAAACGGTTTCGCCGTGGCGGTGACAGTAGGCAAGGACGTGTACGGTGGTCGTCATTGGGCTTGCTCCATCTGTTCCATTGCTGCAATCAGATTGCTTAGGCGGGTGTGCCGCTCCTTGACCATCACCAGGTCTTGTTGTCGGGCTTGGTCTCGGATCGATATGGCGACCATTGCAATCTGGCTCCACAGCGAGGCTCGTTCGTATGCGGTCATTTGGTTTCTCCTCGTTAATCTATACACCGGGACTTGGATGAGTTCACTCGGGTTTCCAGCCCAACTACTTGTGGGCCTCGAAGGAAAAATAGATGCGTGGTTCGGCCTGGAAGAGAAGACTGCCCTTCTGGTCGTCACTCTTGTGGCAAACGACCACGAGTGGGGCGGAAAAGCCGATCACGTCGAAATCGTCGCCTAACTGATCCGTGTCCCATACCTGACCATGTTTCGCTTCCAAAGCCTCTCGGCTGCCTGGCACGGAATTGATCTTAACCAGTAATGTCATGCGGATGTATTCGGTTGGATCGAACATTCGATCTCCTCGTGAAAGGGGTTAGGTTGTTACGGTTTAGGCGGTGTCGGCCAATAGGGTAAGACACCTCACAAGACTGCCTACAGTCGTCGAGAAACAACCAAGACTGCTGTGCGGCGGCACTCTGAGGCAGGGATTGGATTGGCAGATTGCCGAGAAGATGGATCTGACGTTATTTAATAACGCAGATTGACGTTTAGCGAGGCAAAAGCCCCATTGCCCAAGTCTGCGGTTGGGACGCTCGACCGCGAAAGAGAAGTGCCGTCGAACAGATAGCGATCAAAGACGTAACCGACTGAGGTCAATGCCGTCCAGTGCCACGGCAGCGAAGTCTGCACACCCGTGCTAACACGTGGGTCGTTGATAAAGAAATGCGAGTTGGGTTCCGGAAGATCCAGCAACACGATCATTTCGCTTGCCCAATCGTAGGCTGCAAACAAACTGGAGCGGTCGGTCACCTTGTAAATGGCCTTGGCGTGAATCGTATGCACGAGCATGTACGAGGCTTGGAATTCCCAGACGTCGCTGGGCCGGTAGATGCACTGAAAGGGAAGGCCAATGTTGGCGTGGAAACGCGGTGTCGGGTCGTAGCTGAAGGCTACGCCCGGCATAGGGATGCTCGTTTCGTTCACTGGGGTATAGTTGATCGTGACAATCCAGGCGTTATGTTCATTTTGTGGCATCCGCAACGTGGCATTGAGACCGAGGTTCATTTCGCGGAGCCTTGCCGCTGGCCGATCGCTGGCCGAATCGATGCTTACGCCGGTAGTGGCCTTCCAGTCGCCCAGCGGCTGAGAATAGTGTAATCCGAGGTTTACATTCCAAGGATCAAGCGATGCGGACTGCACTTCCGCCGGCAACTCCGGCATTTCATCAAGCTGTCGATAACGAACGCCAGTTGAAAAACTGAATTCGTTGTTCTCGACGTTTGCCAGCGAACGAGTAAAACTAAGATCCTGGCCAACAACCTGAGAACTGCCCGTAGAACAAGAGACCGGCCACCTGTTGATATCGTTGCAGACCGAATTCAACCAAGGTGGCACGTCACCGAAATCTGTCGGCAGGGAAGCCACTTCGGTGCTTGTATCGGCCGTAGGAGAATCCGTTTCACCAAATGCTTCCACCCGCAGCGACACGCACGCGATGAATAGGGCGACCAGCAGCATCGGAAACGGTTGCTTCAAGGTTGACTTCTCCATGGGCAGGTTCAGTTTATCCCAGGGTCAATTGGAACGTAGATTCTATCGGTCGTACTCTGCCCTGAAGATGCTGGTTTTGCCAATTCCTTTTGGGGCTGGTAACTGCGATAAGATACGAAACTTCCGTCAGCAAGAGCGATCGTGTAAGCCCTGAGAAAATAGGGGCATCAACCGGCCCTCACGGCGTTAATTTAGGACAACTAGGCAGCAGCGGCGGGAATATGAGAATTTCTCAAGTTAGGCGTACTTTCGTGAATATGCCTCGTTTGTGAGTGCCCACCAGCATTCCAGTCGAGTCGCGGCCTACGCCACAAGCAACGATGACGGTTCGATTGCGAAGTGCTT
>JBAWVO010000251.1:0-9437 GCA_037147235.1 Planctomycetota bacterium | reverse complement strand
ACAATCCATCAAAACGACCAATAGGAATTTGTTCAAGTTATTTTTGCGCGGTCGCATAGGTCCGGTGCCTCGAAGCCCACCCTGGGAACTCGTGCCCATTCGTTCCCTACGCCAGCGGCGTTGTGTCCCCTTCTTTTCTGGGTGGGCTTCCCTCGCTCATTTTTCATGTTTCTGGTATCCTGGATGTTTTTCCCGGGGATTGCACGATGAACCTAAAGAAACTGCTGATTACGCTGGCAAAAGTCAGCTTGTCGCTGCTGATTATTGGCTACCTCTTTTGGGCGGCACTCAAAAAGCCTGAAGATCGAGAGGCGTTCAGTAATATGCTGTTGCAACCCAAGCGGTGGGATCTGTTGGCCGCCGCCTTCGTGGTAATGCTTGGCGGAATCTTGATTACCCTGGTTCGCTGGTGGTATCTGGTGCGCGCAGTCGGAATTTCGTTCTCATTTTCCGATTCCATGAGAATTGGTTTTTTAGGCTATTTGTTTAATCTGGCACCGATGGGCATTGTGGGTGGCGATCTGCTCAAGGCGTGGATGCTTTCTCGGGAGAAGGCGGGCAGTCGAGCGCAGGCCTTTGCATCGGTCATTGTAGATCGAGCCATTGGTCTCTATGTGCTTTTCCTGGTCGCCACGGGAGGGGTATTCGTAACCGGATTTTGGAACTTGCCCGATCCAACGGTTCATTGGGTTTGCCGTGGGGTGATTGCCATCGCGGCTATCGCTACCGTGGGAATTGCTTTGCTTCTCTTGCCCGGCGTCCTGGAGGGATCGTTCATGCGTGCGCTGACACGAATCCCTAAGGTTGGTCGCGCCATCGGCAGTCTTTTGGACGCATTGCTGATCTATCGCAGCAATCGGCTGGCACTATTCCTGAGTGCCGTGATGACGATTCCGGTTCATACCCTATTGACGTTCTCGGTCATTTTGATCGCGCTGGGGTTGCGGTTTACAACGGTGCCTTGGGTCGACTACTTCGGGATATTTCCTATTAGTGGTATTGCCAGCACGATTCCTCTGCCTGCAGGTCCAACGGAATCGAGTATTGTTTTCTTCTACACAACCGCCGTGCGCCACGCTTGCCAAGCTACGGATATTGCAGCGACCGTGGATGTTGAGGCAATAATTGCGAGTGCAGCACAAAACGGCCTGATTCTGGCATTGGTCTACCGATTGAGCACGATCTTGATTGCACCAATCGGTGCCGCCTATTATTTTCTTGGCGGGCGCAGCGAGGTGACCGAGGTCATGCACGATGCGGAAGAAGAGACATGAGCCGTAGGGTGGGCCGAGCGCAGCGAGTCCCACCATTACCCTCCTGATGGTGGGACTCGTTTCACTCGGCCCACCCTACTTCTCAGCCCACCCTACTGGGTTGCTGGCAATGGCGTGCGGCCGAAAAAAAAGAAAATTGGTCTATCTTCGGAATTCGCGTTGACCCACTTTGCGGCCAGATCTATAATCTGACCGCCGTGGAGAATTCCGCCGGATGGTTTTCGATTGAGTTGGCGGGAAATTCGCGGCAAGGTAGGATGGGCTTTTAGCCCGTCGATCGGCAAAAGGAATTTGCCGTATTGTATTTCGTGAGAATTACACGGTGCTGGGAGTGAGCTCCCCGCAAGCGAAATGGATGTCGCAACACTCACCGCATGGGAGACGAAGGTGGCCTTCGACTCGTCCTTTGATGCCAAGGAACAAGTTCGACAGGCGATCGATATCGTCGATCTGTTGGGCAAGTACAACATGCAGCTCCGGCGGCAAGGCCGCAGCTACGTGACCCACTGCCCTTGGCACGACGACAGCCGGCCCAGCCTTCAGGTCAATCCCGAGCGGCAGTCTTGGAAGTGCTGGCCCTGTGACATTGGCGGTGACATCTTCAGTTTTGTGATGAAGATGGAAGGGGTCGATTTCCCCGAAGCCCTTGCCATGCTGGCCGATCGTGCGGGCATTAAGCTGCAAAAGATCTCACCCAGTGACCTTGGCCCCTCCGTTTCCAGCGGCGTTGACAAACGAACGCTTTACAAAGCGGCCACCTGGGTCGAGCGTCAGTATCATGAGTGCCTCCTCCACTCGCCCGAGGCCGAGCCGGCCAGGAACTATTTTCAAGAGCGCGGTATCACGGCCGAGAGTATCGAGAGGTTCCAACTCGGCTTTGCTCCCCTGGATCGCGATTGGATCCTCAAACAGGCCGGCGGTAGCTCCAGTCGGGCCAAGGTTCTGGAGACGATCGGCGTACTGCGCCGCTCTTCCGCATGCGGCAGTCATTACGATTTGTTTCGCGGCCGCGGATTGTTCGCCATTCACGATGCCCAGGGCCGGCCGGTTGGAATGGGCGGGCGATTGCTGCCGGGCGTCGAGACCTTTCTTCCGGGCAAGTATGTCAACTCGCCGGAAACGCCCTTGTTCCGCAAGAGCCATCTGCTCTATGGCCTCGATCTGGCCAAGGAGGCCATCCATAAGAGCAAGAACAAGACCGCCCTGGTGATGGAGGGCTATACCGACGTCATCATTGCCCATCAATTCGGCTTCAACAACGCCGTGGCCGTGCTCGGTGTGGCGTTGGGCGAAACCCATATCAAGATCCTGAAGCGATTCGTCGATCGCATCGTTCTCGTGCTCGATGGTGACGAAGCCGGCCAGAAGCGGACCAACGAAGTCTTGGAACTGTTCGTTGCTCAGCAGGTAGACTTACAGATCCTCACGCTACCCGACAATCTCGACCCGTGTGATTTCCTCCAGCAGCGTGGGGCCGATGCTTTTGCCGAACTACTGGCTGCGGGCACCGTCGATGCGCTGGATCATGCCTTCCGCTCGGCCACTCGCGGTCTTGATCTGGATCGCGACATTCACGGCTCCAGCCAGGCCCTGGAGCGGCTGATTGCGATTCTGGCCAAGGCCCCGCGACTGCGGCCCGATACAACCAGCGAAGATCGTCTGCGGGAAGAGAAGTTCCTCCAGCGTTTTGCGGCCCTGTTCCGCGTGAGCGAGACCGAAGTCCGCCGCCGCCTGACGACGTTGCGCCGCCGGATGCAGGATGCAGGCAAAATGCCCATGTTACAAGACACAGGCAAAATGCCTACGCTACCCGTTGGACCTGCCTGGCAGCCAGGCGATGCCATCGACACCTACGAACGTGAGTTCGCCGAGCTGCTGATCGTTTACCCCGACACATGGACCGCAGCCCGTGCGGCGATTGCGCCCGTCGAACTCATTTCGTCCGCGCTGCGGCGGATTTATGAAACAGGATGCCGGCTCTTGGACGACGGCGTGCTGCCCGATTTTGACCGGCTAATCCTCGAATTTGACGACCCCTCGCTGAAAAGCCTGCTGGTCGATCTCGATGAACAGGGCCGGGCCAAAGGGAGCCGAATGGCTGAGCCGGCCGAATTGTTGAATAACCTACTCAAAGCATTCCAAAGGAGGAATGTGGAGCAGCAGCAGCCCGGCCAGTTGGTCGCGCTGCGTGGACAAAACCTGGATAATGACCAGGAAATGGACCTGCTCAAGAATATTTTTCAGCAGGAAAGGAGCCGGCAGGGTATTTCTGATCCCATGGATGGGTGATGATGCTCTGGCACGGGTGATCCCTTGCATGGGGTGTAGAGCTTGGAGCTTAGGACTTAGAGCTTAGAAATTTACTAAGCACTAAGGCCTAAGACCTAAGTACTAAACACCCCCACCGTACCCGCACGGTTGAGCAAGGCCTGATCGCAGTTTTTGTGCAACACCCAGACGCCGTTAGGGCGTAAAAAGGAGTAGTAAGGTGGACCACTTCGATAAAGACATGCAGGAACTCGTCGCGAAAGGCAAAACCCAGGGATATCTGACCTACGACGAAGTCAACGAATACCTGCCCGACGAAGAAGTCAATCCCGATAAGCTCGACAATCTTCTCATCGCCTTGGAGGAAGAGGGCATTGATTTGGTCAACGAGGCCCCGGCCCCGGAGTTTTTCGACCTTGCCCAGCAGTCCGATCCGGACGAACGGTTTGAATCGCATCTGCACGAAGGCGAGATCCCAGGCAGCGCGGCGGAAGCTCTGCCGCCTCCCGCCGATGTAAGCAAGTGGAGCAGCGATCCGATCCGCATGTATCTCTCGCAAATGGCGGAGATTCCGCTTCTAAAGCGGGAGGAAGAGATTGCCCTGGCCAAGAAGATTGAAATCACCCGCAAGCGATTTCGCCGCACCGTGATCGGCTGCAACTTGGCGATGTGCGACACGCTGGCCACGCTCGTCAAGGTCCATAGCGGGTTCCTGCCCTTTGACCGCACGATCAAGGTCTCCTTGACCGAGCGGCTCACCAAGGAGCAGATCTCCGCGCGCATGCCACATAACCTCAAGACGCTCACGTACTTGGCCGCCGCCAACCGCCGCGACTTCTCCAAGTTGATCAATCGCCGCACCTCGGAAACCGAGCGCATGGAGGCCCGCAAGCGTTTCATTCGCCGCCGTCGCAAGATGCTCACCCTGATCGAAGAGCTTAGTTTGCGGACCCGCCGCGTTCAGGCGATGATGCAGCAGATGGAGAGTTCGCTCGTCCGCATGGACCAGATCCGCACGAAGCTTCGCGCCTTACCCCTGGCCCACGAAGGCCGCGATCGTCGGACGAACCTTCGCCGTGAACTTCGCGACCTGATGCTCGACACCCAGGAGACACCCAAGAGCCTGCGGAAACGCGGCGACTTGATGCGACGTCAGTATCAGGAGTACGAGTTCGTCAAGCGCGAGTTGTCCGGCGGTAACCTCCGCCTAGTCGTTTCGATTGCCAAAAAGTACCGCAATCGTGGCCTGAGTTTCCTCGACCTCATTCAAGAAGGCAACACTGGCCTAATGCGGGCGGTCGATAAGTACGAATATCGCCGGGGCTACAAGTTTTCAACCTACGCCACCTGGTGGATCCGCCAAGCCATCACCCGTGCGATTGCCGACCAGGCCCGCACTATCCGCATCCCTGTCCACATGATCGATGTGCTCAGCAAGCTGCGAAACGTGACGAAGCACCTCCTCCAGGAACTGGGGCGTGAACCCTCCACGGAGGAGTTGGCCATGGCCGCCGGTCTGGGAATCGACGAAGTCCGTCGCGTTTTAAGCATGGGTCGGCAACCGGTAAGCCTTGACCGACCGGTCGGAGAAAGCGAAGATAGTTGTTTCGGCGAGTTCCTCGAAGACGGAGGCTTGCCTCGTCCCGACAAGGCGGCTGGAAATGAACTCCTGCGAGAAAAGATTGAAGCCCTGCTCAAAACGCTTAGTTACCGCGAACGCGAGATCATTCGTCTCCGATACGGCCTGGGCGATGGGTACACCTACACCCTGGAAGAGGTGGGTCGTATCTTCAAGGTCACCCGCGAACGCGTCCGCCAGATTGAGGCCAAGGCCGTTCAGAAGCTACAACACCCCGTGCGCAGCCAGCAGTTGGCTGGTTTCCTTGAACCGGCCGCATAAGAGGGGGCTGGGGGCGAATAATCCTGGCTCTTCCGGTTTTAGGTGCAGAAGTAGGGTGTGGAGAGTGAAACGAGCCCCACCCAAAGCGGACCGCAGCAGAATTGGTGGGGCTCGCTGTGCTCTCCCCACCCTACAATTATTCGCGTTCCGCACCTGGAACCGGAAGAGCCATAGTCCTAAACCTCTCTCCCCTCGCCCGTACTCGGAAGAGGGGCAGGGGGTGAGGGCAGGTAGCTGTCGAATCCGTCTTGCCTCTCGTCGTCGGGCCGATCAATCGGGATCAGTCCGATTTTGTTCGGCACATTCAACGAGCCGTGGTGAGTTCCATCACGGCTCGCTTTGTTTTTACACCTTTCCCAACTGAGCGAATATCTCATGTCATCACCCACCGTCAGTCTCGAAGTCCTGCGAACCCTGCATCGCATCCATAAGCAACTCGCCGATCTCAAGGATCGCCGCGAGCGCGGCCCCCGCCAAATCATCGCGGGCGATGCGGGGATCAAACAGCGCGAGGACGATTTGAACAAAGTCCGTGAAGAGCTGAAGACGATGCGAAAGAACCTCGATCAACAGCAACTCCAAATGAAGAGCAACGAGCAGAAGATCAAAGACCTCGACACCAAGCTCAACACGGCGGCCACCAATCGCGAGTATCAGATTCTCAAGGACCAGATCGCCGCCGATAAAATGGCCAACAGCGTTTTGGAAGACGAGATCATCGAGATGATGGAACAGATCGACGCCTTCCGGCCCAAGATCGCCGAGGCGGAAGATGTGGTCAAGACGACGCGAGAAAAGGTCGCCGTCGGCCGGAAGACGTTCGAGTCCCAGGCCGAATCAATCCAGGGAGACATCGTGCGTCTGGAAGCCGAGTTAAAGCAGTTGGAAGCCGAACTGCCGGAGAGAATTCTCGAAACCTATTTGCGTTTGGTTGGGAAGAAAGGCGAGGATGCCCTGGCCGTGGTCGCGGACGGTGCCTGTAGCGGTTGCT
This sequence comes from Planctomycetota bacterium, assembly GCA_037147235.1. Taxonomy (GTDB): domain Bacteria; phylum Planctomycetota; class Planctomycetia; order Pirellulales; family Thermoguttaceae; genus JANXQG01. Next base: position 3,004 of record JBAWVO010000251.1, on the reverse strand, counting down.
ATCAACAGATTCCCGTGAACGTACAGGCGAACATTCGCCTCTTGCAGCCCAGTTTTTGCCGGACTTGCGGGCGGCTGTTGTATATCGCGGAGGAGAAATAGGGGGAAGTTGTCCGTGGCTATCCGCAAGGGGGTACGACTGTCCCGTGGATAATTGCTCGCCTACTCCGCCGGTACAAAACAGATGCGGAAGCCGAGGTCGAGGTCACTATCGCCAGGTAAAAGGTACATTCGATTTGCCGAACAGCAACCCTCGGCGGACAGGTAGGCACTACCGCCGCGTCGCACATGGGCAGTGCCCGTTGTAGGTCCCGTGGGATCGGCCGTTGGTGACTTTGCGTAGTAATCTTCGTGCCACCAGTCCTGACACCACTCCCCCACATTGCCGTGCATATCATAAAGTCCAAATGCATTCGGCTTCTTCCGGCCCACCGGATGCGTTCTACGCCCGGAGTTCGTATCGTACCATGCATAATCACCAAGTTGGGACACGTCGTCGCCAAAGCAGTGTTTTTTCGTGCTTCCAGCTCGACAGGCATATTCCCACTGGGCCTCGGTCGGCAACTGGAACTTTCCTTTCGGATTGCCTTGCCGCCCGTTGAGCTTGTCGAGAAACCGCTGGCAGTCCTCCCAACTCACCCGCTCGACAGGGTGAGTTGACGAATTGACATAACTGGGATTGCTGCCCTTGACTACCTTCCACTGTTCCTGCGTCACCTCATGCTTGCCTAAATAAAACGGCTTGGTGATCCGAACCCGGTGCTGCGGCTTTGCTTCGCGTACGGGGTCGTTGTCTGAATCGGGCGAGCCCATCAGGAACACGCCTACCGGAATCAGGCTCATCTCCAGCTTAACGCTTTTGCCAAGGTCCACCGCGAGTTCCCGCGGCTGAATTGGGGTCTCGCTGTGAGCGGTTCCCGCCACTGCAAAAAGTATTATAAAACAGATCGCGCAGTTTCTCATGGCATATACTCCCTCAAGAGCCTTGTCTGTACACGACTCGCACCATTGGCCACCGAAAGGGTAGCATGTAGAATCAGCACCCGGCTCAGCATTAACACCACTTCCGTCAGGGCACACCGTAGACGACTGATATACACCCAGGCTTGGGTTACTGGGATTTACATACGCCCACCGATAGATATTTGCCTGGGTTTGCGAGACCCACGCGATACGAACAAGATACCGAAATAAGGATATTGCGAATCCACTTTTTCACGAGCGTTGCCTCCACTAGTTTGAGCTTCTACAAGTTCCAGCGTCCTCGCCCCATCAATCCACCCGCCGACCAGGAAAACCTTCCCGATCAACGAATCCTTCAAAGACGGAATAATTATTTTTTACGAATCCGACACGACGGCTTTCAGAGTGGGACGAATCCAGGCTTAGGCAGCCGGTCAAGCCCCTAGTGTGGCGGGCATTTCTATTGAATACAATAGACGGCGGCCATAATTCCCTCAAAATTCCCCCATTTCCCTTGCCTTGCCTCAGTTTATCTCCGAATCCAGCCATTTCCGCTCGAATATCGCCGCAAAACAGTAAAGCCACCCCTCTTTCAGAGTGATTTCTAAATATTAATTTTATTGCATCACGTGCGATGCCGCAATCACGCCACCCCCTTCCCCGATTTCCTATAATGAATAAATCACTTTTCTCAGGAGGCACAAATCATGGCTGTCACATCGCATTTCCCGAAGTTCGAGTTGGCGACGAGTATTCAAAGGCCGAGCGGCACATGAAGTTCATTGAGGGGAATAAGGAAAACTGGAAGAAGGTCCGGGTGTTCGACTCGTACTTGGAACCGTGAAGGAGGCCAGCCATGCCACATGTATGCCCTTGGTGGGGTGGCTACTTCATCGACAATCCGATTCGCCGCCTGTTCCACAACCCGGTGAAGATCGTCGGCCCCTACGTCAAACCGGGGATGACCGTCATGGACGTCTGCGGGATGGGCTTTTGCTCGATTGCGATGGCGAAGCTGGTTGGCGATAGCGGCCTTGTTTGTAATCGCAGTTGATCTTCAACAAGAGATGCTCGACGTGCTGCGGCAGCGAGCAATGGTGTCCGGTGTCGCAAATCGAATACGATTTCATAAATGCGAACTGGATCACCTTGGCGTCGATGCCCAGGCCGACTTCGCCCCGACCTTTATGATGATCCATGAGGTGCCGGATCAACGGCGACTACTGGGTGAAATCCACGCTTGCCTCAAGCCGGGCGGGAAGCTGTTGATGGCCGAACCCAAGATTCATGTGCCCCGCATGGCTTTTGCCCAGGAAGTGGCAACCGCCATCGAGGTTGGTCTTCATTCGGTCGAAGAGCCTCGGGTTTGTGGGTGCCGGGCGGTGGTGCTGGAGAAGGTGAGGCCGAGGAATTGGCAAAAGTAGCCCCTCTCACACCATTCCCCTCACCTTTCCCGCAATCAACGGCGACAACGCCAAAATGATCATCCCGAACGGCAGCAACCCGCCTTCCAGCACATTGTAGTCGGAGGCCAGTCGTTCCCAGGAAGCTCCCGCCACAAAATGCCCGCATAGGAATTCAAATGCCAGGGTCAGGATGAGCCATAGGAAGCCGATGCCGAACAGTTGAGAAGATCGAGTGGCTCCAATCCATCTGATTGATACCAGGGCGATGGCGAGAATTATCAAGGAACCAGTGAATACCCCGATTTGGTTGGATCGGAACAGGCCAACGTGGGGCACCAGAAGAATGCTTCGGACGATGCCGTGGAGGATCTCGGCGGCGATGATGAGCCAGACGGTGAGGGAGTGGGGGAGGATCATGTTTCATGGAACGCCCTAATCAGGAATCGCCACCCGTTGGAATGAGGGCGGCTTCTGGCACTGCCATCTTCCGAACATTGGCTGAGACTGCCCAGTCGATCCGCCAATCATTTCTACCACGCTGGTCGCCATACCCCCCTATCATCAAGATTGAGAATAGGTCCAAATGGGGTATCCCCTTGGCTGGCGTGACCACTATATGTTGTGGTCGTGCGGCTT
>JBAWVO010000250.1:0-9443 GCA_037147235.1 Planctomycetota bacterium | reverse complement strand
CGGGCAACCCGGGTGATTAAAATCTCTTTCGTCCGAGACTTGCGATGCTATACTGTCCGCGGTTGAGATTGTCCCAATCCATACCAGCCCGAAGCGCAAGCGAGGCAACGACTTAGCAACCTCTCTCGCGCTTCGGGTTAGTGTCAGTCTCAACCGCGAGGAGTATAGCTAATGCGACAGGGATAGGTAGGTGCATCGCAGCCATGAGGTCGTGGATGAACCAAGCCGCCGGCGGACCGCCAGCACTCTGGTATTCCAGAGGCACAATGACATAGAAGTAGTCCTTGGCCTTGAGCACCCGGCCGCGCCGTGCGAGGCGCTGAAGTGCTTTCTTCACGGCTTCCGGAGATAGGCCGCTACCGGTAATGGCATCGGTGCGAAGAAAGGTGTAACTTCCGTTTGCCTGACGGTTATCGACCCATTTTTCAACGGTGGTAGCTGTCATTGCACGTCTCCAGTACGTCTGCATAAAGGGATAGGATGTGTCCCTTTACGCAGACTATTATACGACGTGAATTCGCCCGCCGTCAAGTCCGTTTCCGACATGGTGCCCCACCAACGCGAGGTATTTCTTATATGCTGTTTCGATAGAAAAATTTCAACACTGCAAGGTGGTCACGATTTGTGACCACCTCCTGCTTTTCATCCACTTATACCCTCGCAGTGATTGTTGCGAATCCAAGCATTGGGGGGGCATAGGCGTTCCGCAATTCTCCTTATCTTTCATTTTTCGTCTATATCCCCAATTATCCCTGTTCTAACAAAGGGGAGGATTAGGTAAAATATATCCGAGTCTGCTGGCTCGTGTGGAAACCCATTGTTGCGTAACACCATCCCCATGAAACTTCTTGCCCTGGAAATTGAAGGCTACGGCGTCTGGAGCGGACTGAAGTTCCAGCGGATGAGCGAGGGTCTGAATGTCGTCTACGGCCCGAACGAAGCGGGCAAGTCGACGCTCTTGCATTTCATTCGTTCGTCGCTCTACGGCTTTTCGCTCGATCGCCGTCGCTATCTGCCACCGCTCCACGGGGGCCGGCCGGGTGGATGGATGGAAGTGAGCGGTGCCGGCGGGCAGTTCCAGATTGCCCGTTACGCTTCGCCCGATGGCAACCCGCGGCTGGACGAAACGCAGATTACCGCCGCCGACGGCGTTCGCCACAGCGACCAGGTCGTGAAGACGCTCCTGGCCAACATCGACGAGGCGACGTTCAACAACGTCTTCGCCGTCAGCCTCAGCGAGATGCAAGAGCTAGCCACTCTCAGCGACACCCAGGCGGCCGACCTGCTCTATAGCATCATCGCCGGTTTGGATCGTGTCTCGCTGGTCGAGGTCACGCGGGAGTTGGAAACGACGCGGAACCGCATCCTCGATCAGCATGGGGGTTCGTCCCAGATGACGCAACTCATAAACCAGCGGGAGCAAATCCGCCGGCAGATCGAGGACCAGCAGTCGCACACTCACGCCTACGTCCGCCTAGCCAGCGACCGCAGTACGCTTGAGCACGAACTTTTGCGGTTGGAAGAAGAAAAGGAAGAACTGCAGCAGCAACTCGACCTCCGCGACTTGGCCTCGGCGATTCGCGACCGCTGGCATCGGCAGCGCGCGTTGGGCGAGGAGCTGTCGTCCCTGGCTCCGCGGACTGGGGTTCCGGCCGACTCGGTCGAACGCCTGGAGGCGATCAAGCGGTGGGCAGCAAAACATCAGGCGAGTATGGAGCGTTTGCACCGACATCGCCAGTCCCTACGCCACGAGGCCGAAGAGTTGAACATCAACGATGCCTTGGGCCGGCATGGAGCGCGCATCACGGCCACGTTGGAGCAAGAGCCTTGGCTCCGCGCGTTGGAAAGCCAGATTGAAGAACTGGAAAAGCAGCGGAGCGACCTGCATGCCACAATGTTTGCCGAGTATGAGAAGATGGGTCTCGGCAAGCCAGCCAAGCCGGACCGGTTGCCGAATTTTTCGCCGCAGACCCTAACGCGTCTTCGCAATCCGGGGCGACTTATGCGCGAATGTTTGCAAAAAAGCAAGGCATTCCAGCGCGAGGCCGAGGATGCCCAGCAGACGGCCGCCAGCGTCCACGAACAAGTGACTGCGGCTCTCAGCGAGCGCCAAGCCACCGATCTCACCCTGGCCACCGAGCAGGCCGGCAACCTCGTCAACCAGCTTCGCCGTCGCACGCAACTTGACGAGCGACTGGAGCAGATGACCCGTAATGAGAAGGAACTTCAAGAACAGGCCCAATCGCTGTTGGAAAAGCAGGTGCCGGCAATCAACTCGGTGATCGCGCTGGCCGTGATCTTCGTCGTGGGAGTTTTGATTCTCTCGCTCGGGTTACTCGTCTTCCCGTCGTGGACCGGCACGGGCTTTTGGAGCCTTGCGGGCATAGGGCTTGCGATCGCGGTCGGGGCCGTGCTGGCCCGATTGGCCATGCAGCGGTCGAATGATCAGCAACTCGAAGAGGGGCAAAACCAGTTGCGATTGCTGCAAATGCAGATCAAGCAGACCAAGGACGAGCGGGACGTTCTGGACGACCAGCTTCCGCGCGGCGGTGGACCGATGGCCAGCCGACTGGCTGCGGCAGAGCGGGAACTGGCGGCCCTGGAAGACCTGGCCCCGCTCGATTCTCGGCACGCCGCGGCCCGGCAAGACGCGACCGCGACGGCCCGCCGTGCCGCCCAGGCCGAAGAGGACCTCCGCGCCGCTCGACGCGTCTGGCGCGACGGCCTGGAAAAAGCCGGCTTGCCGCATAATTTCTCGCCGCGAAATGTCCGCATGGTGGCACGCCTGGCCATCCGCATCCGCGACCTACAGTCCCGCCTCTCACGGTTCGACGAAGAACTCGCTCAGCGCCGCCGCGAGCGCGACATGCTCTACAGCCGTGTCGCCCAACTCGTGGCCGATTGCGGCGTTGAAGTCCAGTCGCAGCATCCCATGGAGAAGGTTCTGGAGCTTTCCGAGATACTGACGCGGCAAGAGGCTCGGATCGCACGCCGCGAGGTAATCCGCCACCGTTTGCGCAAGCTCCGCCAGTCGCGGGCCAAGGGCGAAGCCGCAATCGCTCGTTTGCATCAGCACCGCAAGCAGTTGCTGCGGCAGTGCGGAGCCGAAAGCGAGGAGCATCTGCACCGACTGGTGGCCGAGGCCACCCGAGTCAAAAACTTGCGGCACGAACATGAACACATCCAGTCGGATCTGGCCTCGACTATTGGCACCCGTGCTTCGCAGGCCGCCTTACGGCAACATCTTGAAGGTCCGGCCGCCGCGCATCTCGAAACCGGCAGCGACGATCTTCGCACCCGACTGGCCGGGATCGAGAAAGAAATTCATCAACGAATCGAAAAACGTGGCCGGCTCACCGCGGAGATGAAGGGGCTGGCCGACGACCGCCAATTAGCCGCTCGCCAACTCGACATGGCCGCGCTCCAGCAGCGAATCGACGATGCCATCAACCGCTGGCAGGTATTGGCGGTTACCGGACAAGTCCTGGAATCGATCCGGGCGTCGTATGAAACGGATCGCCAACCCGAGACGCTTCAGGAGGCCTCGGGCTATTTCAGCCAGATGACCCAGGGGCGCTACCGCCGCGTTTGGACACCGGTGGGCGAGCGGATTCTTCGTGTCGAAGACGCCGAGGGGCACTGGTTGCCGGTCGAGGTTCTCAGCCGCGGCGCGCGGGAGCAATTGTTCCTCAGCCTCCGCCTCTCGCTGGCGGCCTACTTTGCCCGCCACGGTGCCCCGCTGCCGTTGATTCTCGACGATGTGCTGGTAAATTTTGATCTTGAGCGAGCCAAGGCGGCTGCCCAGGTACTACGCGATTTTGCCGCCGAAGGGCACCAGATGCTCGTTTTCACCTGCCACGAGCACATTGCCAAGCTATTCCGCAGCCTCAAGGCCCCTGTCAATGAGTTACCCAGCAACTCCGAGCGAAACCCGGCCCCCCTGATTTTTGACGAGAGTCCGAAGGAAAAGCCGAAAAAGCCGGTTCGGCCGGCACCCGCGCCCCGCAAGCCCGCCGCCAAATCGCGTTTTGTGGAAGTGGAAGAGCCGGCCGTCGAAGTGGCGGAAATCGCCGTGGCCATGGAAGAACCGTCCTGGGAACCGCAAGAGCCGCAGTTCGAGGAATCCTTGGATCCGCTCGGCGAGGTCTGGGAAGAGGAATAACTACAGGCAAATTCGTTGACATCGGATTCAATCTGTGATACTCTGGTAATTAGGAAGTTGCGGAAAACTCCTTTGTCTCCCCTCTTATGAGGAGCCTTGCTTTTAGTGTTGTGCCGCTCCTTCCTGCCCGTGCGATTTGCCGCCGGGAAGACTCCTTGGTAGGGAATGGGATGCAGCGTCAAACCTGGACAATCGCGGTGGTTCTTCTCCTGCTGGTCGGCAGCGGTGCCGTTCCCGTGCAGGCTATTGTTGTGCGCGATACCCAAAATGATTCGCTCTACCGCACGCTAGGAAGCAGTGTTCCCTACGAAAGTGTCGGGCAGTTCATGGGAACAACGACCAAATCCGGATTCATGGCCTCGGGTACGCTCGTTTCGCCGGAATGGGTTCTCACCGCTGCCCATGTGGTCGATAATGCCAAGACCATCTCCTTCAGCATCGGCGGGCAAACCTACCAGGTTGACCGCAAGATCGTCTACCCCGGTTGGAACGGCAATCTCTGGTCCGGCTATGACATTGGCCTCGTGCATCTTGCCAAACCGGTTGACAACATCAAGCCGGCACAGCTTTACACCGGTACCAGCGAGTTGAATCAAGCCGATACGGTCGTTGGTTTTGGCAAGACGGGCACCGGTAACTCCGGCGATACGAAGAGCGACGGTCTGAAGCGTGGAGCTCAAAACGTCATTAGTCAGATCGAACACAAGCGTCTTTTGGTGGCCGATTTTGACAACCCTTTGCCAGTTGGCGCAGTCCCGCTGGGTTACTCGCGGGCCTTGCCTCTGGAAGGCCTGATCGCCCCGGGCGATAGCGGGGGAGGATTGTTCATCACAACCTCCACGGGCACGTATCTCGCCGGGGTCAATTCGTTCGTCGGCTCGGACTTTGGCCGTCCACGTTCGGTGTACGGCAATTTTTCGGGCCACACGCGGGTTTCCGCCTTCAGCGACTGGATTGAAGCCCTGGTCCGTGGCGAAGATCCCGTCCCGATCGACGCATCAGAAGAAAACTCGACTTCACCAAGCACAACCTCACCGAGATTGGCAGCCTATCCGGCTCCGGAACCTGGATCGCTGACCCTGCTTGCCGCCGCTGCGATGATGCTGGGAATATCGCGTTATTTGCTCTCAATCCCTAAAGTGCGACGGGGATCAGCCCCAGGAACGTCCATTCATACAACGCCCCGCGGATGCTGATGGGGAAAGGGTCGAGGTAGTAGGGAGCACAACTGCCCGGCCGAAACTGGCCAAGGTCGTAGATACTTTCGTTGGGCGGATAAACACCCATGTAGTAAGGCAACAGCGGCACCGTGGCGAAGAAGCGGACCGCCGAGACCGCAGTCTGCCTGACCGGGCCCCAAGTGTGGCCGTACCGCTCCAGTTGCTCGTCTTCAAAATAAGACGGATTGTGGCTGGTGCTTGCCGCCGTCCAGGCGAAGGTGGTCTTGCGCCAATGACGCGGCTGTAGCGGAGTGTCGCCCAACGAGCATTCCGGCGGCAGGCGTTTGCTCCCCGTCAGATCCTCAGGCTTGATGCTAATGTCGGCCGTGATCTTGCGGATTGATTTCAAGTCTCGCGGCGAAATACATTTCTCGGTCAGCTTTATTTGCCCAGCAAGCTGCTGCTCCAGCGTCGGCAACGGCGCGGCACTTGGCTCCGTGGGTGACGAGAGTTGAATTGGGAGCGGAGGCTCGATCACCTGCGGCTGGGCAGGCGGTGGCGAATCAGGACTATCGCTCAGCCTCGTGGGAGGATTCGGAAGCGAGACGGGCTGGATCGTGCCCGACGGCAATTCTCCGCTGGTCTGCACCACGCCCGAATCGGCTGCGGCGGATGACCATCGCCGAGACTGGAACGCGCCCTTCCATTGCAACTCGGACTCGCGCGGCACGACCACCGCCGGCCCTTCCCACTTGGCATGTGAAAAAAGCCGATTGGATGTGGCACGGTTCGCGACAGTCGTCGAGGCGGTTACCGGGTGAGAGGAAGATTCCTGACGAACCAAGGGGACCTGTGCCGGCAAAGCACACGAGTCGTCGGAAACCAAATGCAACGAACTGTCTGAAGTTGCAGAGGATGGATCGCCGCTGGCCAGGATCAGCCGGGTGGCAGGCAGATCGTCAGCCAGCAGGGCAGGGGTAAATTGAAAAAAGAGGCAAACGGCAAGAAACAACAACGCAAGCGGGATGCCTAGTACCTGTCCAACATTTACTCCGCGTTTTTGTGGTGCGGCCGTCCCGGCTGCATGCGCAGGCGAGACGCCCGCACTACAAGTTGTTTTTGGACGAGTACCTACGCTACGAGACGGCACGCCCTTAAAGCGTTTCGCCCCCGGAGTATTCGGTTGAGTAATTTGGCGCTTCTTGCGTAATGGCGATGTCATGAGGGTGACTCTCCCGTACACTGGCTGGTGAAACCCGTAGGAATCGCGCATCCGTACGCAATTCCTCAATCGTGCGAGTTCCGCAATACCCCATGCCAGCCCGTAACCCGCCGACGAGCTGATAGACGAACGTCCCCAACGGTCCCTTGTAAGGAACCCTTCCTTCCACGCCTTCGGGCACCAGTTTTTCGGTCGTGCGACCATCGCCGCTCTGGCGATACCGTTCGCTCGATCCATGTACCATGGCACCTAAAGATCCCATTCCACGATAGACCTTGAAGGTCCGCCCCTGGTAGAGGATTCTCGCCCCGGGGCTTTCTTCCAAACCGGCAAACAGTCCACCGATCATAACCACGTGAGCCCCTGCGGCAATGGCTTTGGTGATGTCCCCCGAATAGCGGATGCCACCGTCGGCGATCACCGGAATTCCAGCTTCTTGGGCCACCTGGGTTGCTTGGCTGATCGCCGTGATCTGCGGTACGCCGACGCCGGAGATGACGCGGGTAGTGCAAATCGAGCCAGGCCCGATGCCCACCTTCACGGCATCCGCCCCCGCGGCGATGAGGTCGCGGCAGCCTTCGCACGTAGCCACGTTTCCGGCGATCACGTCAATATCCCACTCCTTCTTGATCTTCCGAACCGTTTCAATCACATTGGCCGAATGGCCATGGGCACTGTCGACGACCAGCACATCAACCCCTTTTTCGATCAAACATGCGGCGCGCTGGTAATCATGAACACCGACTGCCGCACCGACTCTCAGCCTGCCTTGCCCATCTTTGCAGGCTTTCGGAAAGCGCCGCATCATATCAACATCTTTGATTGTGATGAGGCCCGTCAACCTAAAGGATTCGTCAACCAGCAAAAGCTTCTCCACCTTTTTTGCCATTAAAATCTTCTCAGCTTCCTCAAGCGTTACACTCCCCGTCGCCGTTATCAGGTTTTCCTTGGTCATTACGGCCGAGACGGGGATATCCTGGCTCTCTTGAAAACGGAGATCGCGGCGCGTAAGGATGCCGATCAGGCGACCGTCGGGCAGTGTGATGGGCAACCCGGAAACGTGGAACTGGCTCATTACCTCGCGAGCGTGGGCAAGCGTAGCGTCCGGGGGAAGGGTTGCTGGATTGCGAATGATGCCGTTGGCACTTCGCTTGACCTTAACAACCTCTTCGGCCTGACGATCGACGGAAAGATTTTTGTGGACAATTCCTATCCCCCCTTCTTGTGCAAGTGCGATGGCCATGTCGCTCTCCGTCACGGTATCCATGGGGGAGCTAAGCAGGGGGATATTAAGACGAATCCGTCGCGTTAGTTGGGTAGTGACGTCAACATCCGCCGGTAGAACCTCACTGTAGCGGGGTTCCAGAAGAACGTCGTCAAAGGTCAGACCGAAATGGTCAGCAATCTTGTCGCGCATCGAAGGCCAATCCTTTAAGTGATACCGCAGGGGAGGCAAGTTTTGATGGAATTGGTCATTATGTCGCAGGAAGTGAGAAAAGGAAAGGGCCGGCGAGCAGTAGTTCGTAGAACGGAATTCATTCCGTTGCCCTTTCGTAGAACAGAATTCATTCCGTTGCCTTTTCGGTTAAACGGAATGAATTCCGTTCTACTTAATTACCATCCGGGTAGGTGGTCTTCCGTCCGCGTGGCGGGCGTTTGCGGCCGAAGCGGCCGGTGCGTTCGGATTCGGGCTGGCTGCCGTAGCCCACCAGATCCAGCGTGCTACGGCGAATAAGCCGGCCGGTTGCATCCGTTTCCTTCGTCGTCTGAGAGACTGCGCCGCCTGGGACATCGGGTGACGACATCGCCAAAGTGGTCACCGAACCTCTGGGCGTTTTCTGCAATGTCTTAATGCAGGCCACGTTTTTCATCTCGGAGAGCACGCGTTGCGGCATATCAAGGGCCACAACCTCGGAGAGTGTTTCGCTCAAGACGACGGTTCCGCCAACGTCCGTCGTTTTGCTTTGTCGTCGTAAAATATAGGGAGATAATGTATCCGAAAAAAAGACGTGGACCGAAGTCCGACCGGCAGGGCCTGTAACTTCGATCTTCTGAGACCGACATGGAATCTTCTGGTCTTCAATCGAAACCTCGGCGGCCGCAGTGGGAAGAAACTTCACATCGCCCCCCGACAATTCACCGTGGAATCCCTGCTTGAGACATTGCGGCTGGCCATCGAACTGCTTGCCGGCTATTTCCACGCCAACCTCGACTTCCAGCACGACGCCGTCGGCATCAATGCGCAACAACGAAGTCTTGGTTTCCGTGATGTTTACGTCGATGATGTGGCCGCCTTCGTCGAACGATTCGGTAACGACGCGGACAAGTTTCCAAGCTCCCGGTTGGAAACTGGTCCAGGAATGATGTCGCGCGGAAACACCGGCCTCCTTCGCGGCACACCATTGTGCCCCGAGAGTTGTCAGCACCAGACCCGTCAGAATCCAGCCTCGCCGTAAGTGCAAGTTTATTGCGCTCCCTCAGAAAAAATAAAAACTGGCCGAAACGCCACCTCTAATCAGTTTAACCCGATGCTCCGGTAATGAAAGTGGCTTGGATGCCGCAAAATACGAAAAAACCCGATCCACCAGGGAATTGACAACCGATTGTAGGGGTTAGGGGAAGTCGTGGGGAGCGTTAATCTCAGGAAAATCCTTATTCAAGAGGACTGCGTAGGTGGGTGTCGCAAAATTGTCGTCCCGGTTTCCTGAATTTTGGTGGCAGGCAGCCGTTCGGGCAACTATAATAAAGTCGAATGCTTAATGTCTGCTTGGAACGGAAGGCTTTTTGGGCTCTCTGCCGGGTTTGCGGATAATTGGGGTGCGGGCGTCCCGCCTGCCCAAATGCTGTGGTTGAACCAGGCAGGCGAGACGCCCGCACCACAAACTTGGCGGAGAGCCGA
>JBAWVO010000249.1:0-9490 GCA_037147235.1 Planctomycetota bacterium | reverse complement strand
CATTCGTCATTCGTCATTCGTCATTCGTCATTCGTCATTCGTCATTCGTCATTCCGCACTAGCATCCTCGCGCACGCTAAACTCCAATTTCCAGCGACTGTTGTTCTTCGTGCTCACGCACCATAGCTCCGGCACGCCGAGTTCGGTAATCCGCGAGCGGAACCGCATGGCCGCGTAGTCGTCCTCTGCGCCCTCGGGCCGAAAGCGTGGTTTCCAGCAATATCCAACGAGTCACGACCCCCCTTTGTCCCTGCCGGAGTTTAACGGGTGTAGGGCGGGCGGGCCGGCCGGCCGAACTGATTTTTGGGTATCACTGGTACTGTCAGATCGCTCTGTCTTCAGCTAAACTAAGGCGATACTCGCACCTTACACGTATGCCGGACGAAGGACGGTCCAGACTTGGCACAACTACACGAACAACTGGCGGCCGCCGTCGAGGATTGGCGGAATCAGGGCTATCCCTGCGAAGCCTATCCGAACATCGCCGAAATCCTGGAGTGGGCGCATGATAGCGAAGCCGGTAGTCTGCGCTACCTGCGCCATCCTCAATTTCAGGCCCTCGAAACCTATTGGTATTTACGCCTGGTTCGGAACACGCCGCACGTCTTCGACCTTTACCAGTATTTCTATCCGCGGCCGAGTGACCTGCGGACGGCACTCGGACTCACACAGGATGCAATCCGTGACATTATCGAGGACGAGGGGGGCATTGACGCCCTTTGGGAGCGAATTAAGAACGACGATCAGTTCGTCCGGGACTTCAGGATTGAATCGCTCCGGGAGACACTAACGCTAGACTACCCAAGCTACATTCTTGCGCTCGCGATGGGTGCGGGCAAAACAGTACTCATCGGTGCGATTATCGCGACCGAATTCGCAATGGCCCTGGACTACCCCGATGGCCCATTCGTAAAAAACGCTCTCGTCTTCGCCCCAGGCACCACGATCATCCAATCGCTGCGTGAACTTGCGGAGATTCCCTTTGAAAAGATTCTGCCCCCGCGGCTGCACAAGCCATTCGCGGCGTCCGTCAAGCTCACGTTTACCCGCGATGGGGAAAAGGATATCCCCGTAGTGCGCAGTTCGTCTTTCAATATCGTGGTGACGAATACTGAGAAGATTCGCATTCAGAAAGAAACCATTCGCAAGGCCGATATTGGTGGGTTGTTTGGTGCCGTCGAAGATGAAGCCCGGGCCGAAGTCGCAAACCTGCGGCTCCAGGCAATCGCTAGCCTGCCGCACCTTGCGGTTTTCTCCGACGAAGCCCACCACACTTACGGGCGGTCGATGAACACCGACTTGAAGAAAGTCCGCAAGACAGTGGACTATCTCGCCGCGCAGACGAACGTAGTTGCCGTCGTGAACACGACCGGCACACCCTACTTTAAGCGGCAGCCATTACGCGACGTGGTCTTCTGGTATGGGCTGTCGCAGGGGATCAAGGAAGGATACTTGAAGGACTTGGCAGGAAACATCCAGGCATACAGCTTCAACAATAACGCCTCGACCTATGTCGCCCACGTCATTAAGGACTTCTTCAAAGACTACGGCGATGTGACATTGCCGAACGGATCGCGCGCGAAGCTGGCAATTTACTTTCCGCAGACGGATGACCTGCGAGAGCTGCGCCCTGTGATTGACCGCGCACTGGTGGAAGCCGGTCAAAGCCAGGCGCTTTGTTTGGTGAACACCTCAGATGCCGGTCTGACGAAACAGACGGATATTGACGCCTTCAAAGCGCTTAATAAGCCCGACGCACCCCATCGTGTGATTTTGCTGGTGAACAAAGGGACCGAAGGGTGGAATTGCCCCAGCCTGTTCGCCTGCGCACTCGCCCGCAAGTTGCGTACATCGAATAACTTCGTCTTGCAAGCCGCGACGCGATGCCTGCGGCAAATACCGGGCAATACTACAAAGGCCCGCGTCTACCTCTCCACCGACAATTTTGGCATTTTGGATCGCCAGTTGCAGGAAACCTATGGCGAATCGATCGCCGCGTTGAACCACGCGGGGCAGGAAAGCCGTCGTGCGCAAATCGTGTTGCAAAAGCTGGACATTCCGCCGCTCGTGGTGAAGCAGCTCGTACGCACCGTCGTGAAGAAGGACGGGGCGGCTAGACCACTTACCCTGAATCGCCCCGTTGTCGCCGGTCACACTCTCCAGCGTCGCACGTTCACGCTTGCTGAACAGGAAGCGACGGCCAGCGTGCTGCGGCAGTTGGGCGACACGGTCACCATTACGGCAGTTCCGGACGCGACAGATGCCTACGCCGTTGGAGTGGACCTTGCCGCCCGCTACCGGCTACCGATTTGGACCGTCTACGACGAAGTCCGCCGGATCTATGGAAGTGATGATATTCCACTCACCCACATCGACGAGCTATGCCAGCAGATTGAGACGCAGACCCGATTCTACGAAGTGCGAGAAGAAACGGTCGAAGTCGCACTAGCACTAGTCAAGCCCGATGGCTTCGACAAGAACACTAGCCCCGACGGCGTCGATTGCTTCACAGCCGACATCGTCTACCCGAAGGATCGCGAAGCTTTACTCGCTCGCCTGAGTGATTGGCAAGACAAGGCCGGTGGGTTCGGCTTCCACTATGCCCCGTACAACTTCGATTCAACACCCGAAATGAGCTTTTTTGAGAAACTGCTCGCGCACGTGAAGGTCAAACCCGACGAAGTCGAGGATATCTACTTCACGGGCGCGATCACCGATCCGAACAAGACCGATTTCTTTGTCGAGTACAAGGACGATAAAGGCAAGTGGCGTCGGTACACGCCCGACTTCATCATCCGCAAGAAGCCCGGCCGCGGGCGCAAACGCGGCACCGGACGCGTTTACATCATCGAGATCAAGAGGGAGAACGACCGGTCGCATTCCGTCGACGGCGAGAACGGCCGCAAGGCTCTGGCCATCCGGAAATGGGCGAAGCTGGATCCGCACCGGCTTTTCTACGAGATGATCTTCACCGATACTAGCACTGTCCCCGCGGACGAAATGCAGAGTGTTCGCCAGTTTACTGAGGAATCTGAGTCGTGAGTAAAAAGAAGACAACGAAGACCGCCAAGGCCGGAAAGACTGCGAAGGCAGCGAAGACGCAGACCCGCGAGATCAAGGGGGCGCATAAGAAAGTGAAACCGACCACCAAGGCAGCGAAGATGCCCGCCGTGCCGGCTTCTGTGCCACCAAAACCCATTAAGGTGAATATCACCGCGGCGAAGGGTCGGCCGATGCTTACCTGGGTCGGCAAACGTCCGCTCGCGCACGTCATGGCATTTCCCGCCCAACTTGTCGAGCATCACAACGCCCTAAAGATCGTCGGCATTGACCCGGACGTGAAAGACGCCAAGACACAACTGGTCCGCGACCTACGCAGCCAGTGTAACGAGAAATGCTGGAAGGGCACGCCTTTCATTGGCACTCGAACATCTGAAGTCGGCGGGCTGCTGTTGCACGGCGACAACAAGGACGTACTGGCGTGTCTCCTGTTGGACGGATTCCGCGGTGGCGTGAAGTGCATCTATATTGACCCTCCATTTGATTCGGGTGCCGACTACGTCCGGCAAATCAGGTTGCGTGGTGCTCGCGGTAATGCGAAGATTTCGGGCGAATCTTACGCACTTGGAGAGCAAGTTCAATACGAAGATATATGGGTGAATGACAACTATCTGCAATTCATGTACGATCGCGTGATTCTGCTGAAAGAGCTTCTCCACGAAGATGGAAGCCTTGCCCTGCATTGTGATGCGAAGCGAAGTCATTACATTCGACTCTTGCTGGACGAGGTCTTTGGGCCGGACAATTTTCGTGCGGAGATAGTGGTTCGCGCGGGGGTGAAGAACGTCCAAGCACAGTTTGAACAAATGTCGAATCTGACCCTGGGTTCCAACTCCATATTTCTCTACTCGAAGAGCACTGATACGAAGTACCGAAGGCTTCAGAAACTCGCCGACAAATATGAGCCGGGTAAGTGGGATACGTTTTGGCGGGGCACCAACCGTCCAACGATGCGATACGAACTCTTTGGACAGAAGCCGGAGCATGGTCAGTGGCGATGGAAAGAAACCCGTGCCCGGATCGCGGTCGAAGCGTATGAAGCGTTCCTTAAGACGGATCAGGCATTGCGTGAACTCAAGGATGCCGACCTGCGAGTTAGACTTGACGCCTATTATCTGTTGCACTTGAAGGGCGGCAAGGATTTCGATTTTGTGCGCCCGTCATCCGAAGGTGTTGTCCAATACTATGTGCCTCCGCGCAAATACAAGCTTCTTAGCAGCATATGGTTTGACCTTCCGTACCGCGGGACAGAGACCGATTACCCAACCGAAAAGAACGAAGCGATTGCCGAGCGAATTGTAAGCTGGATCACTGATCCGGGCGATCTGGTCATGGATTGCTTTGCGGGATCGGGCACGGTGATTTCTGTGGCACAAAAGGTCGGCAGGCGCTGGATCGGCTGCGATATCAATAAGGGGGCGATTCAGACCACGGTCAAGCGCCTGCGCAGCATCATCGTTGAACAGATTCAGACTGCACGCTTGGCGGCCGCCGAGGCGCGACAGGGCAAGCTTATTAAGACGACAGCGGACGATGAACCTCCTCCTCCCAAGCCCTGCGCCTTCGAGTTTAGCGTTTGGCGAGTGAACGACTACGACCTGCAAATCCAGCATAACGAAGCGGTCAACCTGGCCTGCGAGCATATCGGCATCCAGCGGACCCGCTCAGACAGCTATTTTGAAGGCACACTGGGCAAGAAGCTTGTCAAGATTATCCCCTTGGGGCACCCGCTCACACCGCTCGACCTTGAAGAGCTGAAACGCGAACTCGATTCTCGCCCCGATGAAGACCGCAACATCGTGGTGGTATGCCTGGGCATGGAACTGGCTACCAAGACATGGATTGACGCTTGGAACCGGATGCGGAAGGGCCGGGACGCCGTCAACAAAATTGACGTGATCGAGCTTCGCACTGATTCAAAGTACGGTGGGTTTATCAAACACGAGCCGGCGGCTGCCCGTGTCAATGTGACTCGCACTAACCGAGGCGACGAAGCCCAAATCGTGATCGAAGTTCAGGATTTCATTTCGCCGACTATCGTTGAACGCCTGCGCGAACAGGCAGGCTTGTTGTCGCCCAAGATCGACGACTGGCGGGCGATGGTCGATTGCATCTACATTGACACGGCATACAACGGCTCGGTTCTGAATATCACCCTGGACGACGTGCCGGAGCGGAAGGCAGACTTCGTTGTAGGCCGGTATGAGCTTCCAGCGCCAGCGGACGAAACGCTGGTCGCCGTGAAGATCGTCGATATGCTTGGCGAAGAAGTCCTCGTGACTAAGGTTGTGTAGCGATCCGCTGCGGTGCATGCCATTGGCATGTTGGCCTGCGCGTGGCGCCAAAGAGACGCGGACGTGGCAAGCCATCTTCGCCTCAGTATGTCGACCATTCAAGGATAGGAAAATTGATTTTCCGAAGCACTGAGTCTGGCTAGTGCAATTGGTAAGTCAAGGGGCTGGGGAGTGGCCGTCATTCGTCATTCCGCACCAGCATCCTCGCGCACACTAAACTCCAATTTCCAGCGACTGTTGTTCTTCGTACTCACGCACCATAGCTCCAGCACACCGAGTTCGGTAATCCGCGAGAGGAACCGCACGGCTGCGTAGTCGTCCTCCGCGCCCTCGGCCGCCGAAAGCGTGGTTTCCAGCGAATCGGTCTCATCCAATTCGTCGAGCGACCAGGAGGCGAGCAACTCGCCGGGCCGGTCGTTTTTGCGGGTGGAAGAACTGAAAAAGCGGAATTGGGCCGGCTCGCCGACAATCAAGCCGATCTCGTCCGACGGCACATCCGTCTCGGTCCCTTCCTCCATGCCGTTGGGCACGACACACAACGCCTTGAGCGGCCGTGGGGCACCGGGCACGGCAAGGCCGGCCGTCTCGATGCCGACGTAATACGCTCGGGCTGTCCCACCACGGATTCGCAAACCGCCGCGATGCTTGGCCCAACCGTAATAAGCGGCACCTCGGGCCACCGCATGATCCAGATCGTGACTCCCTTCAAGCATCTGCGGGGCCTGATTGTCCGCATCGTTGGAAAACCATTCGCCGAGTACTTCCAGAAGGCGATGCCGCAAGATGTCGGCCTTGAACACGCCGCCGTTGAAAAGCACGTGCGTCGGCCGGACCGGCTGGCCCGGTGCCGGACCGTGGGCCTGCAGGAATGCAGCCAAATGGCGGGTAATGGCCGTGTCGGTCTCATAAGGCAAGCCAAGTTCGCGGAAGCCGGAGGCCATTCGACGGGCCGGTCGATCGCTAACCTTGCAATGCGGGAAGAATCCATCGACCAAAATTTGCCCGACGCTCAGCCGATCAACTTCCGTGGTGACGGTGCCGCCAATCAGACGGCTGCCGCGGCCAAGCACGGAGATGGGATATTGATCGCTCGTTGCACCCTCGGTGGCCAGAAGCGATTCCTTTGCGTTACGGCAGGAGTGCCACAAGGCGACCGACTGCCAAGGGTCGAGCTTGGTTCCTTTTTCGGCAAAGCGTCCGGCGACAAAATGGGCCAGAGCCAGATCCATGTTATCGCCACCGACCAGCAGGTGATTTCCTACGGCCATGCGGCGAAGCACCAATTCGCCGGAATCGTCCGCTACGGTGACGAGCGTGAGGTCGGTCGTGCCGCCGCCGACATCGCAGACCAACAGCGTATCGCCCAGCTTCAAAGCCCGCCGCCAACGGTCGCCACGATCGGCTAGCCAGGCATAGACGGCCGCCTGCGGCTCTTCAAGCAAGACAAGATCCTGGGGCAACCCGGCTGCCAGTGCGGCCTCGCGGGTCAGTTCGCGGGCACTGGCATCAAAGGAGGCCGGCACGGTCAATACCACGAGTTGCTCGGCCACAGGGGCTTCTGGATGCAGTTCTTGCCAGACTGCGACAATATGTTCGAGGTAGCGTTGCGAGGCCGTGACCGGTGAAATTTTTGCCACACTCTCCGCCGCGCCCCAGGGCAGAATCGGCTGATGACGATCGACGCGGCTATAAGCCAGCCACGACTTCGCCGCGCCAACGGTTCGGTCGGGCACTACGGCCCCTTGCCGCCGGGCATATTCACCGACGGCAAAGTCGCGCTGCTTGGTCCAAGGCAAATCGAGTACCCCGCCGACCGCTTCGTTGGGATTGGCCAAATAAGCGAAGGATGCCAGCATGGTCCGCGATTCGACGGTCCCACTGCTGACGAGTTGCGGCAGGGCCAGGAGTTCGACCTGGGGATTCTCTGCGTCCAGCGGCGCGTAGGCCAACACGCTGTTGGTTGTGCCTAGATCGAACCCCAGGATGAATTTTGCGGTGTTCTTTTCCCTACTCGTACTCATGCTAACTCCACTTCCACTGGTGCAACGACGCGGACAGAAAGTTGCGTGCCCGACCATGCCGGCAACCGGACCTCGGTCGCCTCCCAGCCATGATGGACCAGTCGGCCATGAAATGGCGGATCGCCCACCACGTTGCCCGTCAGCCGGAAGCGGCCGGCGTCAAAGCCCGCCGGAACCTCGACAGGACTGTCTTCTTCTTGGTTGACCATCGGCTGGATGGCAAAAAGGCGGTCAAGCACTTTGGCACAATCGCGATGCACGTCGCGGACAGCGGCCCCGATTTGGGCGTCGCTGTAGCTATCCAGCGGTTCCTTGATGAAATCGACGAAGCGGGCCTCGCGTTGCAGGGTCGCAAGGAGCGTGATCGCTTCGCTGCGAGATGGCTTTGGCGGCTGTTTCGCAGTCGGCGGTTTCGTTTCGGTCTTGTCTGGAATCTTTGCTTGCGGTTTCTCGGCGGCGATTTTAGTCGTTTTCCATTTTCCGAGAATTCTGGCCACCAGCCAGCCGACCACCATCAGAAATAAGACGACGTTAACGATTTCCGAGATGAGCAACAATTGGTCCATGGGTATCAATCCTTTTTTCGAGATATTAGGGGGTCCTCGTCGGGCTTAGTGCCTTCTCCGATGATCTTTTCGATCTGTCTTCGCAGTTCCTCGCGGGCCTTGGCTTGGCTAGCAGGCTCGGCCTTGGGATCGACGGCGATCGGCACGTTCAGCAGGAGTGCCAACTGCTGGACTGCGGCCTGGCGAGTCGATTCCTCCGGGCGAGAAAGCAGAGCAAGCCAGACCAGCGGATCTTCAATCAGCATCCAAGCCACATGCTCCAGTGTATCTTCGCCGGTCTGCGAGGAAAGCCCGCGGATGATCCGGTGGAGTCTTAACTTTTGTTCGGCGTCGAGCGTACTCATGTTCAGCCGACTTAAATACCCGAGTACGGCTGGCCCGACGTCGCGCAAACTGCGCTCGGCGCGGTCCCGCCGAGTCCATAGCGGATCGCCCAGTTGATGGATCCAGGCATCCCACTGTTTACGATCCGAATTTCGCGATACGGCGGCCATTTTCACCAATTCGTCCTCGGCAGCCCGAGCCGTGCGGGCGACCTGCCAGTCCGGGCGGATGGATTCCAGCATCGGAAGGAAATTTTTGCGACACCCTTCTTCGTTGATGACCAGCAAGTGCCAGATCGACGAAGCTCGCAGCACACGCGGCTTGTTTGCTCCCGGAAGCGATAAGCTGATGGGCTGCCCTGGAACCTGAGTCAAATCGAAATACTTTTCCGGCTGGTCTTTGTCGGAATATCGCAGGACAAAACGACCTTCCAAACTTACTTCAACGACAAACTCGACTCTTGGCTCGTTCCGCGGATCGGTTTTGACGCCGCTGCGCTGGTAGGTATAGGTAAGGGATCTCGTAACTCCGTTGCCATTAAAATTGATCTGCTCACGAACGGGACCATCCGACGCGACCTGCTGCCTCGGGATGCCAAACATCCAGACACCATTATTGCCATTGCTAACGATCCGTCCAGCCACCAAGGAGAACTTGGTGCGTCCCACGATCCACTGCTGAAACATGGGCGAACTGGTCGGCCCTTCGGCGACGACGATCTCGCACGTCGCGAATGTCGTCGCCAGTATCCACAACACGAATTGCTTCCAACGCATACGTCGCTCCATTTGGAGTGCGACGGCTTGCCGCCGCTTTTCAATTCGGCCAATCCTAAACTAAGGATTTGGTCTGAAATTACTTCCCGATTTGCAGGGTGGGACAAGTTCGCGCAGCGATCGTCCAGCCCACCAACACGAATACCACCCTTTGAAAAGCGGCGATAAATCGCCGCACTCCAAAAGCAAGCACACTTCATTCTATGACGTTCGGTTGCGCGATTGGCTTTGCAGATTGTTGGTCAGCGATTCAAGCTGGGCAAGGTCCAATACTCGTAGTTCCTGTTCCTCACTGACAGGGATACAGAGTATTGCCTGAAGCGTTCGGATCAATTTGATCTCGCCTTCGATCTTGCCTTTGATCTCGCCCTTAAGCTCGCCTTCGAGTACACCTTCACGATGGGCGGCGTTCATGGCCCATTGTTGGTCTCGAATCGCTTTTTCGCGTG
>JBAWVO010000248.1:0-9535 GCA_037147235.1 Planctomycetota bacterium | reverse complement strand
CCCCCTTTCCTTCCCAAATAAGTGTGAGGTTGCATCTAACTTCTTATGCTGCAATCATTTAACTTCACACTTCCCCGAGTGCGAGGTGGTGCGAGGTTGTTCGGCCTCGCAGACCTCACACCACTTCACACTTACGAAAGTGTGAAGTTAAAGCCTTGCTATGATTGCACTTAGATGCAACCTCACACTTATTTCGGGGAAAGAGAGGGTAGCACTTTCATCGAGCAATTTCCTTGAAAGCTGAGAAGGGAATCCCTCAGCCCCAACTTATTCGGCCGCCGCACTTGGTGCTTGCGGACACGTTGCAGGAAGGGTAGATTGTGGTTGTCGCGTTACTGACCCTGTAGCTCTGCCCTTTCCAGGGGGCAATGAAAGGACTTTTCCATGAAATGTGCAATGCTCATCGTGTTGCTTTTAACCACGGTGGCTCTTGCTCAGGACAATCCCGCCCAAGAGCCTGCCGCGCTTGTCAAAGCAAGGAAAGATTATGAAGCCGAGATCAAGGCTGCTGTCGATCCGATTACGGTCGCCTACCTGAAGAAGCTGGATGGAATGATGAAAGCCTTCGGTGCTGAGGGGGACTTGGAATCCGCCCAGATTGTTCAGAAGGAGATCAAGAGCTTTACCAGTGAGAATACCACCGCCAAACCCAAGTCTGCGATCAAACGAAAGACCGAGGTAACGATAGTGGGAAAGTGGACTTTTGGCAGCGGACGCACTAATGAATTTCAGCAGGATGGTACTGTGAAGTGTAGCGACGGCAATCCTGGCACATGGAAATGCCTGGATAAGAAGACTCGCAGGTATCGCATTGTTTGGTCGCAGGGCGGATGGGTTGACTTGTTACAGCTATCCTCTGATGGGGCGACTTATGCTGCGAGGAATAACAAGGGTGGCACCTGGACGGCCACGAAGCTGCCGACTGAGGAGGAGAAATAGGCGAAAACACCATGCGACACTGGGATGCGATCGGCGTTGTTCCCGTCCAGCGTAACCCGAAGAACAACTACCGACAGTTCAAGAAAACCGACCTGGAACGCATTCGCAAGGAGATCCAGGCGACGGGCACGTACCCAAGCGGTTGGCAGAAGCCACGGTGGCCGCGCTGAAGCAGACAACACAAGATCGCATCCTTGCCCCGATCATCAAATAGAAACGCATATCGACATGAGCAACGGCACTTTGAACTGGATCGCCAATTTCATTTGGGGCATCGCCGACGACGTGCTGCGTGATGTCTACGTCCGCGGCAAGTACCGCGATGTCATTCTGCCCATGATCGTCATTCGCCGTCTGGATGCCGTGCTGGAACCCACCAAGCAGGCCGTGGTTGCCATGAAGGCGAACCTCGACAAGGCGAAAGTCACCAATCAGGATGCCGCTCTGCGTCAGACCGCGAAGCAGGCGTTTTACAACACGTCGCCATTCACGCTTCGTGATCTCAAGTCCCGCACCAAGGCGCAGCAGCTCAAGGCCGACTTCGAGGCGTACCTTGATGGCTTTTCTCCTGATGTCCAAGAGATTCTCGATAAGTTCAAGTTCCGCAATCAGATTCCTACCTTGGTCGAGGCCGACATCCTGGGCAGCTTGATCGAGAAGTTCCTCGAACACTCGGTCAATCTCGGACCTCGGCCGGTGCTCGATGCGGACGGTTCGGAGCGACTTCTGGCACTTGATAACCATGCCATGGGCACTCTTTTCGAGGAGCTGATCCGTCGCTTCAACGAAGAAAACAACGAGGAAGCGGGCGAGCACTTCACGCCGCGCGAAGTTCCGAAGCTGATGGCCGAACTGATCTTCCTGCCCATTGCTGACCAGATCGAGTCCGGCACCTACCTCCTCTACGACGACACATGCGGCACCGGCGGCATGCTGACCGTAGCCGAAGACCGCCTGCTGCATTTGTCCTGTGAGCACGGCAAGGAAGTTTCGATTCATCTTTTCGGCCAGGAAGTGAGTCCCGAAACCTACGCCATCGCCAAGGCCGACCTTTTGCTCAAGGGTGAAGGCGAGGAAGCTGCGAATTTCCACCTAGGCTCAACACTCTCGCAAGATGGCTTTCCGTCTCGCGAGTTCGACTTCATGCTCTCGAATCCGCCCTACGGTAAGAGCTGGAAGACCGATCTGGAGCGCATGGGCGGCAAGGGTGACATTCGCGACCCGCGATTCATCATCGAACACGATGGCGATCCCGAGTTCAGCCTCATCACCCGTTCCAGCGACGGTCAGCTCATGTTTCTCGTGAATAAGCTGGCCAAGATGAAGCACGGCACCAAGCTCGGCAGCCGCATCGCCGAGGTGCATAACGGCTCGTCGCTCTTCACGGGCGATGCCGGCCAGGGCGAAAGCAACATCCGCCGCTGGGCTATCGAGAACGACTGGCTGGAAGCGATCATCGCCCTGCCGCTGAACATGTTCTACAACACGGGCATCGCCACCTACATCTGGGTATTGTCCAACCGGAAGCCGAAGCGGCGCAAGGGCAAGGTGCAACTCATCGATGCGACTGGTTGGTTCAAGCCCTTGCGCAAGAATCTCGGGGCGAAGAACTGCGAGCTGTCCGCCGAAGACATCGAGCGCATCGTCGGCGTCTTCCTGGCCTTCAAGGAAACCGAGCAATCGAAGATATTCCCGAACGCCGCCCTCGGTTATTGGAAGGTCACGGTCGAGCGGCCTTTGCGACTGAAGGTCGATTTGTCGGCTGTCGCCCGCACCCGCTTTAAGAAGGCGTGCGCCTCAGTCAAGGAAGAACCGCTCGCTAATTTGGTCGATCGGCTGGCCAAGACGCTTGGCACAGGCACACACACGGACTTCAACGCCTTCATGGCTGCGGTAGAGAAAGAGGCGGACGACCAGGACGTGAAACTTCCGGCCAAGCGGCTCAAGTTGCTGCAAAACACGCTGGCCGAGAAGGACGAGACCGCTGTACCAGTCATCAAGAAGATCCACAAGCCGAGCAAGGGCAGCAAGTCCCCGGTCGTCGCGGCCGATCCGCTGCTCGGCCGCTACGCTGTCAAGATCGACGGCAAGCCGTGTGTCGTGGAATATGAGCCCGACAGCGAGCTGCGCGACACTGAGCAGGTGCCACTCTTGGAGGAGGGCGGTATCGAACCCTTCCTCCGCCGCGAGGTACTGCCGCACGTCCCCGACGCATGGATCGACGAGTCGGCCACCAAGATCGGTTACGAGATTTCCTTTACCCGATATTTCTACAAGCCGCAGCCGTTGCGGACGCTGGAAGAAATCAGGGCCGACATTGCTGCGGTGGAGAAGGAAACGGAAGGGTTGCTTGTGGAAATCGTTGGAGGAGACGGACGATGATCGGCAGTTTCAAACCCTATCGTGTTTGCAAGGACTCCGGACTGCCTTGGATCGGGCAGATTCCGAACGACTGGAAGATCGAGCGAACCAAATCCTGCTTCAGGTTGAGCGTTGAGAAATCGGGGGTCAACCACGGTCGAGAATTGCTGTCGGTCTACACCCATATAGGAGTGCGACCACGGAAGGAGATGGAAGAACGAGGAAACAAGGCGACGACCACTGATCATTACTGGGTCGTGAAGCGTGGTGACATCGTAGTGAACAAGCTCTTGGCGTGGATGGGTGCAATCGGTGTTTCTCATTATGACGGCGTTACGAGTCCGGCGTACGATATTCTTCGACCTATCCAGAACGTGGAGCCGGACTACTATCATCATTTGTTCCGAACCGCCCTTTATTCGCAACAGTTCAAGATCCGGTCACGAGGAATCATGGAGATGCGGTTGCGTCTCTACTTTGATCAGTTTGGCCAGATACCGATCCTGATTCCTCCGCGCGAACAACAATGTTTGATCGTTCGTTTTATCGATCATCTTGATCGTCGCGTTCGGCGTTACGTCCACGCCAAGCGACGGCTCGTCTCGCTGTTGAACGAGCAGAAGCAGGCCATCATCAACCGTGCCATCACTCGTGGCCTCGACCCCAACGTCCGCCTCAAGCCGTCCGGCGTCGAATGGCTCGGCGAGGTGCCGGAGCACTGGTCGCTGAAAAGGTTCAAGTTTGTAACCCGAATTACAAGTGGTCAGGTTGATCCAAGAGAAATCGAAAACCGAAATCAAATTTTGATTGCACCCAACCACATCGAGAGCGGGAGCGGCCGGATTACGCAGGAGGAGACGGCGGCGATCCAGGGAGCAGACAGTGGCAAGTATCAGGTAAGGTTAGGCCAGATTATCTATTCCAAGATTCGCCCTAACCTACGTAAAGCTGCTATCGCCAGGACAGACTGCTTGTGCAGCGCCGACATGTACCCGATCTGGCCCAAAGAGTCGGAGTTGCGTCCGAAGTATTTGCTGATGCTGCTGCTATCTGAACCATTTACCAAGTATGCCGTTGATTGCTCAATGCGAGTGGCCATGCCAAAAATTAACAGGCAGGCACTAGGCGAGTGTTGGTTGTGGTATCCTCGCCTGAGTGAACAAGACGCAATCTTGGCATATCTGAGTCAGAATTTGGCTCTTCCTGATGCGGTGGCTACAACCGCACGACGCGAGTTGGAACTCGTCCGCGAATATCGCACCCGCCTGATCGCCGACGTAGTGACGGGCAAGCTGGACGTGCGGGAGGCCGCGGCCAAGCTGCCTGATGAGGCCGCCGAGCCCGAGACGCTGGACGACGCCGACGCGATGGACGACGGCGATGGAACTGCCGACGATCTTGACGCTGTTCCCGAGGAGGTCGAAGCGTGACGACCGACACCAGCGAAAATGGTCTCGAAACTCTGATTGTCACGTCCCTGATTGACAATGCGGGCTACAAGCTAGGCAAGCCCGAGGACTACGACCGCGACCATGCCGTAGACCTGGCCAAGCTGCTGGAGTTCCTGCAAGCCACCCAACCCGAAGTCGTCGAGCAGCTTGGCCTGGTCGATGACGGTCCGAAGCGGCAACAATTCCTGGCGCGGCTCCAGGGCGAAATCGCCAAGCGGGGCGTGGTCGATGTGCTGCGCAAGGGCGTCAAGCACCTTTTTGCCGACGTGACGCTATTCTACGGCTCGCCATCGCCTGGCAATGCCAAGGCGGCCGAGCAATTCGCTGCCAACCGCTTCAGTGTTACCCGCCAACTTAGGTACAGCAGGGACGAAGGGCAGCTTGCCCTCGACGTCGGGCTATTCATCAACGGGCTGCCGATCGCCACCTTCGAGTTGAAGAACCGGCTGACCAAGCAGACCGTGGAAGACGCTGTGCAGCAGTACAAGAGCGACCGTGACCCCCGCGAACTACTCTTCCAATTCGGCCGCTGCCTGGTTCATTTTGCCGTGGACGACCAGGAAGTGCGGTTCTGTACCCACCTGAAGGGCAAAGATTCCTGGTTCCTGCCGTTCAACAAGGGCTGGAACGAAGGCGCCGGCAATCCGCCCAACCCCAGCGGCATCAAGACCGATTACCTTTGGTGTGAGATCCTCACGCCCGAGCGTCTGACCGACATCATCGAGAATTACGCCCAGGTGGTCGAGGAAAAAGATCCGCGAACCGGCCGCAAGAAGCAGATCCAGATATTCCCCCGCTACCACCAGCTCGACGTGGTGCGGAAACTCCTGGCCGATGTGCGTACCCAAGGTGCCGGCCAGTGCTACCTAATCCAGCACTCGGCTGGCAGTGGCAAGAGTAATTCGATCGCGTGGCAGGCACATCAGCTCGTTGGCCTAGAACATTCTGGTACAGCACTCTTCGATTCGGTGATCGTGGTCACCGACCGAAAGATACTCGACAAGCAGATCCGCGACACGATCAAGCAATTCGCTCAGGTCGGAAACATCATCGGCCACGCCGAAAGCTCGGGCGACCTGCGTAAGTTCATCGAAGGCGGCAAGAAGATCATCATCACTACGGTGCAGAAGTTTCCGTTCATCCTGGACGATATTGGCAACGAGCACCGTAACCGGCGTTTTGCCATTTTGATCGACGAAGCCCATTCCAGCCAAAGCGGGCGGGCGGCGGCGAAAATGAACATCGCCCTTTCGGCCACGGGCGGCGAAGAGGACGAAGAGACGACCGAGGACATCATCAACCGCATCATGGAATCGCGGAAGATGCTGCCTAACGCAAGCTACTTCGCCTTTACCGCCACGCCCAAGCCCAAGACACTGCAAGTCTTCGGCATACCGGTGCCGAAGCCGGACGGCAAGATCGGACACAGGCCGTTCCACAGCTACACGATGAAACAGGCAATCCAGGAAGGTTTTATTCTGGACGTCCTGAAATACTACACGCCGGTGGACAGCTACTATCGGCTGATGAAGACCATCGAGGACGACCCCGAGTTCGACACGAAGAAGGCGCAAAAGAAGCTGCGGAAGTATGTCGAGTCGCACGAGCACGCTATCCGTCAGAAGGCGGAGATCATGGTCGATCACTTCCATGCGCAAGTGATGGCCAAGCAGAAGATCGGTGGCCAGGCACGGGCGATGGTCATTACGAGCGGCATTGAACGCGCGATACAGTATTACCACGCCTTCTGCGAGTACCTCAAGGAACGCAAGAGCCAGTATCGTGCCATTGTGGCCTTCTCGGGCGAACACGAATACGCCGGCCAGAAGGTCACCGAGGCATCGCTCAACGGCTTTGCCAGCAATCTCATTGCCGAGAAGATCCGCGAAGACCCATACCGCTTTCTGATCTGTGCCGACAAGTTCCAAACCGGCTACGACGAGCCACTCCTGCATACGATGTACGTGGACAAGGTGCTTTCGGGCATCAAGGCCGTGCAGACGCTTTCGCGGCTCAACCGCGCGCATCCGAAGAAGCACGACACCTTCGTGTTGGACTTTATGAACGACACCGACACGATCCAGACTGCCTTCGCAGACTACTACCGCACCACGCTCCTCAGCGAGGAAACCGACCCCAACAAGCTGCACGACCTAAAGGCCGACTTGGATAATTGCCAGGTCTACAGCGATATGCAGATCCAACAGTTTGTCGAGCGATACCTGGGCGGTGCCGACCGCGATCAGCTCGACCCGATCCTCGACGCCTGCACGGCGACCTACATCGAGACGCTCGATGAGAACGGGCAGGTCGGCTTCAAGGGCAAGGCCAAGGCGTTCGTGCGCACCTACGGCTTCCTGGCTTCCGTCATGCCTGGCTCGAACGCAGCGTGGGAGAAATTGTCGATCTTCCTGAACTTTTTGATCTCCAAACTGCCCGCACCCGAGGAACCCGACCTGTCGAAGGGCATCCTGGAGGCGATCGACATGGACAGCTATCGGGTCGAAGCCCGTTCGGCGATGGAGATTGCTCTGGCGGACGAGGGCGCGGAGATTGACCCCGCGACCACCGGCGGCGGTGGCCATATGCCGGAGCCGGACTTAGATCGGCTGAGCAACATCCTGCGGGAGTTCAACGACCATTTCGGCAAAATTGACTGGAAGGACGAGCATAAAATCCGAAAGGTCATTACCGAGGAGATACCGGCCAAGGTGGCGGCCGACAAAGCCTACCAGAACGCGATGAAGAACTCGGACAAGCAGAACGCCCGCATCGAGCATGATAACGCACTCCAGCGGGTGGTCATTGACCTCCTGGCCGACCACACCGAGCTGTTCAAGCAGTTCAGCGACAACGCGGCGTTCAGGAAGTGGCTGGCGAACGCGAACTTTTCGGCGACGTACGCGCCGCCGGCGGCGTAATAAGAGAGGCTACCAGATACTGGTTGGGGCAGTTGAAGCTGAGTCCGAAACATGAAAGGCACATCAAAACCAGCAGGCAAGCGGGGGGCGGGGCAATCGCCTGCCCCATCGGTTTCACAGTCTGCCTGGCCTCAGCGACTGAAAGACCTGAAGCGATTCAAGAAGAAACACGGCCACTGCAAGGTGCCAGGCCATTATTCTCCGAATCGGTCGCTGGGAATTTGGGTGAGCAATCTCCGCAGCCGGAAGAAAGCCGGCAAACTTACTGAGAAATGGATTCGTTGCCTGGAGGAACTCGGTTTTTGCTGGGCATTGAGAAACCGCAGCGTCTTTCGTCTGGACTGGGACGTCATGTTGGCAGCACTGGCAGCCTTCGCGGAGCGTTATGGGCATTGCAACGTCCCCTGCAAATGGCCTGAAGACCTGCAACTCAGTTGGTACGTCAAGAGTCTCCGACGCAAGAAGCGACAAAGCAAGCTCGATCAGCGGCAAATCGCTCAACTGAACAGGCTTGGCATCGTTTGGGAACCAACATCAAAGCCCTCATGGTCGGAAATGTACGCAGCCTTGGCTGAGTACAAGAGAGTCCATGGTGACTGCAACGCGCCTTTCGATTGGTCGGAAACCCCGTACCTTGGGATCTGGATTAGTAAGCAGCGACAGGCTCGGAAGGCGAACTGCCTGGAGCTGGATCGCATCAAACAACTCGACAAGCTCGGTTTTGCTTGGGATTACCTTGAGTTCAAATGGGAGTCTCAATACGCTGCCTTGGTCAAATTCCGCAAAGAATACGGTCACTGTCGAGTTTCCACGCTGTCCAAGACCCACTCCGTACTTGCCAACTGGGTTCGTACCCAGCGGCTGAGAAAGAAGCAGGATAAGCTGAGTGCGGAACGATTCCGGCGGCTCGAATTATTGGGGTTTACTTGGGAAATACCATTGGGGAGATTCCGCCCCATAGAAAACGTGCCGAAGACGGGTGCGTCAGGGAACCTGAGCCGTTCACGCCCCAGAAGCGGCTAGTTTCGGTTAGTATCCCTTTGTTTGCTCGTTTTCTCCCGCCCACACCTTCTCTGTTCTCATAATTGATTCGCGTTTCGCCATGCAAGTTTAAGCTGCTCGACCCGCATGTTGGCCATTTCGAGCCGAAGGGATGTTTTGCCCGACATGAATCTGTCGAAGGATTTTGACCATGTTCCCTCATCTTCGGCGATATCGCGTTGCTCGGCAATAGCTTGGTAAAGATCGATGAATTGTTCGGCAGTGTCGAGAAACCGTTGTTGAGCAAGTTTAAGCTGTTCGATGGTAACATTTGCCATGATCTATCCTCCTGTTGAACGAGTCGGCTGAAACTGGCCAGAGTGACAGGCGAATAACTCCTCCGCCGACCTGACCGCTTGGCTGTCTGGTATGGAACTCAGACCAGCTCTTCCGATGGCTTCATTCTATCATTTCCGACCTGGATTGGTGGAGGGCAATGCAGACACGCATGACCTTCCAAGTGGTTTTGCCGTCGGATCGAGAAAGCCGGACACGACGACCGAGAACAGGCTTTGTCTGGCTCGGCTATTTTGCCGGCGGCAAAATAACGAGAGGCGGTCCTGGCTCTTTGTGTGAGTAAAGCGGCAATAGCCTACTTGAGCTTCTTGGCTCGCGTCTGACGGCCTCAGTGGGCAGGGTAGCCATTTGGCCAAGTACGGCTGGCGAACGCTCTGGTGGCGATTCTGGAGGCTGTGGCGGGCATACCATGACGTGCGACCAAAAGAAATGGTCGCGAAGGTAAGCACGAATGCCTTCGGGACTGCGGCGTCCCGCACTTCCCGACCAAAAGATGTTGTAGCACGGCGCAGCAGGGTTGTCGAT
>JBAWVO010000247.1:0-9564 GCA_037147235.1 Planctomycetota bacterium | reverse complement strand
GACCAACTGCTCGGTCGGCAGCGCCCATTCGGTCATCTCGCGATAGCTGCAATCGGGCAAATAAACCTTGCCAACCGGCGCTACGTTGTCGATCGTCTCCGAAGGCGTTGTCACCTGGAGCCAACTCTGGTTGGCCACCAGGGCGTCGAAAAACCGGCAGAGCCAGCCGTCTTCGTAAACATGTTTCTTCGTTTCCGGCCAGGTGCCAAACTTCTCGCCGTCATCGCCGAACAAGCAGATCGCCCCGGGTTGCTGCTCGGAAAGCCAGGCCAGATGGCTGATCGTTTCTTCGGGCGAGGCGAAGGGAATCGTGTACCGCAGCTTTTCGCTGCCGGGGAAGACGCTCAGCACGCGGCCTTCGTCTTCCGTGATCAAGTAGCCCCGGAGCTGCGAATCGGTCAGACCCGCCATCTTGAAGTGGAAATCATCCAGAATCGTGTACTCGATGCCGGAGTTCACCAAGTCGTGGGTGAATGCCTGCTCCCAAACCCGTTCCGGAACCCACATGCCGCGGACTGTCGTGCCGAGGCGGTTCTGCAGCCAGCGTGTGTAGCTGCGAATCTGGCCTACGCGATCGCGACTGGGAATCATGGCCAGGATCGGCTCGAAGAACGCACCGCCAATGATCTCGATACGGCCCTTGGCAGCCAGTTCGGCCAGACGATCGACATACTCGGGATGGGCCGCGTCAAGCCATTCCATCAGCGAACCGCTGGTGTGCAAGGCGATTCGCAGCGACTCATAGCGGCTGAAGACATCGAGAAACGGCAGATAACTGTCTTCGTAGGCCTGTTGGAAAACGTGTTCAAAGTTGCCGATCGGCTGGTGATTGTGGAGGGCGAGGATCAGGCGGATGGGGTTCGGCATATTCGGCTCAGAATCAGGAAGACATGTTGGCCCGGAACATTTTTAGTTATCGGCAGCTCTACCCCAGATTGTCCAGTTTAGCTAGACGAAAAAGTTTTCGGAAAGGTCAGGGTATATGAGTTGGGGGAGTTCTCGCTAAACTCGGAATAACCTGACCCTCCAATCGTAACGCGAAAGAAGAAATAAGCCAATGGCGAGATAAAATTGGAGAGAAAAAATTGGCTCTTCCGGTCTGTGTGCGGAATGCGGGTTGCCACCTACCGCAGATTGACGATCCCTCACCTGCCAGTTAAGCTGGTTAGATACACATCGGGACTTCCGATCCAGGATCGGAAGCATCGGCTCGGTGCTACTGGGCTGTTTTTACCCCCCAATGGTGCAGTGAATGCATAAGAAAGCACTGATTACCGGAATTACCGGGCAGGATGGTTCGTACCTCGCCGAGTTGTTGCTAGGGTGGGGCTCGCTTGCGGCTTGTCCCACCCTACGCCGGGCTTCCTACGGAACGCCCCTGGAGAACATGCCTTGACACGTATCTTCCTCAAACCGCGAAAAGCCCGTCCGTTTTTTGGCCGGCATCCCTGGGTTCTCGATTCGGCCATCGACCGCATCGACGGCAGTCCGGCCGACGGCGACGTCGTCGATCTCTACTCCGATCAGGAACGCTTCATCGCCCGGGGGATCTTCAATAGTCGCAGTCGGATCCACGTTCGCTTATACACTTGGAATGAGGCGGAACAACTCGACGAGGCCTTTTGGCGGGGGCGGTTGGAAGCAGCCTTGCGTTTGCGGAGCACGCTGGGCTACGATCGGCCCGAGGGTGCCGCGAGATTGGTCTTCAGCGAAGGTGACGGATTGAGTGGATTGATCGTCGATCGCTATGGCGATTTTCTTGTTGTCCAAGTGACCGCTCTGGCTTTGGCGATCCGCTTGCCGCAGATCGTGCCGATGCTCGTCGAATTGGCACGGCCGCAGGGCATTCTGCTGCGAACCGAACGTGACATCGTGCGGGCCGAGGGACTCGATCTGGTCCCGGGGCTTACCTGGGGCCAGATACCGGAAGGGCCCGTCGAGATTCTCGACCAAGGGTTGCGTTACAGCGTCGATCTGGCCGAAGGGCAGAAGACCGGCCTTTATCTCGACCAGCGTGAGAACCGCACGGCTGCGGCACGCTACATGAACGACCGCCGCGTACTCGACATGTTCTGCTATACCGGTGGTTTCAGCCTCTCGGCGGCTGCCGTTGGCAAGGCCCGCGAAGTGCTTGGGTTCGATTCCAGCCAACGGGCCGTGACCCAGGCCGGAGCCAACGCCGAGCGAAACGGATTGCACAACGTGCAATTTGAAAATGGCGATGCCTTCGACACCTTGCACTCGCTGAAGACGGCCGGAGAGCAGTTCGACGGCGTCGTACTCGACCCGCCCAAATTCGCCCGCAGTCGCGGTGCCGTCGAGGATGCCTTGAGGGCCTACGCACGTCTGAATCGCCTAGCGATTGACGTACTTGCGCCGTGCGGAATCTTGGTCACTTGCAGTTGCTCGGGCCATGTGACCCGCGACGACTTCTTCTTCATGCTGGTCAGTGTGGCCCAGCAAAGTGGTCGCGACATTCAGGTACTCGAACAGCGCGGCGCGGCGGCCGATCATCCGGTTTCGACCACGTGCCCGGAGACGGAGTACCTGAAGTGCTTTGTCTGCCGGGTGCTGTAAGCTGGAAGGGGAAATGAAGGTGAAGTGGGGTCGGTCTCGCTAGCGCAGGGTAACCATACCCGCAAGTTGCTGCGCGAGGTCGTCTTGGCATCGCATCAGATTGACAAAAACACGACTGAACTCGACGGGTGAGTGCAGAGAAGATAAAGGTGCCAGCCACAAAAAAAAGTCAATATGCGTGCTTTATTAGCCGGCACAATGCCAGTACTTCCCATTATTTGTGGCCGGCACCTTTTATTCAGCCTAGCACCGCCTCGCGGAAAATGGGCATGAATGTCCCTGCAAAGGGGAAGGACTACTACGATGCGATGAGTTTGCGAACGGTCTCCGCAAGTTTCTTGCCCAAGTCCTGTACGCCCGCCTGTTGCTTGGCGTCCTTTAATCGTCCATCGCTATCGAACGCTTCGTATGCCTTGGGAACGGCGATCTGGTCGGGCAGCACAATCATACCGATATTGCCAAGGATGGCACGCAGATGGACCAGACCTCGAAGCCCGCCAAGATTGCCGGGCGAGGCACTCAGCAAAACGGCGGTCTTACCCTTGAACGCAAAGAGCGACGGCTCGTTGGGCACGGGGCGTGATACCCAGTCGATTGCGTTCTTCAAAACGGCGGTGATTGAACTATTGTACTCGGGAGAGGCAATCAAGAAGCCATCGCTTTCGACCATGAACGCCTTTAGCTTCGCCGCGGATTCGGGCATCCCTGCCTCTCGTTCCAAGTCCTCATCTGCTCTTGGTAATAGTGTGCAGGCAAATCACGACGACCAGGGGGCAAGCCCAAAGTGCGACAAGCTAGGCAGTCTGGGAGAGATTGCGACTTGAGCCGCCACCCAGGGTGGGAGGCAGGCAACCCAACAGCCAAAAACGTAGCCGTGTGTACCGTGGGGTTCAAAGACGGACTATGCTTCTGGGGTGGTAGCTCCGTTACCGGGCCGGATGGACGAACGATCGCCCAGGCATCGCAACTCGATGAATCCCTGACGTTGGCCACGGTTGACGTTACTCCAGACGAGCTTTTCCAGCAAATCGACGACTTGGTCCTCCGTCAGGCCGTCGGTGAGGACTTCAACGGCGTCTTCGGCACGGAGCAAGGGGCCGACTTCGCGGGTGGCGTCTTCATGATCGCGCCGCGCTTGGTCGGCTAGAATCTGTTCGAGCGTTGCCGGTTCGCCGCGTTGCTGTAAGTCGCGTTGCCGTCTGCGGGCACGCTCTTCCGCGCTCGCCGTAAGGAAAATTTTGCACTCGGCTTGCGGAAAGACGACCGTTCCCTGGTCGCGGCCTTCGGTCACCAGGTCCTGCCCTGCGGCCACGGCTCGTTGCAAGGGTACGAGATGGGCGCGAACCTGCGGATGATTGGCCGCATGGCGAGTCACCGACGTTACCTCTTGGCTCCGCACCGCGTCGGTCACGTCCTCGCCCTGCAAATACATCCGCTCGCCGGAAACGCGAAGATCCAAGGTCGTGACGAGTTCGGCCAACTGCTCGGGCCGATTCCAATCAACCTTGGATTGCAATCCCGCCAACGCGACCGCCCGATACATGGCCCCGGTATCCAAATGGCCGTAGCCCAACCGTCGTGCCAACGCCCGCGCGACCGTACTCTTTCCTGCTCCAGCGGGTCCGTCAATAGTAACGATCATGAATTCATTATGCCAGGAAGAATCGTTTTCGACAACTTCGTGGAACGGAATTCATTCTGTTTTTTTGTCTTTTCAGGCGAACGGAATGAGTTCCATTCCACGTAAGTCTCGATTTCCATAATGTCCCATGCGGTTTTTTGGCAAGCCGAAAAGATTTTTGAAAAATATTTTCGGTGGCAAACAAACCGTCTTCCGATAGATCAATTCATCGATTCCAGCGGTCATGCAAGGATCATTTTCAGACCATCCTTGGACACTTTGCCGTGATGCCAATCCATGTCATGAGTTCTGTCTTGAAGCTTCCCTTCGCGCGACGAGAAGGCATGGCATGTAGGTTGAAGACAAGCGATCGACGAGACACTGCGCGAAGAGTGCAACGCGATGATTCCGATCCTTGCCAACAGCCACGGGAAGCTTCATCGATGCGTGATCGCGCGTTAAATATCGAGCCACATTGCGATTGGATTGCGGAGTTGCCTTCACTGCGTAAATGATTGAACAAAAAGAGTTTATGACAATGCAGCATGACACGCTGTTATCCGAAACAGGTTTAAGCGAAAGGTAAGCCGCGAGTCTTGCAACCGATAAGAGGAGCAGACGCTCGCGCGCTCGTTCATGAGCCTCCGAAGTGCCATGAACGATGAT
Organism: Planctomycetota bacterium; assembly: GCA_037147235.1. Taxonomy (GTDB): domain Bacteria; phylum Planctomycetota; class Planctomycetia; order Pirellulales; family Thermoguttaceae; genus JANXQG01. Next base: position 4,700 of record JBAWVO010000247.1, on the reverse strand, counting down.
CACAACAAGACGAATTCGATGCTTCAATCGGTCTTCTTAGGATCATGAGAGGGTCGCGCGATGAACGTGCGATTGAGTTGTTGCGCGCGGCACGAAGGCCAACTTTTCCATCGCTCTTCAATGCGCGATGGACTTGCTTCTCGACACATCCCAACAAGCTGCAAACTAGCTGTTGATAAGGTCGAGATCGAACAAAATATCGCGAATGATCAAGAATTGAGCTTGAAAAAATTCTGAGAACCGATACCATTGAGAGAGTTGGGGCCTTGGAGGCCCTATCGCTTCGAGTACTCTTGTGAAGGAAGAGATGCTCGAAGAGAGTGTGGATGGGAGCGAATCCAGACATACCTCAAGCCGGCTTCGTGCCGACGGGTTCGTATGACGAGATTGAGTTCCCGCTTTTCGGAATGATCGACGGAAGTCGCCGGCTTTGTGCCGGGGCAGAACTTGTGGCGGTCATTCCAAGTCGTGTTTGTTAGGAGGATATACTGTGGCCAAGAAAAAGGCAGCTAAGAAGGTCGCGAAGAAAGTCGCCAAGAAAGCCGTCAAGAAAGTCGCTAAGAAAGCAGCCAAGAAGTAGGCTGGTGCGGCTGGAGGTTCGCGGCCATCGGGCTTTTTGCCCGGTCTAGGCCGTGGAGCCGCCTTCAAAGCGCGTGTCGCCTAGGCCCTTGGGCCTGGGATAACGGCTGGTTTTGATTCGCGACTCGCAGACCTCTTCTTCGGCAAATTTTGCCTTGTTACGACGAGAAAGGAGCGCCCGGCACGGCTGACCGGGCGTTTCTACTTTCTTGGGGAACGATGCTTCCGCGATCTAGTTCCCGTCCGCGGGACAGGGTGCCGCCTTGCCATGAAGCTCGCACAGGGCGTTCCGCGCTGCCCGTTGCTCGGCTTCTTTCTTATTGCGGCCCCAGGCTGGCTCAAAGCGATTGCTGCCCACTTGGGCGGCGATTTTGAAGCACTTGCTGTGATCCGGCCCCTTCTCGTCCAGCAACTGGTAGATCGGTGTGGTGCCATGCTCCCGTTGCGCAAACTGCTGGAGCGTCGACTTGTAGTTATTGCCCATCTCGCCCGAGACCGCCAATTCGATCTCCGGCCCCAGATGGCGTTCCAGGAATAGGCGGGCAGGTTCCGTGCCGCCATCAAGATACATGGCGGCCACGAGGGATTCAAAGACGTCGGCCAATAGCGAAGGCGGAACCGACGGATGCGTCGTCATTCCTTTGCCCAGGATCAGGAATTCCTGCATTCCAAGGCTCTCGCTGATCTTGGCACAGATCTGGCGGCTGACGACAATCGATTTGATCCGCGTCAGATCACCCTCCGAATACTGCGGATATTGCCGAAAGAGCAGTTCGCATACGACGGCTCCTAAAATCGCATCGCCAAGGAATTCCAACCGTTCGTTGGAAGCCAGGCGGTGTTCTGCTCCCGAGGCATGCGTCAACGCAGACTGGAGCATTCGTTTGTCGGTAAACGTATAGCCGATCCGCTCTTCACAACCCTGCAATAGCGACGGTAAAGGCGGCACCGACTCGGGTAGCTCATCCGTATGCATGCGGCGACCAGTCTTTCAGATAGACAGTTCCTCTCAGAACCGCCAACACAACCCGGCTCACTCGAGGGCCAAGACACCGGCGCCGACGACAACGCCGTTCCAGTACACGCTCCCGCGAGCCCGGTTGTGTTGAGGGTTCTCACAACTCAACAGCCTATATTATTGACTTCAAGCCCCCCGCTTGTCAACATCCCCAGAACGGGAAACTCGGGGCGATTATCATAGGGTGGGACGAGCGATCCCCCCATTTTTCCTGTGTAGAACGAAATTCCATTCCGTTTGCCTGAAAAAATGCTTAGAATAGGCTTGGGATCGGCGCAGAAATAACCGTCGCAAGAAAAGTAGCAGGCACACTCCGTGTGCCGTCTGTCCTCGCTCGGCGAGTGGGCAAAACACGACAGTTATCAGTTATTTCTGCGCCAGTCCTTGGCGAATGAATAATCGCGATACTTACACGGATGGAAAGTGCTATGTTGAATTCCAATTTTCTACCGACTCGAGGCCGATCTGGCGTGTTTCGGATCGTCCTGATGCTTATCCTTGCGTTTTCGGGAGTCTCTGCCAACTGGGCCGACGAAGCAAGCGACATCGCCTCGGCAAAGTCACTCTCCAGGGCGTTCCGGGCCGTTTCCCAGCGGATCATTCCCACCGTGGTCAAGATCAAGATCACAATCCGACCGCGGACCTTTCGCTCCGACTCGGCATTGCCCGGCAACAATCGACTGCCACACTCACCCTTTGAGAATTTCGGTGATAAGGCACCAGGCTTGACGCCGTCCGACGCGCCCGCACGATCGGGACTCGGTTCCGGGGTCATCATCGACGCGAAGGGCATCATCCTCACGAACTATCACGTCGTCGAAGGGGCTGATGAAGTACTCGTGGAACTCTCCGATGGCAAGCAATTCCTGGCCACGGACATCAAGACGGATGAGCAATCCGATCTTGCCGTGTTGCGGATTAAGTCCGACTCCAGCCTACCCGCCGCTACCTTGGGCGACAGCGACAAGTTGGAGATCGGCGATTGGGTTCTCGCCATCGGACATCCCTTTGACCTCGATTTGACCGTCAGTTCGGGCATTATCAGCGGCAAAGCCCGCGTCTTGCCCACCGGCCGTCGGGCCGATTTTTTGCAAACCGATGCAGCGATCAACCCAGGCAACTCAGGTGGTCCCTTGGTGAACCTCGACGGCGAAGTCGTCGGCATCAACACGGCGATCGCTTCCAATAGCGGCGGATACCAAGGCGTCGGCTTTGCCATTCCGGCCAATCTGGCCAAGTGGGTCACCAAGCAGCTTATTGAAAAGGGATCGGTCGAGCGAGCGTACCTCGGAGTACGGATTGAAGAGATCCGTGCCCAACAGGCCAAGGAACCGGGGATCACCCCAGGCAAGGGCGTGCTGATTGCCGAAGTCTTTCCGGACACTCCCGCGGCCAGGGCCGGACTACGTAAAAATGACCGGATTCTCAAGTTTGCCGATCACGAGGTCCACCATCCGCGGCAGTTACAAGAGTTCGTCGAGCAGACGGAATTGGGCACGCCGCAGACCGCCCTGATCCTTCGCGATGGCGCGCCGCAAACCATCCGGATTGTCGCTAGCCCACTGCCCAGGAGCTTCGGCCTAGCCAGCACAATCTTGCAGGATCCAAAACTCATCGTAAGCTCAACGGTCAACGAGTTGGGGATCAAGATCGCGGACCTGAGCAAGGCCGATACCGAGCGATTCGGCTACGCGGGCTTTAAGGGAGCACTTATTAAGGAAGTCGAGCCAGATGGACTGGCCGCCCAGGCCGGCATTCGTGGCGGCATGCTGGTCATGCAAGTTGAAAAGAAAGCGATTCGCTCCGCCGCCGAATTCCATGGGGCGATGAAGAACGAGTCGCTCTCCAAGGGGATCATGCTGCTGGTTCGCACGCCGGATGGAGGCAACCGGCTGGTGCAACTGAGAAAACCGTAAGGATCACAGCTTTATTGTGGTTGTTCCATGCTCGATTGCGAACTGCGAAATAAAATAGTACAACTGCCACGGAAGAAGCCCTACAGTTGCTTCCCCTTGGGTTCGCTAGGCTGTTTGGGCAAGTCCGGTGCCGTGACCGCGCTACCTGCCTCAAGTTGTTTGAGAATGTGCTGAGCCAATTTGTCGTTGGGAGTCAACTTGGCAGCCTGGGCGAAATGGTCCTTGGCTTCCTCCGTGGCACCGGTCATCAGATAGTGATACCCCAGCAGGAAATGTCCGGGTGCCGATTTGGGCACATCGGCCACGTTCTTCTCCAGCGTACGAAGGTGTTCGGTATACTTGTCGGCGTCATTGTAATAGGCGTACAGATTGTTCCAGTCGCTGGGCGGACTCAAGGCCAAGGCTACATGGGCCTCGGTCGCCGCAGCGCGATACTCGCCGGATGCAAACAACGCCAGCGACGTCAACTCATGAACCTTCGCATTTTGTGGCGATTCCACTCCCGAATGGCCGGCCAACCGCAATGCATTGCGATAATCGCCGCGAGTGAATACAGCCCTGGCTTCGTTGTAATACTGAAGCCCCTCGTTTGCCGTTGCCTCACCGTCATTGCCTGCCGATTGGGAATCGTCGGTTGCGACCGGTTGGTTCGGTGCATGGTTCACGGCATATTGGCCGTCGTCGGCGTAGGAGTAACTGTAAGCCGCCGTCGGACACGAATTCGCATAGACCGTGCCGTACGGACAGTAGTAATCCGCCCAGTATCCTCCCCAGCCAAATGGATACCCACCCCAATACGCAAACCCGAACGGAAATCCCCAGTACCACGACGCATTCCATCCCGGCCCCCAATAATAGTTATGGAAGGAGTGATCCCAGCCGTGATGACCCCAGCTTGCGTAGCCCCCGGGATGATGCCACGATTGGAAGTTCTGCGAATGTTGGCTATTGAACTTATTGAGATTTGAACCGTGGCCCCAGTTTGGATTGCCCGAGTGGTTGGAATTGCCTTGCGGCCCACTTCTGGAATGTTGAGAGAAATTGTTACCGGTAAAGGTTCTGGAATGCGCGGGGTTGGAACCTTGGCTAAAGTGCGCGGAACCACTACCGCCGGGACTGAAGTGCATCGCCCCGCTACCTCCACCGCCGCCACCGCGACTGCCGCTACCTCCTCCACCGCCGCCACC
>JBAWVO010000246.1:0-9682 GCA_037147235.1 Planctomycetota bacterium | reverse complement strand
CAGCTAGATAGGCCACCCACGGCGTGGACTTCCGCCCCTTCACCGATTGAACCGAGCGCAGATTTTGACCAAAAAAGAACTTCTGAAAGTCGTCCACGCAACACTGAAGCACCGCCTCGCGGGCGGCGTTGGAGTCGGTAGTATAGCGCGTGAGTCTTGGGAATGTTCCGCCTGCCTTTCGGCGCAACTCCGCAACCGCGCTTTTGATTTGTTCGGGGGTCATATCGTTATTCGTTGGCGATCTTCAGCAGCACGTCGGCGTGGCAGGGTTCTCCTATTTTGCAAAAACAGGCCAGATTCTTGCCGCGCAACTCTTCAAGGTTGTCCCATATCTCGCACGCCCACATTCTGCCGCCGCCGTTCACCTTTACCTGTCTCAAAAACCAAGTGAAGCGCACGACGGCTTCAAGCGCCGTGAAGCACCGATATTCGGAGTTGATGCCGCGCAGTTCCTTTTCGCCGTCCTCAGTCATGAGGACGACTTCAAACGGGTTTCCCCACGGTCCCGGCCTTGTGACGCACACTATGGGCAGGCCATTGGGTGAGACGAGCCTTGCGCCTTTGGCACGGCTTCGGTGTAGTCTGACGGGTTGGATCATATTTTCCTCGGTTGAATCTCTTGCCAAGCCGCGCAGGTAAATCCCGGAGAGGTGCAATGCTGGTTGATTGAACAGTAGCCGATTGTGGGCTTGCGCATCTTATTTCCGTCGCAATCCAGGTCCATGCTTTTGTAATTCCAAACTCGGCACGTCTTGCAAATCCGTGCTGGTTTTGTGGTTTTTGTTTTCATGGCTGAACCTTCTCCCATGCGGTGCATTGCGCGCCGTCTGTTGGGTTGGTGTAATTTCGGTAGCGGTGGCAAAATCCGTATTCGCACTCGATTTTGATGCCTTTTGACCATCGTCCGCAATTCCCGCAGCGCCCCTCGGCCATCTGCTGTTTCCACCAGCCGCGCCCCGTGCGCTTGGCCGCTGTGACGTTCGAGATCTGCGCGTCTATGCTCGACGGGTGGCTCCGCGCTGCGGCGATTCTCGCCTCGGTTTCTGCGTTGGAGTTTGGGTCTATAGTCATTCCAGGTTGGTAGTTGTCTTCACGTCCCGCAGCGCCAACAGCGTTTCACAGGCTTGGTGAAAGTGATTGTCCCGCGAAACAGATTCTATTTTGCGAGGGTAATCAGACCACTCGTCCACACCGCCGCCGATGACCGGCCCGCGAATGGTGACTGAGTAATCACCGTAAAGACTGGTCCCGGTGCCGATGTTTACAGTGTCCACTTGAGCGACGAGGAACTTCTTTGACTCATCGCCGTGGGGGATTACTTCGATGGTGATTCTTAGTGGCATAAAAAGGTTCAACCGTGGGCCGAAAACCGGCTGCATCGCGTGCGGCGGGATACGGTGCAACTGCACCGCCGCAGACTCCACGGTTGAAATTAGATCCTGTTCCGCGCGGCGTCTGTCTCGCCCCAATCTCGTTGTCTTGTCTATGGGGTACACTATGCAAAACACCACAGCGCCCGAGACTGGTTGCGGAACAGGAAAAATTGAATGCCCGGCGTGTTCTCCAGCCACCACCGGCCCAGCCACGGATTGCGGCGAGTGCCCCCGCCGTCTTCGTGGGTTTTATGGACCGGGAGGGAGTTGCACCCTCTTTTACGGGCAAAGTGAGCGCGGACTGGCGTTGCGGTGACGGAGCGCCAACTGGGGCTTCAACCCCGGCGTCGTAGCCAGCCATCAACCTTTTTGTCTCCGCGCTCAAAAACGTCCCGGACATCCGCAAAGCGGAGCCGGGCGTCCGCGTGAGGTGGGCGGAGGATACTTTGAAAAGACTCCGACCTGTAATACGGGGGCTCACGCGGAAAATGGGTTAGGTGGTTGCGGGTTCGGTAGCCTTTACCCGACGCTCCCGGACGGGCGTGGTCGTCGCCTTGCCCAGCGTCCAGCCAAGGTTGCGCACTCGCTGCTTGGCGGTCTTGTAGGGCACGCCAGTTGACTCGCACGCGGCGGCGATCTGCTGGTCGGTGATCTCCGGCGAGCCTTTGGACTTCTTGGGGGTCTGGCCGTCCGGCTGCCAAAGGAGGATGTCAGACACCTTCTGAGCGTCCTGAAGCAGAGCGTTTGCCTCCGTCTCGGTCACGCCGTAGGACATCAGCGCGTTTGCCTTTGCGGCCTCAACGCTGGCGAACTCTTTCCCACCATACTTGATAGTGGGCCGGTATTCCGTCTCGAACAGTTCGTTTTGTTTCATAGTTTTGGTTGTTGGTTTCGGGCGTAGTCCAGAATCAAGAGCGCATCCGCAGTCTTGAGGGTCACGTCCAAAGTCGGATAGCGCCGTTGCGCCTCGGCCTTCAGCTTGTTTTTCCAGTCAGTCTTACTTCCGGCCTCGCGGGCGGTCCCAAGGCTGAAATGTTTCTGCCATTTTTGGGGCTTCACCAGCACCACTGAGACGCCCATTGACATGAGGCACCCCAGGATGAAACCGAAGCCACGCCCAAATGTGAACATGGCGCTTCCAGGTTGCCCGGCACCACAGTAGCCGCCGACTTCCTCGACGTAGGCTGTGTGATGGTCAATGGCCAGTTCGCGCAATCGGTCCAGAACATCACCCTCAGTTTCTGGCATTGGGCAGCCATTGGTCAGACTGTCCTGCATGGTCCAGGCGATTCCGCCGCTCTTGCCGGGGTCTATGGCAATCAGGGTGTTCATGGTTGTTGTCCTCCCCCTCTGCACCAACCATAATTACCAGTGCCAAGATGTGACCTAACCCATCCTGATTTTGATATGGAACACGACTTTTTACAGATTCCACACTGCACTCTGCGATGGTGTTTTACAGTCGGAGGTTCTAAAAACCTCAGCGTTGCAACGGCAATCCGTTTAGCTCTGCCACCGCGAGGCAAACTTGAAATCTGTTCCAGCGAATCAGTTGCTACCTTCAGCATGGTCTTCAATTTGGCTTCTTTTTTTGTCACTCCTATTCCCTCGGTTTGAGCGTGGCCTTGAAATGAACCCCGCCAAACCCATCGTTTCCCTTGCTCTGGTCAAACGGGGCGTCCAGTTCTATTTTGTCCACGACATGAGGATTGCAGCCCGCCCCAATCGGACCCAACTTTATGACAATCAGTTCTCTGATTTCTTCCGGCGTAACGACGCCTTCCAGCTTGTGTATTTTCATGGTGACTTCGATGGACTCAATATTCATATTCAGCTTGGGAATTCGCTCACGAAAGCGGGCGTCTCTTCTGCCTCTTCTTCTTCCTCCGGTGGCGGGGGCAGTGTTAGACTCACCATCCACGGCTCGGGCTCAACAAATGTCCACCCGTTCAACGCGCCCACCCCTTCGTAATCCGGCCAGCGCCCCGACTTCAGACACGTCGCGTAGTGGCTCAGGGCCGTCCGATAGGCCAGTCGCCCGGCCTCAATGAATTCCAGTGACAGGATGCGCCGCCCCGTCTGGTAGGGTGTCACCGACTCGCTCAAGACATGCAGGAAAGATTCCCGGCATTCCCCCGTCGCCGCGTTGTAGAGGTCCAGGTAGAGCGCCGCCTGCCAGTGCAGGTTTCCGTCGGCCACCGTCCGCGTCCAGGCCCTCAAACCGGCTGCCCGGCACGTCTTCAGGTCGGCCAGCGTTGCGCCGTAGAAGTCCTCTTGCGCCCCCGGCACGATGTCTATGAGAGCTTTTACCGGGATCGTGAGCCCCGTTCCCGCTTCCATGTATTCGCCCATGACCAAGACTTGGTGCTCTGAGTTCGCCAGCAGATAGGCAATGTTAGGTTCCGATTCCAGTGCGGCCACCGCCTGCGCCGCCGCATCCGCATCCTTGCGCTTAATCGCTCCCGCGTGTTTCGCGTGCCATTCCTTGCACCACATCGCGTTGTTGCTCCACTTCTTGGCCTCGCCGGTCTTCGTGTCGGGGTAGGTGTCCGGTTCGACCTCGAACGTCTTGCCGCACAGTACCATGCCGTCCACCAGCGAACCCCACTCGGTCGCGTCGGTGTCCCCCTGTCGGTAGCCCGCCCGCCAACGACTGGGGCACGCCCAGAAGTTGGCTAGCTCAGACCGGGACATGACGAAATCCTTCGCGCCACGTTCGCCCCCGGTGCGGTGATAAACGTCCGGGTCGGTGTTCACCGAGATAATCTTCGCGTTCTGGAATAGGTGTTTCATGGCACTCTTTCGCTCAAAATTACTTCGATCTTGTCGGCGGCGTCCATCATTTGGTCGGTGGACAACTCAGCCAGCTTCCTGTTTTGCTCCAGCACCCCTTGCGCAATCAGGGCGTTCTCTACGTCAGCAGGGGTCACGGCGTCGGGCACCAGCTTCTTACACAGCGCCCACAGCTTGCCCTTCAGCGCCTTAACCGCGCCGTCAGGTTGATTCACCTGGGGTTGTGCTTGCGGAGTCCCCACGGGCCTGCCAGGGCCAGCAGAACGCGGCTTGTTCCCCGCGTCAATGTCCTCGTCGGCGGTCAGAATCCCAAATCCATTGCAGAACGCGTACCGTTTGGCGAACGTGATCGCCCCGCCCACCCTCTGAGGGTCTGACATCATTGGGTTTTTCGAGTCCACAGGCACCGCAAACTCACTTGTGATCGAATGCCCCGCGCAATGGGTGATCGTCACGATTGCCTTGATGTCCTTCCCACATTCCGCCGTGATCCTGAAACTAAAACCGTGCTTGCGGATCAGGTCGCGGGTCTGCGCCACGATGTCGTCCAGGGGCGCATACCGATAGGCGTTCTTCGCCCCGGCCTTCCGCTTCACAATGATCGGACACTCACTCTGGAAATCCGCCATTGCCCGGTCGAACGCTTTCTTGGCCTTGTCCTTCTCCATAGTCTGGTAGAGTTGGTACACCCGCTCTAAAGCTTCGGGCGTAGCCTTCTCCGTCAGTGCCAGGCGGAACAGTCCGATGGGATCTTCTGGGCCGCTCACTGCCAGCGCCTGGGGCTCCCGGTTCACGATTTCAAGCTCGTTCATGCGTCCCTCCTGTCTTCCATGTCTTCCCAGCATTCGGCCTCAATCTTCTCCCGCTGCCCATCCGATACCTCAAAGTCCTGGCCTTGGTGCTTGATGGACGTGATTTCCATTTCCCCCGGATCATCCGGCTCAAGCGGTGGTCCGGCGTTCGCCTTGCCGCAGAGAGAATCCCGCGCCCCTGGCCCGCCCCGGTGGAACTTGTATTCCACCTCCAAATCGATTTCGATAGTGGTCGTCATGTTTTGGTTTTTGGTTTAGATTTCGGAGGTTATTCCTCCGTAAATTCGCGGTCGGTCGGTCCCGGCATTCTCCCCTCACTTTTCCGCAGAATTATCACGAACTGAAACGCAAGAGCCGCACCTACGCACAACCCTTCCAGGAACCACAGTAACAGAATCACTGGTCCCCCTTTCCATTCTTGGCCAGGAGCGCGGCCTTGCGAGCCGCAGCAGATTTCTTGCCCAGTTGCGAGTAAAACTCTTTAACCGGGTCTGTCGTTTCGACCGCCACTTTGTTTTGCTTTTTCGCTTTCACAAGGGAACGATAACCGTTCGTTCGTTCGTTGTCAAATTCTTTTTCAAACTATTTTCGAGTACAGCAAAAAGCCCGGAGCGATCCGGGCTAGGCTGGTCACATCTCGATCGCGTTCGCGCTCACCACTGCCCCCTCTCCCGGCGCTCTCGTATTTCCGCCCGCAGCGCCGCCTGCCACTGCCGCAACTCCTCTTTCCCCATTCCCTGGAAGCGCCCCAGGGCGTACGGCGTCACCGTCATTATCGAGCGCCACCACTTCCCCCGCTCCCGCCTCCTCGTCCTGATTTCCTGGGCTGCCGCCCATGCGAGCGTTTGGAGCAGGTCATCCGCCTTGATTTTCACGCTTCCCCCTTTCCCGCCAGCGCCCGCGCAAACCGACGCGCATTCACCGCCTTCAGGCGCTCCCGCCGCTTGTCCAGTTCCTCCGCCGTGAACCGCTTCGGCACGCCCCCGGCCATGCGGCCAAGGTGGCCCATGACCTTTGATATTTCTTCTTTTGTCGGGTTCACGCGGCACCTCCTTCCAGCACCGCGCACCGCTCACACTCGCCCATCCTGCGCCCATAGCTCACAGAGCAGTATTCCTGTCCCTGAGCGTCCCGCACGGGATTGTGACCATTCAGCACATCAGCCGCGCATTGGTCGCACAAGGTTTTAGTCGCCCCCGATGGGCTCTGGTATGTTATCACTGGTTTTTTCATAGTTGATTTTGTTTCCCGGATGTCGCCCGGCCAGTCGCCCCACCCGAGGGAAGGACGACGGACCCGGTTACAGGCTTGTCCTCAGTCCGGTTTCGCTCTCAAACACCTCGCGGAGCATGTCCGCATAAATGCCTTCCCGCGTAGCAATCGGCTCCCAACTGAGATTGGACGCCCGGAACCGGATGAATTGAATGTCGTACAGGTCATCCCGGTTCAGGTTGATTTTGACCAAGTTGATTCCGTGCGAGACAAAGCCAGGAGTCCCCGGCAGCTTGAAGTGCAACCCCCCGGCGTCTCCAACAAAGCACCTGGCCCCGGTCATGGCAATGAACCGACACCCGCCCAACTGCGCAAGGATGGTCTCCGAGACCTGCGTTTCTGCCGGTGCAGTCTGCAAATCCGTGGGTGTGTTGTCCCGGTGATTGTATTCTAATGTCATGCCGCCCCCTTTCCCTGGTCAGTCCACGCGCATTTTTCGCACTCGCCGATGTGCCTGCCTCGGGCAACATTGCAATACTCCTGCCCCCGACTGTCGCGGGGTGGGGTGGGGCCGACGAGGGATTGCGCGCACTCGTCGCACAGGGTTTTGGTCGCCCCCGTCGGGCTCTGATAGGTCACTACTGGTTTTTGCATAATAGGTTTGTTTGGTTTTTGTTCGCGCTTTTTGCGCCTGCTGGCCCCTGTCACGGGCCAGACGGCGGAAAACTACGCTGCTTCGCTCCCATCCCTTTCCCAGTCATTCCGCTTGAATCCAGGCATTTTCAGGTAATCGGGATTGGTGGTCCCGATGACATTCCTGCCGTCATTGGTAATCGCGCCGGACTTTAGAAGCCATCCCTTGGCAACGCACGCCGCTTTGGATTCTTCCCATTGCCCCAGGGTAATTCCGCTGTCTTCCTCGGCCATTTGTTGCCGGTTCTTGCCGTTGTAAGACGACTTGCGGCCCCGCGTATAGGCCAGCACGATCTTTTCAGCCTGTGTGACCGGCACCGCCGCAGGCAACGCCAGCCGGTTAAGGTTTTCCGGAGAGACGTGGATTCTGATTCCGTGGTCGTTGCCACAAAAAGTAATGTGTTGCACAAGGGCAATGTTCGCCGGGAGGTGGTCCAGGGTGAAGATTTGGCCTCCGTTTGAAAATGGGGTTCCATTCTCAGGAATGGCAATGCCCCGCCCCGTGGCCATATCAAGCAGCGCCCAAAGGTCCCGACTCCCATCCTGCCAACTGGAATCCAGCCGCATTCCTCCGCCCGTGCAAGCACACACTCGAATCTTGTTGCCTTTGTATCCAGGAAAGGTCTGTTCTACGATCTTCAAGACTTCCGGGGCTGTGGTCCATATTTCATTCATAGATTTTTGATTTTGGTTTTTTTCGGCTCGATTGCCGACTACCGGCCCCGCGAAGGGCCGGGCGTCGAAAATCAACGCTCTATCACCCGGTCAATGGCCATTCCGAACGACCCAATCGCCTCCCGGCCGGGAGATGTCCCAGCCGTTTTCCAAGACCTCCGGTTTGCAGCCTGCCCCGCCGCCCGAACTCCCCGCGCCGCTGCCGGAAGCTCGCCGTTACGGATGGCAGACTCAATCTGCCAATCGAGCCAAGCCGCCAACTTTTCCGGCCCGACCTTCCGGACCCCACCGCTCTTGGGCCGGTATTCTATTTCGTTCCCTACATTCATGCCTGACAGCCTCTCCCAGGAGCCACCCTGCCGCCGATTGTTCGCGCCGCGGTCGCGCTTGTCAGTTCCCTCTGACACACACAATCTACAGCATAACCTGTTTATGCGCAAGTTTTTATTTCAACTTTATTCGTTGAAACCACAACGCTTTATGACTTGTAAAATATTATACAACTGTACCACCGCCAAAACATAACCCGATTATCGCAGCCTAGATCGCCACTTGACAACCACCGCAACCCCCTTTACTCTCCATCTGCCGGCGGGACCTCGCACGCCCCGCTGACTTGGTTCCGGCTCGGGCTGCAAGCTCGGGCCGGTTTTTTTTCCCTCTCACCCCTCACCCCTCACCATCGGCCCCAGCCTGAGGGCCGGCCGGCAATCCCTCCGCCGCAATCCGGTCGCAAGCCGTCGCGTCGCCCGCCTTGTCGGCTTCCAGGTAGCGTTTCTCACGACTGTCATACTCAGCCCGCACCCGCGCCGCCGTCTTGCTCGGCCTCTTCGCCTTCTGCCTTGCCCGGTATTCAGCTTGCTTCCCCCGGTTGTATTCGGCCCTCTCCGCCGGACTCAGCTTGTGCTGGTAGAGGTCGCCATTGAGTATCTGCCACCCGCCCGGCACCGCCGCCACCCGCCGCCCCTCGTTCGCCGGCGTTCGGCTCTGCGGGTCTGGCCCCTCCAACTTATCAAGCGCATGCCGGCAATCCTCAGGACTCACCCGCGCCGCCAGGCAAATAAACCTCTCCGTCCCGCGTACGAAGTGGTCCCGGTTCTTCAGGGCCAACATCGTAATCCAAACCAGCCGAGTCTTGTCGTCTTCGTCCCAGACCGAGCTTGCCACGATCTCCGAAAATAGCTTGGTGTATGCCATAGACAACACCGTAATGCACCGTAAAACCATGTCAAACACCATAGTTACCGCGTGAGCACATACAGATACAGCTATAGCAACCCGGTAACGAGATCCAAAATCCCCTTGACCCAACCCCATTCCCAAGCCATCCTATCCCATGCCGCTATTCACCCGCGACAATGCCCGCGAGATGTCCAAGCGGGGCAACCTCGCCCGCTGGTCTCGACCGCTAATCTCCGCAACCATCCAACCACCTACCGCGAGTCCCGACGCTATCCCGGATGACTTCACCGCACAAAGACTGGCACGTGTTCGTAAACAGCTTGCGCTCGTGGACTCGGCCCTGGAAGAGGAAGCAGCCAAAGGCGCGAAAGCTGACGGCCAGCGAGTAGACCGCCTGGCGGCAGCGTCCATGCGCCTCTCTGACCAGGAGTTTGCCTTGAGCAATCGCCCGAAGCCGGGCAACCGGCGACCCGGTCCCGAACGCGGCCCCAAGTCGCAAGGTGGGGCATTCTGGGGTAGCAACCCGGCCCAGCAGACGGCCAGTCCGCCGGCCCCGGCGCAGCCTGAGACGCCGACTCCGGAAGAGCCTGAGACGCCGACAGAATCCCCGTAAACAAAGGGGATTCTCATTTTTGAGAAAAACCGTAGCGAGTGTAAAGTTTTCCGACAGAATGATATTCGCACAAAATTTCCTTCTCTTTAATCAGGTAAGTCTAGTGACACAGTGTAGATAAAAAGGCCGTCTATTTCTCACGGTTGAGAAGCCCCTTCGTGGAGTAAGTCCACGAGTTTCAGTGCCCCGTAAAGGCCCCTGGAAGGCTTCAGGACGCGTCGCAACCCCCGGACCACCATAGGACAGCACCCCCTACCCCTGCGACGCGCCACAGAGGCAGGGAAGGGCCAGCCTGGGGGGCCGAGGGTTGACCCGTCCCGGCGGTGGGG
>JBAWVO010000245.1:0-9738 GCA_037147235.1 Planctomycetota bacterium | reverse complement strand
GCTACTGGGCAAGTGACCCTTCCCAGGTGGGGCTTTCACCCACTGAAACACACACACCTTCACGGCGCACGGACACGGAAGCACAGGTCACGCTCACCGGCGCAGACGACGCTTCACTGGGAAGCTTTGCCATTAAGGTGACTGGCCATCCTGCAAAGGGCGCCGACGCCTCGAACGAGTTCAATCTCACCGTGGCCAAGAAGACCGAGAAGGAACATGCTGTAGCCGCCGTGAGCGCGCCCAACTTGACGACCAAGGAAGCGGATGCTGCAATGCATGACGGTACAATGGTCAGTATCACAGGTGATAAGCTGGTCATGACGAACAAGGATGGCATTGAGCATTCCCACGCGTTGACGGCCGACGCCAAGTTGACCCTCGACGGGAAGGCCTGCACGGCGGCTGACATGAAGGCAGGAACGAGGATCCGAGTGACTTTGCAGAACGCAGCACCACACTCGGCGATCCGCGTCGAGGCGATCGACAAGAATCCGGAGTTTGTGAGCCTCTGAGGAGGCCAGTCAATCCGTGCTGCTTGTGCAGCAAGAACGCCGGGTGCTGGAACTCCCAACAGCACCCGGCGGGCTGCAACACGGAAGTTTGACGACTGTTTAGGAAACTCTCGACAACATAACGCTTTTTGAGCGGGGTGCGGCCGTCAGGACTGATTGCGGCCGGGAAGGTCATTGAGACCGACACGAAGACATTGGGTAAAGAGGTTTCTCATGTTCAGCTATTGCCATTTGGAGGTGGAAAAAGTAGCAGGCACACTCCGTGTGCCGTCCGTCCCCGCTCGGCGAGTGAGCAAAACACGACAGTTATTTATGCGCCGATCCTTAGTCGGGGCAGTTGTCCCATGCGGCTGGCAAAAGGAGACTCCGCTTATCCCGATTTCTCCGGTCGGAAGTCGTTAGAAATACATGTTTTTTTATCCCGTCTCTTCCCATAAAGATGAAAGTCGTACTCACCAGCCTCAACCCTTTTGTTCCAACGGTTCGGGTCAGTCTCGATAAGCTCCCAGCGGTCATTGGTCGAAACTCTGAAGCCGATGTCCGCCTGATGGATCGTTGGATCAGCCGAGCCCACTGCGAAATCAGTGAGTTTGAGGGCGCGCTACTGGTTCGTGATCTTGACTCCCGCAACGGCACGCTGGTCAACGGCCAGTACATCAAAGAAGCCCATCTGCTGCCGGGGGATCGGCTGACCGTGGGGCTGACCAGTTTCGAGGTCCAGTATGAGCGGAGCCCGAGGTCGCTGGCATCCATTGCGGTGGGCCAGTAGAGGCAGGATTATGAGAAGTCAGATGAATTTAGAAAGCATCACCAGCGCCAACGAAACTGCGGACGTAGCCAAACAGCGAATTTGTCGTCAGCCTCGTCTGACCTTTCAGCGGATTTGGTGCGAGTATGATGGTGGTCGGCTTCTCCTCCGAGGCCAAGTGCCTAGCTTTTACTACAAGCAACTTGCCCAGGAAGCCATTGCCGGAATGAAAGGCGTCGATCAAGTGGTCAACGAAATCGAGGTGGTGTATTAGGCGACCGCCGCGGGTAGAGATGGAAAGTGATTACAGTCCAAGAAACAAAAGCAAGTCGCTCAGGAATCCGTGATGGGGGTAAACGGCGTGACCCAGGTGGTCAACGAAATCCAAGGAATAATCGGAATAAAATAATTATGGAGATCGATAAACTGCTATTGTTGCCCCGGTTCCGGACTCTATAATGGACAAGAGTTCGCCGGTTGACTAGATGAAGAGCAGCCCGGTTCCACCGGGAGGCTCGTTGACGAGTAAGCCGACGTGGTCGAATACCTTCGGGTGTTCTGCCATGTCGGCTTTTTTCGTTTTCCGAGGCATAAAGCCGTTGGCAACCTGTGAACTAAAGGAGCGACCCATGTTAGTTCTAAGCAGGAAGCTGAATGAGAGCGTCGTAATCAACCATGACATCGTGGTTACGGTGCTGGGTGTCCAAGGCGACCGGGTGCGACTGGGCATCGAAGCCCCCGGAGAAATCCCGGTGCATCGCCAGGAAGTCCATGAAAATGTTTATCGGATGTGCCTTGCCCTGGGGATCGGCTCCCCGAATGCGTAGGTGATCACAATATGGACAAAGGGACTGAAAACGTCGAGCCATCCGGCCTCTCGGAGGCGGAAGTCGCCGGTCGATTGAAGCAGCATGGCTACAACGAGCTTCCGTCATCCAAGGGACGTAACATTTTTGCGACCGCCTGGGATGTGGTCCGGGAGCCAATGTTTCTTTTGCTGCTGGCTTGCGGCACGATCTACTTGATCCTGGGGGACGTGCAGGAAGCCTTGATGCTCCTCGGCTTTGTCTTCGTGGTGTTGGGCATCACTCTCTACCAGGAACGAAAGACGGAGCGGGCGCTCGAAGCCCTGCGTGACCTTTCCAGCCCCCGTGCGCTGGTGATTCGAGGCGGTGAGCGAAAACGCATAGCGGGCCGAGAAGTCGTCCCCGATGACATTGTGGTATTGGCCGAGGGGGACCGAGTTCCGGCAGATTCCGTGGTGCTGTCAAGCAACAACCTGTCCACGGATGAGTCGCTGCTGACCGGAGAATCCGTGCCCGTGAGAAAGGTTGCCTGGGACGAGGTTCGAGAGATGACTCGGCCTGGGGGCGAAAACCTTCCCTTCGTCTTTTCCGGTACGCTGATCGTCCAGGGCCAGGGGATCGCCCGAGTGCGGTCCACTGGCATCCACACCGAAATGGGCAACATCGGCAAGGCCCTGCAAACGGTAACGGTGGAAGGCACCCGGCTTCAAGGAGAGGTCGGACTGCTCGTGCAGCGGGTGGCGATCCTGGGATTGGCCTTGTGCGTTATCGTCGTCGTTCTCTACGGCCTCACCCGCGGTAATTGGCTTCAAGGGTTCCTGGCCGGGATCACGCTGGCGATGGCGATGTTACCCGAAGAGTTCCCCGTGGTGCTGACCATCTTCCTCGCCTTGGGAGCATGGCGATTATCCAAGATGAACGTCCTGGCTCGTCGTGTGCCGGTGATTGAGACTCTTGGTTCTGCCACCGTTCTTTGCGTAGACAAGACCGGTACGCTCACCGTCAATCGCATGTCGATTCGGAAGCTGGCCGTGGACGGGACGGTTTGTGATGTCGAACAACAGGAAGACCAGCCGTTGCCAGAGGCATTTCACGAGATCGTGGAGTTCGGCATTCTGGCGAGCCAACGTGACCCATTTGACCCGATGGAGAAGGCATTTCACGACCTTGGCAAGGCCCGCCTCGCTCGAACCGAACACCTGCACGCTGACTGGAAGTTGGAACGGGAATACCCTTTATCTCCCGACCTTCTAGCGATGTCCCACGTCTGGAAGTCGCCCACGGGCCAGGATTACGTTCTGGCGGCAAAGGGTGCGTCAGAAGCCATTGCAGATCTGTGCCATCTGAGCATTGAACGAACACAGGTCATTGACGATCAAGTGGCGGCGATGGCCCAGGAGGGACTTCGAGTGCTGGGTGTTGCCAGAGGCGTGTTCCAGCGAGCGGATCTACCAGGCGGGCAACACGACTTCACGTTTAAGTTCCTGGGACTCGTGGGGTTGGCTGACCCGGTACGTCCTACAGTCCCCACTGCCGTCGAGGAGTGCTACACGGCAGGCATCCGGGTAGTCATGATTACCGGAGATCACCCAACCACGGCAAAGAGTATCGCTCGGCAGGCTGGTATCCGGCCCGTGGACGAGATCATCACTGGCCCCGAACTGGAGAAGATCGACGAAACCGAACTGCAACGGCGTGTACGGACCATCAACGTCTTTGCCCGTATGGTCCCCGAACAAAAGCTGCGGTTGGTGAATGCCTTGAAGGCCAATGGCGAGGTCGTCGCCATGACGGGCGACGGGGTAAACGATGCTCCAGCCCTCAAAGCGGCCCACATTGGCATTGCGATGGGTGGACGAGGTACGGACGTGGCTCGTGAAGCCGCCTCACTGGTCTTGCTGGATGATGATTTCGCATCCATCGTGAAGTCTGTTCGCATGGGACGGCGCATATTCGACCATCTCCAGAAGGCGATGACCTATATCGTGGCCGTCCATGTGCCGATTGCCGGGATGTCTTTGATCCCGGTGATGTTCGGCTGGCCGCTGGCGTTGCTGCCGGTGCATATCCTGTTTCTTGAACTGGTGATCGACCCTGCCTGTTCGATTGTGTTTGAGGCCGAGCCGGAAGAAGCCAACGTGATGCGCCGACCGCCCCGCAACTCCAAGGATTCTCTCTTCGGCAAACGGCTTTTTGGCCTGGGACTGCTGCAAGGTGCAAGCGTCCTGCTGATTGTCATGGCGGTATATCTCGCGGCACTCTTCGGTTGGCTCAAAATGTCGGACGCCACCGCCTTGAGTTTTACCACGCTTGTCGTTGCCAACTTGGGCCTGATTTTTGCCAACCGCTCTTGGACACGCACCATCTGGTCAACCCTTCGGACACCCAATGCCGCACTCTGGTGGGTCATCGGTGGCACAACATTCTGTCTCGGCCTTGCGCTCTACGTTCCGTTCTTGCGTCACCTGTTTCACTTCTCGACACTCCACCCCGTTGATCTGGCACTCTGTTTGGCAGGAGGGTTTGTGAGCATTCTCTGGTTCGAGAGCTTGAAGCTGTTCAAGCCGAAGTAAAGTAATGTCATTGCCAAATCAACCGAAATCGCACACGGTCCTATTGCCTTTGCCGGTTACCGGTATACAATGAAGGTGTTGGAAGAATCGCGTCGTACTTGATCGCGATTCTTTCACGAATTTGTCGGATGACTAGATGAGGAGCAACTCGGCCGTGTCGAGAGGCTCGTTAGCGAGTAAGCCGACGTGGTGGAATACCTCCAGGTGTTCCGCCACGTCGGCTTTTTTCGTTCTTACAGGAGCATAATCAAATGGCTGACGCAGAAAAGATTATCGGAATCGATCTGGGAACAACCTATTCGGCCGTGGCCGTGATGGAAGGAAAGGAGGCCAAGGTCATCCCCAATCAAGAGGGAAACCGGCTGACGCCTAGTGTCGTGGCCTTCACGGACAAGGGCGAAACACTCGTGGGCGAGTTGGCGAAACGGCAAGCCATCACAAATTCCCGCCGGACCATTTTCTCGATCAAGCGATTCATGGGCCGCCGACATAATGAGGTGGCCTCCGAAGAGAAGATCGTACCCTACAAGGTTGTCGGCGGACCGGATGACTACGTCAAGATCCAGATCGACGCCCGTCAGTACACGCCTCCGGAAATCTCCGCGCTAATCCTGCGGAAACTCAAAGAGACCGCAGAGGCTTACCTGGGCCACAAGGTCAACAAGGCAGTGATTACCGTCCCGGCCTATTTCAACGATGCCCAGCGGCAGGCTACCAAGGATGCCGGACAGATCGCCGGCCTGGAAGTCATGCGCATCATCAACGAGCCGACCGCGGCTGCGCTGGCCTACGGCTTGGAGCGAAAGGCCGCCGAGAAGATCGTGGTTTTCGACTTGGGCGGCGGAACCTTCGACGTCTCGATCCTGGATGTTGCCGAAGGGGTATTCCATGTCTTAAGCACCAATGGCGACACGCACCTGGGCGGCGACGACTTTGACCGTGTGCTGCTGGACTATGCCGCCGAGGAGTTCAAGCGGGAGCATGGCATCGACTTGCGCAAAGACCCGATGGCCCTACAGCGGCTCCAGGAAGCCTGCGAAAAGACCAAGAAGGAACTCAGCACGCTGCAACAGACCGAACTCAACCTGCCGTTCATCACGGCCGATGCAAACGGTCCAAAACACCTGCAATTGACGCTCTCTCGGTCAAAGTTCGAGCAGTTAGTCGATCACCTGATCGAGCGCTGCCGCGGGCCGGTCAACCAGGCGATGAAGGATTCACATTTCAGCGTCAACGAAATCGATGAGGTGATCCTGGTGGGCGGCTCGACACGAATTCCCAAGGTTCAGGAACTCGTGCGGACAATGTTCGGCAAGGAGCCGCACAAGGGCGTCAACCCGGACGAGGTCGTGGCCATCGGCGCGGCGATTCAGGGTGGCGTACTGGCCGGTGAAGTCAAAGACGTTTTGCTATTGGACGTGACGCCTTTGTCCCTGGGCATAGAAACTCTCGGCGGCATCATGACAAAGCTAGTCGAACGCAACGCCACGATTCCCACCGTGCAGAAGCAAGTTTTTAGCACGGCCGAGGCCAATCAGACGGCGGTGACCATCAAGGTTTATCAAGGTGAGCGGCAGATGGCTGCCGACAATCGCCTGCTCGGTCAGTTCAATCTGGAAGGCCTGCCGCCCGCGTCTCGCGGTACTCCGCAGATCGAAGTCGCATTTGACATCGACGCCAACGGAATTCTCCAGGTCTCGGCCAAGGATCTGGGCACGGGCACGGAACAGAAAGTGCGCATCGAGCAGAGCGCCGGCCTAACGAAAGAGGAAATCGAACGCCGCCGCCGCGATGCCGACGTTCATGCTGAGGAGGACAAACAGAAGCGGCAACTGGCCGAACTGCGGAACCAGGCCGAGACGATGACCTGGCAGGTTGAGAAGCTCATTCAGGAACACGAGGGCAAGCTCCGCGCTCCCGACAAGGAAGCTGTGACCAAGGCCATCGAGCAGACCCGTACGGCAGCGAAGGGCAACAATGTGGAAACCCTCAAGGCGGCGATCCATCAGTTGGAACAGGCTTCGCACGCGCTAAGCCAAGCCCTGTACGCCAAGGCCAACGCTCGGGCTGATGCCTCTGCTGCTCATGCCAGGCCCGGTAACGGTGCCCCGCACCAACCGAACGACCGGTCGGGCGATACGGCCCCTTATGGCAGCGAGGAAGACATTGTCGACGCCGAGTTCGCTGTCAAATAGCGGAAAAGAATTGTTCGTCGGATGACTCGATGAAGAACAACTCGGCTGTGCCGAGAGGTTTGTTGTAGAGTAAGCCGGCGTGGTGGAATACTTTTGGGTGTTCCGCCACGTCGGCTTTTTTTGTGGTTTTGTTTTAGCACGAGCCGCTGCGCTATTGTCTTTGAGACATTGCGCGTCGGCGTCACGGCCTGTCAATTCAGGCGGAAGAAGAGGAGTTTCTTATGAGAGTTTTCGTGAATTCGTTTGCAGCCTTGATCGCATTGTTCGCGTTCGGTCCAGGCGTAACAGGCGTTGCCCTGGGAGATGACAACAGGACAATCGTCGAAAACGCGGGTGTGGCCGGTGCCCCAGCATTACCGCCAGTGCCTACCCCGGTCTCTGATCGGACATTCGCTCCAGCACCTGCCCCGGTCCCCGCTCCAACATTAGCTCCGGCACCCGTGCTCAGTCCTATACCGGCTGAACAGGTTCGGGATGATGTGGGCAATCCAGGTAGGACTCAGACGCCCGGCGTAGGGGTAACTGCCGGAGTTGCAGCCAATCAGAACGGCGAGCAATGGCGCTATCGGTGGCATGGCAACAACTGGTGGTATTGGACCCGGGAGAACCGCTGGGTCTACAGGAATGGCAACGAATGGATCAATTACGAGCCGACGGTCACCGCCGTACCCGACGCACGTTACTCCAGCCAGCCTGTCTACGGTTACTATCAATCCAGTCCAAACGGCTACTACCCCGGTCCGTATCGCTATTCGACGGGATACCGCGGCTATTATGGTTATGGCCCTGTCTACCAGGGCAGCTATTATGGGTCGGGGGGTTACTATGGCCAGCCGGGAATTTCGATTGGACTCGGCTTTGGCCGTGGACTTAGAGTCAGGTTCTAATGCCTGTCCCTGTCGAAATTCAGACGCATTTCAGTAGGATGTTTTTTCGAGGAGTTCAATCATGGAAGTGATAGGAGATTTCAATCATGGTTAGAGAGTTCTATGTGTTGATGTTGGCCGGGTTTGTTGCGGTGATGGGGTGCGAGCAAAGATCCGCTGATCTCGCGCCTACGAAGGTTACGTCCGAAGACGTAAGCCGCGATGCCGGCCATGCCGCTGAAACGGCTGCCGTGTACTCACGACAAACCAAGGAGGAGTTCCAGAAGAAGCTCGACACTCGGCTCAGGGAACTGGACTCCGAGGTCGCCAAGCTCCACGAGGAGGGGCGAGATCGGAAGGATGAGGCCAAAGCCAGATGGGAACGTAAGATGAAGGAACTGGAAACCAAGCGGGTTGTTGCCCGTGCCAAGCTGGTCGAGATCCGTGACTCCAGCGCTGAAGCCTGGAAGGATCTGCGAAAAGGAGCTCAGTCGGCCTGGGAGGATTTGGACAAGGCATTCCGCGACGCTTCACGAGAGTTTTGAACCACCGTTACAAGACGCTAATGTTGCGTTCCCATTAACGCAACCCCTCGCCCAAGACTTGGAGAGGTCATAAGGTGTTCAGCCACATTGGCTTTTTTCTTTACGTCGGTGTCGGCCCGCGCAATGTTGTCTTGAAAACACCGTGCGTCGGCCTAACAACCTGCCATGCAGGTGAAAGGGGTTTATTATGAGAGTTTTTATGACGTCATTCGTGATCTTGCTTGCTATGATCGCCTTCAGTCCAGCGCAAACGATGGCCAAGGGGCCTGGCGATGGAGGTGGCGGCGGTGAAGGCCATGGTCGAAGCGGTGAAGGCCATGGTGGAGGCGGCGGTAAGCACTCGGATGCCGTCCACGCGGGCGGTGGCGGGCAGAGTGGCAACCCCCATGTTGGCGTCGGTGGCAGTACTGGAGTCAATCTCGGGGTACGCTCGAACCCGGGTGGCCCCGGTGGCCGGGGAACGATGTCCCATCAGGTATACGACGCCCATAACAGGCCGGAATTCTCAGGTGGCGGATGGGAAAGCCTGGATAATGAGCGCTATCGTTGGGACAACAACCGCTGGTGGTTCTGGGGAGCAGACAACCGGTGGATGTGGTATGGCAATGACGGCCGATGGCAGCCCTACGGTAACGCGTATGTTGTTCAGCGCCCGATCTTGCAGAACTTCTCCGGTGGCCCGATCAAGATTGACAATCCGGCCTCGAACAAGGAGACCCTCAGCTATACCCTCGACGGCAACTTGTATACGATTCAGCCCGGCTATAGTCAAGAATTCCGTGAAGATCGAGCCTGGGTGGTTCAGTTCAGCCGTGGCACGAACTTGGATGAGGCACGCTACGGGCTGCAGTCGGGCCTGTATTCGTTTACCAGTACGGACCACGGTTGGGAACTGTATCGCAGTGAATTCCCACAAACGGTAGCACCGCAGCCATCCATGGTAGCGCCACCGCCACCGACGGCGGCATTGCAGCCACCCATGGCAGCCCCGACGAATCCATCCCCGCAATGAATGACGAGATTGCACCAAAAAACGGCTCTTCCAGTTTTAGGTGCAGAAGTAATGGGATGAAACGAGCCTCACCAAAAGCAGGCCGCAACAGAATTGGTGGGGCTCGCGCGCTCATCCCACCCTACAATTATTCGCATTCCGCATTGGGAAATAAATAATAGTCCCTCCCATTGTGCCTCCCATTGCCTTTACCCCTTAGCAGCGTAGAATTCTGTTCTGAAGGGAGAACTGAGATGTATCCAATGTCACTGAGTTTGGTTGGAGCAGTCATCCTGATCTTGGACATTTTCGCCATGGTCAGCGTGCTGCTAGGGAACTCTGGGGCCGTGCGCAAGTTGATCTGGATTGCGATGATTCTCTTACTGCCCATCGTAGGCATGGTGCTGTATTTCCTCATTGGCCGAAGCCCAGCAGACGCACGCATATAATAAGGACCGGCGCAGAAATAACTGTCGCAAGAAAAGTAGCAGGCACACTCCGT